>JBNJDE010000075.1:0-11992 GCA_051744605.1 Halobacteriota archaeon
ATGCGAGCGCCGGTGGTCTAGTGGTAGGACATGAGCTTCCCAAGCTCATAGCCCGGGTTCAATTCCCGGCCGGCGCAGTTTTCCGAACCCCAACCCGCGAGCGATGGCTGCGCCATCGCGAGCAAACGGGTGAGGAAAACGAGCACAGGGAATTGAACCCTGCCAGTCGCAGCCCGCGCAGCCGAGCGAAGCGAGGTGAGCAGGACCGTCTGGCTCTGGTTCAATTTCCGTTGGGCAAAGCCCAACGGCGTCCCCCTCACTCGCTTCGCTCGCTCGCGGGACTCCCGGCCGGCGCAGTTTTTCGAGCGGCCTGCGAGAAAACCGAGTAACGGTATTTCTGCCATATCTGGCTCACCCTCCGCGTTGCATCGACCGCCCCATTGCAGTGACGATGGCGACCCCCACCCCTCTAGTTCGAGTGGAAACCGCAACACAGCGGTACGATCAGATCTCCAGTAGAAATGCTGGTTGGTGCGGTCAGGCCAGGAAGACGTGGCGGGGACGGTCGGTGAGGATGTCTCTACCGAACTGGACGGTCTCGCCGAAGGCGTCGGAGCGGAAGAACGTCATCGCGTCTTCGCGGGAGTCCCACTGGCTGGCGATGAACATGTCCGTCTCGTCCTCGCGGTTGACCAGCAGGGTCGTCTCGCGGTGGCCGTCCATGTCCCCGAGCATCTCGCCCACGTCGTCGAAGACGTCGACGAAGTCCTCGCGGTGGTCGGGGTCGACGGTGTAGAACATCCCCATCGTGCCCCAGCCATCCTCGCTCTCCCCTGGCCGGCCGACCACGCCCGGGAGTTCGGAGAGAAAGCCACTCGCGGTGTCGGCGGCCGATTCGGTCTCCCAGATGCTGACGACGGCGGCGTTGCCGGTCTCGCGAGGCTCGTAGACGGCGGTCTTGACGTGGGTGTCGTAGTGGTCGAAGTTCGACCGGAGGCCGTAGACCTCGTCGGCGAGTTCCTCGGGGTCGGCCTCGGAGTACAGCGCCAGTGCGTAGACGTCCTCGCCGTGGGGTTTGCCACCGTAGACGTCCAGGTCGGCCAGTTCCTCGCGAAGGCTCGGGGTGTCGGAGCCCGTCTCCTCGCCCTCGTTCTCACCGTCGGGATGGTCGCCCGCTCCATGGGGAGGGCCGCCCTGTCCGCCGGGATGTCCGCCCTCGCCGTGTTCGTGCTCGTCTCCGCCGTGGTCGTCGTGGCCGCCTGGGTGTTCGCCGGTCGTGGCCGCCTCGTCCGTCTCGCCGGACGCGTCGGCGTCCACCGGGACCGTCTCGCCGGCCATGTACGCGTCGAGGTCGGCGACCGGGAAGCGGCGGCCGACGTAGAATCGCCCGAACTCGCCGTACTTCGCGGTCGCCTCGTCGAAGCGCATCTCGTAGACGATGTCCTTCAGGGCGACCGCGTCGGTCCCGAAGAGGGTGACCCCCCACTCCCAGTCGTCGAGGCCGAGCGCCGAGGTCACGATCTGGGTGACCGTCCCGGCGTAGCCCTTGCCGGTCTCGCCGTGTTCGGCCATCATCTCGGCGCGCTCCTCGAGTGGGGTATCGTACCAGTTGTACTCTGGGTCGCGCCGTTTCGCCATCGGGTAGAACGAGACGTAGGCGTCCTCGGGGATCGAGGGGTGCTTTTTCGACTCCATGTACCGGCGGAGGCCGGTGTCCACGCTCTCGGGGTCATCGAAGTACTCGGGGGCGGTGTACCCGCCGATCTCGGTCACCGACACGAAGGAGGTCGTCTGTTCGGTGAACCCACCGAACGTCGTCTGCTCGAAGGCCCGTTCCAGTCGTTCGACCTCGTCGAGGGTGGGACGCAGGTGGAGGACGAGGAGGTCGGCCTTGTGCCCGGCGATGGTGAAGATGGCGGATTCGCCGTCCCCGATATCTTCGGCTTCGCCGATGAACGATCTCGCCTCCTCGAGGGCGGCCTCGCGGCGCCGCACTGGGGCGTCTCGCCAGCCCTTCCAGTCGATCTCCCGGAAATCGTGCAACGCGAACCATCCTTCGTCGGTGGGTGGGACGTCGGCCATATCCCACGATATACAGCCAGGCTTGAAGGGCGTTTCTAGAGGGGCAGCCCTCACGCTTTTCGTGGTGGGCCGAATCCGGTTGGTATGGTCGACGCGGACCGACACCGCCCGCGCTATCGGTCGCGAGCGGTCACCGACGACGAGTCCATCCGGCGATTCCTCGAACGACACGCCTGGGGCGTGCTGGTGACCCTCGACGGGAACGAACCGGTGCCGACTCCACTGCTCTACGTCTACCAGCCCGACCCCCACGCGATAGCCGTCCACGTCTCGCCGGCCGGTCGAACGGCCGCCGTGGCCAGCGACGGATCGCCCGGCGCGTTCACCGTCGCGACGATGGGCGAGATCATCCACGCCCGGGAGGCCGCGGCGTTCGACACCGAGTACGAGAGCGTCGTCGCCCACGGGACGACGGAGCTGCTCGAGGAAAGCGATGCGAAACGTACCGTCCTCGCCCGGTTGATGGCGAAGTACGCCCCGCGCTCGGTGCCGGGCGACGACTATCGGTCCATCACCGACGAGGAGGTCGATCGAACGGCGATACTCCGACTGACCATCGAGGACTGGTCGGGGAAACGCAACGAGGCCGCCCCGGCCGACGAGACCGCCCCGTTCGATCCGGAGTGGCGGTCGGCGCAGGACTGACCGAAACGGGTATACTCGCGGCTCGAAAATCCACGCTCGAATGCGCACCAGCGGTCCGCCGAAGGGTCTCGTCTCCTATCTCGTCCTCGAACTCCTCGCGGAGCGGCCGCGCTATGGCTACGAGATCCTCCAGGAGATGACCGAGATCAGTGGCGGCCACTGGGAACCGTCCTACGGATCGGTCTACCCGATATTGCACACCTTCGACGAGGAGGGCTGGGCCGAACGCGTCGAGCGCGAGGACGAACCGGAGCGGAAGTACTTCGCCCTCACCGAGGCGGGCCGCTCGCACCTCGCGGAGAAACGCGAAGCGGTCGGCGGGACGGCACGCGAGTTCGCCGACGTCGTTCTCGGGTTCTACCACGTCTACGGGGCCATCGCCACCGACGAGCGCTTCGACGTTACCCTCCCCGATGCGGGCTGGACCTTCGACGAGGAGTTCTCCGCCTGGATCGTCGAACAGTTCATCCGCCACCACGAGCGGTACTTCGAGGACTTCGAGCGCATCCACGAGACGCCCGAGGAGTTCGCCGAGCGGACCGGCGTCGAGTGATCAGGACAGCAGTTGCGGCCCGAAGACCATCACCACGAGACTGACGAGCATCACCAGTCCCACGCTCGTGGTCACCGCTCTGGTCGCCGAGCGCCGGTCCTCGATGGGGAGGCGGGAGACGACCGCTTCGGCGACCATCCGGAGGAGATGACCGCCGTCCAGCGGGAACGCCGGGATACAGTTGAAAAACCCGAGGTTGAGGTTGATCCACCCGGTCCAGAACAGCACGTTCGCGAGGACGAACGCCCCACCGCCGAGGGGGGACAGCGGCCCCTCGAGGACGAAGAAGTTCAGGTTCCAGCCGACGAAGCCGGCGAAGTTGTACTCCAGTCCGGCGGCGCCGAACGTGCCGATGAACGGCAGGATGAGGACCGTCCCGATGGTGCGGATGAAGCCGGTGAAGCCGTCGCCGGCGGCGTCGCCACCGAGGATCGAGAGGTAGGTCTCGGCCGGATACAGGTTCGTGCCGAAGTCGGAGACGGCCATCCCACTGATGCCAGAAAAGACCCTGACGCCGAGGTAACTCGACCCGTCGGCTTGTTCGCCGAGGGTCACGTCCCGGGTTCGCGTCTCACCGTCGACGACGGCGGTGACCGAGGCCGTCTCGCCCGGGTCCAGCGCACCGAGTGCCGACTGCAGATCAGTGTGGTCGACGATCCGCGAATCGCCGATGTGGGTCACGGTTACCGTCTCCTCGGCGGGGAAGCCGGCCGCCGCGGCGGGCCCGTCGTCGGCGATGGTCACCAGGGCACCGGCGGCGGCGGTCGTCGAGGTACCATCCGCCGCCGTCACCGTGACCATCGTCTCCTCTTCGAGTGCCGCGGTGAGTTCCGGTTCGGTCCGGATCGGGTCGCCGTTCACCGACGCGATGGTGGCATTGACACCGAGCGAGGCGAAGGGCGAGGGATCGGCCATCCCCGTCACCAGCAACTGTCGCTCCACCGTCGTCACTTCGCCCGAGGCCAGCGTGACCGATACCGACTGCGCTTCGGTGGCCGCGAGCGCCTCGTTCAGGTCGTCGTTCGTCTCGACGTCGGTTCCGGCGACCGCGACGATCCGGTCGCCCTGGTCGATCGACGCCGTGTCGGCCGCCGATCCGGGCAGCACGCCGCCGACGGCCGCGCCAGAGGCGACACCCATCGAGCCGACGACCGGCCCGAACAGCAACCCGAAGGCGATGACGGTCACGAGGAAGTTGTTCGTCACACCGGCGGCGAACATGCGGGCCTGATTGCCGCGGTCGGCCGCCCGCTGGCTCTCCTCGTCGGGTTCGACGAACGCGCCCATGGGGATGATGGCCAGCATGGCGATGCCCATCGACTCGATGTCGATGTCGCCGGCCCGCGAGAGGATCCCGTGCCCGCCCTCGTGGACGACCATTCCGATGAAGAGGCCGAGGACGATCTCCGGGGCGACCGCGAGCGGGAGGAAGTCGTTGACGCCCGGGATGACGAGGACGTTCTGGGGCTGGGTCGCGGCGGAGGGGGCTGGCGGGTTCTGGACGACGGTGACGGCGTTGAACACCAGGAGGACGAAGACGCCGACCAGGACCACCAGCGCGAAGCCGAGCCCGAAGTTCCCCCAGGCCCGCCACAGGCGCTCCGGTTCGGCGATCCGCTCGATGAACCGTCGCCCTCGCTTCGTGTGGATCGTGAGGATGGGCCCCATCGTCCCCACGTACTCGGGGAGCTGGTCCCGGGACGCGAGCGTCGCGACGGCGGCCCAGTATCCCAGCACCCCGAGGAGGACCCAGGTCCAGGGATTCATTGTCCGAAATGGGGGGCCGTGCGGGGAAATGTATTCGGGTTTCGGCGTTCTCGCGGGCCGCTGTGGAGCGGACTGCGGTTCACCGCTCGCGACGGAGCCGTGCCAGCACGAACTCGGTGTCGAGTTTGCCCAGGAACGTCCCGAGTTTCGGGCCCTGGTCCTCGTCGAAGAAGAGTCGATAGCCGGTCTCGAAGAACTCGCCGACCGCCACGTCGTGGCGGCGAGCGGCCTCGAATATCTCTCCCTGTATCTCCTCGGGGGTGTGGCCGGCCTCGACGAAGTCCGCCAGGTCCTCGAGGGCTGCCGCAGTCGCCGAATCTACGGTCACCTCGGGCATGTGCTGGCGTTTGAGGTCGTAGTTGAACTCGTTGTCCGTGCGTCGCGCCCACTCCCGGGCGAGTTCGACGCGGTCGAGTGCGGCTTCCACGGCCCACCGCGGGGCGTCCGCCGGGATGTGCCCCTCGCGGCGGGCGATCTCCTCGCGGAGGTCGGGGTCGTCGGTCATCCCGAGGACCGCCGCGAAGGTGAAGGGGATGCGGATCCGCTCCTCTCGCAGCTCCTCGACGAGGAGCGGATAGACGCGGTCTGCGAGGGCCTGCTCGTCCTCGGTCGCGTCGACCTCACCGAAGTAGGTCGCCTCGAACCGGTCGAACTCGTCGACGAGCTGGTCCAGCCGTTCGATATCGAAGTCGCGGGCCTTCTTCGGGTCCTTGCTGAAGAAGTACAAGAGGACGGCCGGTTCGAGCAGCCGGAGGACGTCCTGGACGAGGACGACGTTGCCCGCCGACGAGGAGAAGGGCTCTCCGTTCAGGGTGAACCACTCGTAGACCATCGGGACCGGTGGGACCGATTCGAGAACGTTGCGGGAGATGTCGACACCGCTGGGCCAGGAGCCCTCGGCGTGGTCCTTGCCGAACGGCTCGAAGTCGACGCCGAGCTCCTGCCACTGGGCGGGCCACTCGAAGCGCCAGGGGAGTTTCCCCTCGCGGAGGGTGGCGGTCCCCTCGTGGCCACAGCCCTCGATGGTTCGGTCGCCCGCCTCGATGTCGGTACAGACGTAATCGACCGTGCCCGCCGACGGATCGACGGCGGTGACGGTCTCGGTGACCATGCCGCACGCCTCGCAGATGGGGTTGAAGGGGACGTAGTCCTCGTCGACCTTCGCCTGGTACTCCGCGAGGACCTCGCGGGCCAGGTCGGCGCGTTCGAGGAGGTATCGCGTCACGTCCTCGAGGTCGCCGTCCTCGTAGAGGTCCGTGTTGGAGACCATCTCGACGGGGACGTCGAGTGCGGCGGCGCTCTCCGCGATGAGGTTCGAGAAGTGCGCCCCGTACGAGTCACAGCAACCGAACGGGTCGGGAATGTCGGTGTAGGGCTTCCCCAGGTTTCGACCGAGGGCGCCCGCGTTGACGTCACCGAGGTCGACGATCTCGCCGTCGAGATTCGCCAGCTTTCGCGGGAGCTTTCTGAGCGGGTCGCGGTCGTCGCTCGTAAAGATCTGGCGGACCTCGTACCCGCGCTCCCGGAGGACCTCGGCGACGAAGTACCCACGGAGGATCTCGTTCATGTTGCCGAGGTGCGGGACGCCGGACGGCGAGATGCCACCCTTGATCACGATCGGCTCTGCCGGATCGCGGGCCAGTACCCGGTCGGCGACCGTATCCGCCCAGAACGCGTGTCTCTCGCCCTCCTCCTCGAGGACGTACGGATCGTCTTCGGGTCTCATTGGCGCGCCCACTGCTGGAGTTCGGCCTGGCTCCCGTCCGGGACGACGTCGGTTCCGTCGTGGTCGCCGTCGAGAACGGCGTCGACGACAGCCTCGGGGTCGTTACCGTCCAGGACGATAGACCGCATGCGGGAGCGCTCGATGAGCTTTGCGGCGAGCAGGTCGACCGGTGCGGACGCACCGGCGGTCATCTCGGTGCCCACGATGACGTCGACCAGTTCGGCCGCCGTCATCCGGTCGAAGCGCGTCGCCTCGTCGTCCTCGTTTGGGTCGGCGTCGAACACGCCCGGTACGCTGGTCGCGTAGACGAGGAGGTCGGCCTCAACGAACTCGGCGAGCGCGGCACTCACGGCGTCGGTGGTCTGGCCGGGCATCACCCCGCCCATGACGGCGACGTCGCCCCGGCGCAGCGCCGCTTTCGCCTCGTCGTAGGTCGTCGCCGGTGACGGCGCCGCCAGGTCGTCGAGTGCGGCGATCAGCAGTCGAGCGTTCAGTCGGGTCACCGCGATACCCATGTCGTCCAGTTCGATCTCGTTCGCGTCGAGCGCTCTGGCGGACTCGATGTAGTCACGGGCGACGCCGCCGCCACCGACGACCACGCCGACCGAGACCCCCGCATCGACCAGTCGCGTAATGGCCCTCGCGTGGGCTGCGACGCGCGCGGGGTCGAGGTCGGGTGCGAGTACACTGCCGCCGAGCGAAACCACGGCCCTCATGCTACCGCGGAGTAGCCCGGTTGCGCTCTTAAGGATTGTCACCGCCGGCCCACGGGCGACACCTACAAGCCGCCAGCACCCGGAATGCACCACATGCAGGCACTTGGCATCGCGACGGGGTCGACCGACCCCGAATCGGTCGTCGAGCGACTCGCGCCGCGACTCCGAGAGCGGGGTCGGCTCGCCATCGTTCGGGCCGCCGAGGACGGCTTCACGGTGACCGCAGACGGGTGGGAAGCGTCGGGAGCGGCGCTCACCTTCGAGGAGGTCATGGATCGGGTAGCCCGTGACCACGACTACGGGCTCGTCGTCGGCGTTCCCGACGCCCGTCTCCCGCACGTGACCGACGGCGACGTGGACGCGCACGATCCGGTCCTCCGCGTCGAGTCCGGAGACCTCGATGTGGACGCAGCGATCGACGCCATCGAGGCGGCGGACCCCTACGAGACCCTGGGCTCCCTCGTCGCCGCGGTCAAACGCTCCTCGAGACGCGACTACGCGGGCGCCATCGCCACTTTCACCGGCCGCGTGCGCGCGAAGGAGGACGAGGACGACGACTACACGACCTCGCTTACCTTCGAGAAGTACGAGGGGGTCGCAGAGGAACGACTGTCCGAGATAGCGGCCGACCTCGAGGCACGCGACGGCGTCGAGGAGGTCCTGCTGCACCATCGCGTCGGCCGCATCGAGGCCGGCGAGGACATCGTCTTCGTGGTTGTCCTGGCGGGACATCGGACCGAGGCCTTCCGCACCGTCGAGGACGGCATCAATCGCCTGAAGGACGTGGTCCCCATCTTCAAGAAGGAGATCACGACCGACGAGACGTTCTGGGTGCACGAACGGCAGTAACTCTCCCGTAGCACTCGACTCCTGGAAGCAACTCTCGCCAGACCTTCGGTTCAGGTGGAAACGAGCCCGGCAGCCCCTCGGTTCAGGTGGAGACGCCCGCTGTCAGACCCCCGCTTCGCCTGGAGATGGCAGGTCGCCTGACCCGCGCTCGTCGTCTCGACCCCTACAATTGGTGCCCGAAATCGGCGCTGTCCCGACCGAATACGTGCTAGATGCGATCCAATACCCACCGATGCAAGAACTCGAATTACGGGCTCTGCTACCTCGATAAAAGGTCTCGAGCCCTCTCGAACGTTCGTGAAACGTCCGTCTGACGCCCGTCATCCCCGTGAAAGCGGCCAAAACGGACCGAACGTTCGCCCCTCTATAACTCCCCCCAGCCGATAGGAACGAGCGAGGCAACGAATATGAGTGTCACAATGCCCTCCGAACCCGACTCCAAGGAAGCCCGCCTGCGCCGGTATCTCCGTGAGAAGGCCACCGACGGTGAGCTCTACTTCAAGAGCAAGTTCATCGCGGACGACGTCGGCCTGTCCCCGAAGGAGATCGGCGCGCTGATGGTGAAACTCTCCGAGTCCACCCCCGATCTCGAGATCGAGAAGTGGTCGTACACCTCGGCCACGACCTGGCGCGTCCAGCCGGCCTGATCGGCCAGCGACCGGTTGCCAACCGCTACGGCCGCCACCGACCCACCATTGATTACTGAACCACCCGCCCACCGCCCTGCATCGCCCGCTACCCACCCCCGAACCAGCGATCGGCGACCCGCCGTCAGGCCCTGAAACGCGGGCTCGCCCCATTCTTCCCGGTCTCACCCCTCTAGACCGGGCCAGCCCGCCGTCCCGTCACCTCGTGCCCGCGGCACCGGCAGCGTCGAATCCCACTGGTTTTTGCCCGCGCCGTTCCTGGTCGATAGCGTGTCGTTCGTCTCCGCGCTGACCACGGCTATCCTCCCCGTGCTGGCGATCGCTGGCGTCGGGTTCGTCCTCGGCCAGTACCGGGACGTGGCGGTCGAACCACTCTCGACGGTCACCATCTACATCCTGGTCCCTGCGCTGGTGTTCGCGAGCCTCGCCACCACCTCGATCGGCGGGGAGGCCATCGCGACCCTGGCCGTCGGCGTCGTTTCCTTCACCGTGGTCATGGTCGGCCTGGCCGAGTCTACCGCCCGTGCCATCGGCGAGACCGGACCGATGCGTTCGGGCCTGGTCCTCTCTTCGGCCTTCTCGAACGCCGGGAACTACGGCATCCCGCTCTCGGCGTTCGCGTTCGGCGGGGTCGGCCGGAGTACGGCGGTGCTCTTCATCGCCGTGCAGTCCGTGCTGATGTACACCATCGGGGTCTACGTCGCGAGTCGGGGGACGAGCCAGCACTGGGGGTCGGCGCTGCTCGAGGTCTTCAAACTCCCGCTCGTCTACGCCGTCCTCCTCGCCGGTCTCGCCCGCTTTATCGACGTCGTCCCGCCCAGCGACGGGACCGTGATGCAGACCATCACGCTCACCGGTGACGCGGCCATTCCGGTGATGCTCGTCATGCTCGGTATCCAGCTGGCGAACACGAACTACGGCGCCACCATCACCCGCGTCTGGGCACCGACGACGCTCAAGATGTTCGTCGCCCCGATCGCCGCGGCCGCCATCGCCCTCGGTATCGGGTTCGAAGATCCCGTCGTCGGGCGGGTGTTCGTCCTGGAATGTGCGATGCCGGCGGCGGTCACGCCGCTCATGCTCACCATCGAGTACGGTGGTGAGGGCGCGGGGGTGGACGCCGCCGAGTACGTCAGCACGACGATCATGGTCACGACGCTGGTCAGCATTCCGGTCCTCGCCGTCCTCATCGGCATCCTCCAGTCCGGAACCATCCTCTGAGCGATGCTGGCCGGAGCGACCGGCGGGCTTTTTGTGGGCGCGCGAATAGCCCTCTCCATGACCGAGAGCGACCTCTCGTGGGAGACCCGGGACCGGGTCGTCTCCTACACCTGTCCGGGCTTCGACGTCGTCACCGAGGACGTGGTCCTCCCGGACGGCACCGAGACGGACTACGATTATCTCCACGACGATCCGGCGGTGGTCGTGTTGCCCTTCACCCCGGACGGTCGGGTCGTCGTCATCGAGGAGTGGCGACAGGCGGTCAAACGGGTCAATCACGGCCTCCCCGCCGGTGGTGTCGAGGAGGACGACGCCGACCTGGACGAGACTGCCCATCGCGAGTTGACCGAGGAGACCGGGTACGTCGCCGAGTCGGTCGAACACGTCGGGACGTTCGAGCCGGCGAACGGCATCACGGACGCCGTCCACCACTACTACGTCGCGACCGGCTGTACCCCGGACGGCGATCAGGACCTCGATTTCAACGAGCACATCGCGGTCGAGACGACCGACCTGGAGCGCCTGCACGAGTCGGTGCTCGCGGGCGACGTTCGGGACGCGCGCACCGCGCTGGGAGTGCTCCGCTACCTGGCGGCCCCGGAGCGCAAGCGTTAGGCGACGCGCCCGGCTATCACCGGCCAATGCGCGATAGCTTCGAGATACGCGCCCAGGACGCGGCCGGGCGCATCGGCGAGCTTCGGGTTCCCCGGGCGGACGTGACGGTGGAGACGCCGACGCTCCTCCCCGTCGTCAACCCGAACCTCGTCACCATCGAACCCGAACGCTTCCCCGCGTTCGGCGTCGAGATGCTCATCACCAACTCCTACATCATCAAGCGCGACGAGGACCTCCGGGAGCGGGCGCTCGCGGAGGGCCTGCACGATTTCCTCGGCTTCGACGGTGCCATCATGACCGACTCGGGCTCGTTCCAGCTCGCCGAGTACGGCGAGATCACGACGACGACCGCTGAGATCCTCGCGTTCCAGCACGCGATCGGCTCCGACGTCGGGACGCCCGTGGACCTCCCGACGCCGCCGGACGTCGACCGCGACCGCGCCGAATCCGACCTGGCGACCACCCAGGAGCGACTCGCCATCGCCGAGGACGCCGAGACGGGCGACATGCTGGTCTCCGCGCCCATTCAGGGGTCGACCTACCCCGACCTCCGCGAGCGCGCTGCTCGACACGCCTACGGGACCGACCTCGACGTGTTCCCGGTCGGCGCGGTCGTCCCGCTGATGAACGAGTACCGTTACGACGACATGATCGACGTCCTCGCCGCGGCGAAACGGGGTCTCGGCGCGGACGCGCCCGTCCACCTCTTCGGTGCCGGCCACCCCATGATGTTTGCGCTGGCCGTCGCGATGGGGGCCGACCTGTTCGATTCCGCCGCGTACGCCATCTACGCCCGCGATGACCGCTATCTCACCGTCAGCGGCACCGAACACGTAGAGGACCTCGAGTACTTCCCCTGCTCCTGTCCGGTCTGTACGAGTCACGACCCGTCGGAGGTCCGCGAGATGAGAGCGGACGAACGCGAGAGCGTCCTCGCCGAGCACAACCTCTGGGTGTCCATGGCCGAGATCAGGCGGGTCAAGGCGGCCATCCACGAGGGGTCGCTGCTCGAACTCGTCGAGCGGCGGGCGCGGGGCCACCCTCGGATGGTCGACGGCTACCGGGTCCTGCTCGACCACGCCGACCAACTGGAGACCGCTGACCCGGTGAGCAAGGACGTCTTCTTCTCGCTCTCTGCGGAGAGTGCGCGCCGACCCGAGGTCTCCCGCCACCACGACCGACTCTCGCGGCTGGAGCCGACCGGGGACGTCCTGTTGACCGAGGGTGGGAC
>JBNJDE010000076.1:0-11959 GCA_051744605.1 Halobacteriota archaeon
TCCTGGTGCAGGTCCAGCGACCGACGGTAGCCGCGGCCATGAAACGAGTCGTGGAAGCCAGCCAGACGCTTCCGAACACGGATTTCCGTTGGACGCAGCGCAAGGCATACGAGAAGACCTTCGAGGAACTCGAAGCAATCGACGCCGATGACGACGACGAAGGAATCCGAGTCATCGCCGACTGGATCGTCGAGCGAATCCACGAGAAGGAAACGCTCCCGACGTCCCGAGCGGTACGCCGAGAAGCGGCGAAGTTCTGTCGGTCGAACGGCTATCAGGTCCGAAACGACGAGTGGCTCGGGATCTAGCCGGACGATCTCGGGGGATCGGACGCGTGAAATCGAGCCCTTCGACACGGGCGGTGACGGACGTCTCGCCGGCGACGCGCATCGCCGACATCGCGCCCACCTCGTCCATCAACTTCATCACCACGCCACCGTGGGCGGTGTCGTAATTGTTCGTCGTGTCGAGCTGGATCCGGGCACGGTTCTCGATCTGCGTCTCGGACGGAGTCGGCATACTGAACGAAGGTGTCACAGAGACCTGATTTCGTGCCGCGGGGTGCCACGGGTTTTGCCAGCATTTTCGAACGACGTCCTGCGCGTAACGCGGGGTGTAGGACGGTAGTGCAGCGACGAACGGAGGCGAAGCGGAGACCGCACCAGTCGTCGGCCACCTTCGAATCTCGGTGGGGATGGGTCGGGGCCAGTCATCTACGGGATGGATCGCCCCTATCGCAGTCACTCGAGAGTGGGAGGTACCGGCGGGTCGGTCGGCATCGGGCGACCGCCGAACCGCTCCGGCGGTTGTCGGTCGCGCCATGCCTCGAACCACTCGCGGATCTCGCCATCTGCGGCTTGGGTGAGTTGGTAATGCGGGCACAGGTGAATCGGCAAGTCGAGCTCGGAGCCGATGGCCAGCACCTGTCTGGACTGTTCGAACGCGTTCTCGACCCAGGTGGCAATATCGGTCAATCGCTCGAATGTCGCCGCGAGTTCGTCGCAGCCACCCTCGCTGGCCGCCCGTATCGTCTCTTGCATCCGGGCGCTACGCACGTTGAACGGTTCGTGGAACACGACGTCGGGATCGACCGCCGCGATCCGTTCGAGCAGCGAGCGGAGTTCACCGTCGTTCTGGTCGGGGTACGTCGGTGAGGCCAGGACGTACACCGGAACACTCGCGTCGGCGAACGCCTGCAGGGCTTCGAGACGACGTTCCGGCGGTGGGGCGAACGGTTCCAGGGCCCCCACGGCCTCGACGTCGAGTGAGGGGACCGAGGTCCCGACCGTGACGTACTCGCCAGCCTGCTCGAATGTATCGAGGTCGTCCAACGCTCTGATCGGATTTCGAGTCAGCACGCGGACGGGTTTTTCGTGCTCTGCTAGCACGCGGACCACGTCGGTGGCGATGGCGGCCGCCCGGTCGTCCATATATGGATCGGTACTGAAGGATACACCGACGATGCCGCCACCCAGGTCGGTCTCCCGCCAGGTTCGTTTTCGATCGAGGTGGGCATCGAGTCGGTCGGCGAGGTCCTCGCGGTAGAGCACGTACGCACCCCAATCGTCCCTCGGGAAGTCGACGGCCACGTTCGCCGAGATCATCTCCGTCCGAGCCCTGACTGGCGGTGTGGAGGGAACATAACAGAACGCACAGCCGTGTCGGCAGCCAGTCGCCACGTTGGCGACGTAATCACAGACGCCGTGGACCGACAGCGCCGACTCCGAGAGGACTGCCTCGGTAGGGTCGGTGGCCGTACTGACGGAGCCGTTCATCGTGTTCGGCTACCCGCTGCAGCGATATCCCTATTGCGTGGCGCCGGACGTGGTGCCCGATCGTCGGTCGTTCATTGGGTCTCGAAGGGTCAGCACAGCTCGGGGCCCGGACGGATTTCCTCATCGTCAATATTCCCGAGGAGAATTTTCGGTAACAGTGACCGGAAAGGCTTTCGTTATCTATTCGTAAATGGTGGATATCAGGACACCGTTCTGCTCACAGTAGTCGCCGATCAACGGACGGCCAAGGTATCCATGACACAGACCCTGGACGAAATCGACAAGCGAATCCTCTACTACCTCGCCCTCGACGCTCGCCGAATATCTGCCCCGGACATCACCGACGACCTCGACGTCTCGGCCGCGACCGTCAGGAACCGCATCAGACAACTCGAAGAGCGCGAGGTGATCCGGGGCTATCACGCGAGCATCGATTACGAGAAGATCGGTGGGAAACTCACGTACCTGTTCATGTGCGATACCGATACCCCCCATCGCGAGTACTTCGCTCGAGAAGCTCTCGAGATCCCGGGCGTCATCCACGTCCGAGAGGTCATGAGCGGCCGACAGAACCTGCACGTGGAGGCCATCGGTGAGGACAAACAGGAGATCACCCGGATCGGGCGAGACCTCTCGAATCTGGGCCTCGAGATCCAGGACGAAGCACTCGTCCAGCGGGACTACCACCACCCGTATCAACCGTTCGGCCCCGATTCCGCCCTCTCAGCCACCGTCAGCAACCTCATGAACCTTCAGGAGCTCGCGGGCGATGCGAGAGTCGTCGACGTCGTCGTCTCGGACTCGGCGGTGTCCACCGGGACGAAGATACGCGAACTCTCGGAGGAGGGAGTGCTCGACGACGGCCTGCTCATCGTCGCGATCGAACGGGGCGAGGAGGTCATCATGCCGAACGGCGAGACAGAGATTCGGGCGGGTGACGTCGTGACCGTCCTCTCGCAGGGCGGCGAGGCCGACGACCTGACCGGGTTGTTCACGGATCGAACGGGAACCGACGCCGAACGTGAGGTGACGAACAGGGATGAAGTGTGAACGCTGCGGGTCGACCACCAGCGTCGAGAAGCACGACGTGGACGGCTTCACGGGCTACCTCTGCGAGGACTGTGCAGCAGTGTGGGATGCGATCCGGACCAACGAACAGCGCTGAAACACGAAGACGACGATGACAACCGAAGACACAACCATGGATATGCTCGATCACGTCCTCGTTCCCGTCGCGAACGAAGACGATGCCAGAACGACCGCACAGGCACTCGGTAACTACGCTCCGGCGGCGGTGACGGTCCTCCACGTCGTCGAGAAGGGGGAGGGCGTTCCCGACAAGACGCCCGTGGAGCAATCGGAAGCGATCGCCGCGGACTCGTTCGAGGCGTTCCGCGAGGAATTCCCGGACGCTGCCGACGAGATCACGTATTCTCGTGACATCGTCGGAGCGATCTTCGACGTGGCCGAGTCGGTCGACGCGAGTGCCATCGTCTTCCGCTCCCGCGGGGGCAATCGACTCGTTCAGTTCCTCTCCGGCGACCTCTCGTTGAAGCTGGTGACGAACGCAGAGAGACCGGTCATCGCACTCCCCCGCGAGAACCCCAACGAATGAGCGAGGACGAACTCGCCAAGGACCTCGGTCTGGTCTCCGCGATGACCATCGGTATCGGGACGATGATCGGCGCCGGCATCTTCGTGTTGCCCGGTGTCGCAGCGAACGCGGCCGGGCCGGTCGTGGTCGTCTCGTTCGTCGTCGGTGGACTCATCGCCATGGTGAACGCCCTCTCCATCTCGGAACTCGGGACGGCCATGCCGAAGGCCGGTGGGGGGTATTACTACATCAACAAGTCGCTCGGGCCGATGTTCGGCTCCATCGCCGGGATGGGTGACTGGATGGGGCTCGCCTTCGCCTCCGCGTTCTACAGCATCGGCTTCGGCCAGTATCTCGCCGTCTTCGTCCCGCTCCCCGAGATCGGGTTCCTGAACCCGATCCAGATCGGGGCTCTGCTGGCCGGACTCGTCTTCGTCGGCGTCAACTACATCGGTGCCAAGGAGACCGGAGGCGTCCAGACGGTCATCGTCTTCACCCTGCTCGCGATCCTCACCGCGTTCGCCATCGCCGGCTTCTTCTCCTTCGATTACTCGACGCTGACGGCCGGGGGTGGACTCGCTCCGTTCGGAACGGGGGCGATCCTGCCGGCCACGGCGCTGGTCTTCGTCTCCTTCCTCGGCTATGCGAAGATCGCGACGGTCGCCGAGGAACTGAAGAACCCGGGCCGTAACCTCCCGATCGCCATCATCGGCAGTGTCGGGATCGTCACCGTCCTCTACGCGATCCTCGTGACGACGATGCTCGGGGTAGTCCCCTGGCCCGAACTCAGTCTGGATGCACCGGTCGCACAGGCAGCGGAGATCGCATTTCCGGAGCGCCTCGGCCCGATCGGTGGGATCGCCGCTGCGTCCGCCGGTGTCATGACCATCGGCGCCCTTCTGGCCACGGCCTCGTCGGCGAACGCCTCGATCCTCGCCTCTGCCCGCATCAACTTTGCGATGGGACGGGACAAGATCGTCACGGATTGGCTCAACGAGATCCATCCGAACTACGCGACCCCGTACCGGTCGATCCTGGTGACCGGTGCCCTCATCGTCGTCTTCATCGCGTTCCTGGGACGGGATATCGAAGTCCTGGCGAAGGCCGCCAGCGTCCTCCACCTCATCGTCTACGCGCTGATGAACGCGGCGCTCATCGTCTTCCGGGAGGCGGACGTCCCCGAATACGACCCCGACTTCAGGGTTCCGTTCTATCCGATCACCCCCATCCTGGGCGCGGTGCTCTCGCTCGGCCTGGTCGCGTTCATGGACGGACTAGAGATCGCGCTCTCGGGGGCGTTCGTGCTCGCCGCCGTCGTCTGGTACTTCGTGTACGCGCGGAGCAACACCACAGAACACGGCGTGCTGTCTGATTACATCCGCCATCGCGAGGACGAACTCCCGGACAGTGTCGTCGATGCTGCCGACTCGGTCGCCCCGACCGGTTCCGACGGACCGACGATCATGGTCGCCCTGTCGAATCCCCGAACTGAATCGGCCCTGATAACGCTCGCCGGTGCACTCGCCCAGCACGAGGGCGGGCGTGTCCTCGCGACGCACATCGTCACGGTCCCCGATCAGACGTCGCTCGCGACAGCGTCCGAGCACAGAGCGGAGATCGACGCCACCTCCCGGGACCTGCTCCAGAGTGCGAAAGCGGATGCGGCGCCCTTCGACGTCCCCATCGAGACGAAGACCATCCTCTCACACAGGGGGTTCGAGGAGGTATTCGACGCCGCCAGGACGAACGACGCCGACACCGTCGTGATGGGCTACCATACCACGAAGTTCGCCGGCGGTCGTGCTGAAGGGACACTCGACGAACTCACCCACACACTCCCCTGTGACTTCCTCGTGCTGGACGGACAGGAACTCGACCTCTCGGACGTGCTCGTGCCGACGGCCGGCGGTCCCTCCTCGGATCTCTCTGGAGAGGTCGCCCGCGCTCTCCGGGACTCGGTCGGCGTCGACGTGTCGTTGTTGCACGTCGTGGAACCGGGCGAAGAGGAGGCAGGGCGGGACTTCCTCGAGGAGTGGGCTGGCAGTCACGAGTTGGACGACGCCGACCTCCGGATCGAGACCGGCGACGTGGAGACGCTGATCGGCGAGATCGGCGCCGCGTACAGCCTGGTGATCGTCGGTGCGACCGAGCGGGGATTGCTCTCACGAATCGTGCGCGGGTCGCTGTCCTTCGGAACGCTGGATCGCCTCGAGACGCCCGTGTTGTTGACCGAACGGCCGTCCTCGCGCTCGATTCGGGAGCGGCTGTTCGGGCGTCGGTAAGCCCATGACGGATTTCGTCCGTCGTTCGCCCCTTCGAGGCGGGAACCATCCCCGTCTGTCGATGGAGGTGCCAGTCCGTGGACTTCAGTGATCGACGGGAGTGGTTCGGGGCCGGAAGACTCTCCCCGGACGGGACCGTCCATCGACACACGCCACCGCATAGCACATGCTCGAGCGACTCCCAGTACCGCAGTGGGCCCGAAGAAACCTGAAACCGGTCGTCGCAGCCGTGGTGCTCGTCGGTGTGCTCGGGGGCGTCGTCCTGGCGTCGGGGCCCCTAGCGAATCCACTCGCCACGGGACCCGAGGCCGTCGTGACCGACGTCTCGGGGGATACGACGGTGACCGTCACGTACCTGACCGCGTCGAACGAGACGAGGCACTTCGAGGTCGCCGCTGTCCGCTCGAAACTATCCGACGAGCACCAGAACTGGGCGTTCGTCCCCCGTTCGTCGCTCCCACCCGAACTCGAAGCGGTCGGTAGCGACCCCGACGCAGGGGTCGTCACTGTCGGCGAACGGGCGCTGGTCGGCGACCTCTCCTCGGCGACGGAAGTGATCGATGGCCAGCCCGTGACGGTCGTCGCACCGGCCGAGATGGACGTCGACCCGGCACGGAAAGCCTACTTCCTCGACGAGTTCCTCTCGCCGTACTCCTTCGACCCGAATCCGAGCGGCCAGGTGACGCTGGTCATCGCGCCGAGTGCGCTCCCGTCAGCCGGGATGATGTTCGGCGATAGTGGGTACATCGCGCAGACGGCGTTCTGGGACGGGACCGTCGGGAGCGTCTGGATCCACGAGTACGTTCACTCACAGCGGTCGTTCCAACTGGCTCCCGAGATGCGGTGGTTCAGCGAAGCGAGCGCGACGTACTACTCCTATCGGGTCATGGAAGAACAGTACGACCCGGTCACCGACGCGGACGTTCGAGAACGGCTGATGGTCGAGGACACGTCTCCGGAGACGACGCTTTCCAGTCCCGCGGAGTGGAAGGGGACGCGGGCGGAGTATCATCGCGGCGCGAAACTGCTCTACGTCGTCGACGCCGAGGTCCGTGCAAGCAGTGACGGCGAACGGACACTCGTCGACGTCTATCGGGCCATGAACCGCCACGATGGACCGATCACGGTGACGGATTTCGTCCGAATCGTCGAGGCGACCTCGGGAGCGGACGAGCGGTGGTTGCACGATGCGATTACGACCGATGACGACCTGAACGAGTCCGTCGACCGAGCGAGTGCCGAGTTCGAGGGGTGAACCGACCCACGCGACCCCGGAACGGGAGTCATCGAGTGATAGTCCCGATCGCTCGACGGATCGGTCACGCGGCCGACAGAATTAATCGAACGAACGCCGACGTCCTGCACATGGCGACCATTCCGACGTCCTACCAGGACCTGTTCGAGAAGGCCACGTTCGCCCACGTGACGACGATTTCGCCGGACGGCACCCCGCACGCGACACCCGTGTGGATCGATTACGACGAGACCGACGACCGCCTGCTGGTCAATACGGAACGGGGCCGGCGAAAGGAGCGAAACGTCAGGTCCGACCCGACAGTTGCGGTGAGCATGGTCGACCCGGACGACCCCTATCGGTTCCTCTCGGTGACGGGAACGGTGACCGAGGTGACCACCGACGGAGCGAGAGACCACATCGACGAACTCGCTCGGCGCTACATGGACGTCGATTCCTATCAGAACCCGATTCAGACCGAGCGGGTCGTCCTCCGTATTCGACCGGACGAGGTGCTGACGAGCGAGTGAGAGCGGCCAGATCACCAGTGCCCGCCAGTCGTTCTCGAAGAGTCCTCACGGAAACCGGTCGGATGGACGAAGACGGCCGTACCAGACAACGAC
The DNA here is from genome assembly GCA_051744605.1 of Halobacteriota archaeon. GTDB lineage: Archaea > Halobacteriota > Halobacteria > Halobacteriales > Halobacteriaceae > Halanaeroarchaeum. Next base: position 7,509 of record JBNJDE010000076.1, read on the forward strand.
CGCACAGCAGGTGCCGAGCAGACCGGCCAGCAGGTCAGACGGTTCGTTCGCCCGACCGGGCACCCACTGCTGCACCCGACCGATCACGAGTCCATACCCGGCCGAGACAGCAATCGACAGGACGGCCGCCTGCCTGTCGCTGTCGCGCTCCGCACTGAAGGCGTTCGCGAGCGTGAGAGCATACCCCGCGTGACCGAGGAAATGCAGAGCCGTATCCGGGCCAACCGGGTCCCACTTCGGCTTGCGTTCGAGCGGTGAAGGGACGAGCGTCGCCACGAGGAGGACGAGCGTCCATGCAGCGACCGCACCCCATCGGCCGTCGGTGGCCCACCGGCACATATGGTATGCTACGGATGCGGGGCTTATGCCCGCCACGGGTGGTCGTATAAGAGACATCACCGACCCAGCCATCGTTCCCTGGCACTGAAAATCGTTCAGCCAGATGACCGACCCGGCGAGCAAATTGCAGCATCGAACGACGTCACGTCGATGACCTACTACGACGGGGTCCTGATCGCGATCGCGGTCAGTCTCGCCGCTGGAATCGTCGTCGGCATCGTGACGGAGTTCCCGGTCCGGATCGGTCTGCTCCTCGGGTCGCTCGTCGCGACGGTCTTCGTCTACGACGCCATCTTTCGAAACCCACCGCGGCCGGCACCATCCGGTCGAGCGAAGGCCGGCGCCATCGTCTGGCACGCCTACCTCGTCGCGCTTCTGGCGACGACGATGCGCTGAACGGTGATCTGTCCGCGAAGACGCCCCATGCCACGCGGGCCATGCGTGTTCTCCTCCCACCCAGTGGGAATAATGACAGTTGTTTAACTGGTTGGCGGAAGAACGTCCTTGCGGAGGCTATCTACATGCCAATAGAAGACCTGGCCCGGAGCGAGGTCGTGACCGCTGACCCAGGGACGTCGGTGAAAGAACTCGCGAACTCGATGGAAAGGGAAGACGTCGGTAGCATCGTCATCACCGAGGGAGACGAACCGGTCGGCATCGTCACCGACCGGGACCTCGCCCTCCGTGTCGTCGGAGCGGACGTCGACCCGGGTACCCAGACCGCCGAGGACGTGATGACGACGGAGCTGACGTCGATAGAATCCGCCGCGGGATTCTACGAAGCCGCCGAACTGATGGCAGAGAGTGGCATCAGACGGCTCCCGGTCTGCGAAGGGGACGTACTCGTCGGGATCATCACGGCCGACGACCTGACCGAACTGCTGGCCGACGAGCAACAGCAGCTCGCGAAGGTCATCCGCGCCCAGCGACCCGAATACTGAGGAACGGTCGCGAATCGCACCTCTGCGTTCGATCCGAGGTGCCGACAGCGAACGACGTGGGGTCTCGATGTCGTGAACTGAGTTCCTTCCTCGGGGTGCAATGCCAGAGAGTGGACGCTCAGATCTCGACTGCGCGTCTGTTTCGACTGCGTCCGCGTGTACCAGTGTTCCGTCGGTCATCGATCTGAGGAGTTCCGAGCAGTGTGTCGCCGTGACGGCTAACACAGCGGTGGCGATCACGGGCGACGGTCGATACGTCTCCGGAATCGATGCCCGATCCCCACGCCTTCTCGTCCCCGCACCCGCCTTCGGGCCGAAAGGTCAATGGACACACAGGTCGAACCGTCACTATGAACGAGACAGTCTGGCCAGACCTCGGTGGGGAAAAACTCCAGTACAGCGAGCGGACCTGGGAACTCACCGGTACCGTCGTCGTCGAGAACGATGGACGGACACTCGCAGTCGACGCTGCGGTCGCCGATGGGAGCGGCGACGACACTGGAACGTTCTATTTCACCCTGCAGGACCCGCCACAATCACTGAATCCGGGAAATCTCGGCGATCACTTCGACAGAATCGAGCGGACGAAGCGGAACCAGTATCTCGTCGTCGAGACGGCGGGGCCGACCTATCGATACCGATTGTCGCGACTCGAATTCGACTGAGGACAGACCGACTCGCCCTCCCACGCGACGGGTAGATTCGGCTGGCTCAGGTACCGCCCGTAACGGTCACCGGTATCTCGGCGTTCAGCACGACCGTCTGGGTGACACTTCCCAGGATCGCCTTCTCCGTGGGGCTCCGCTTTCGACCGCCCATCACGATCTCGTCGAACTCTTCCGACGCGGCGAGCTCCAGGATGCCCTCCGACGGTGGAGGAGACAGGTCGACCGTGTCCACGTCGATGCCTGCGTCCGCCAGCATCTCCATCGTTCTCCGGACCGTCTCGACGCGATCAGCCCGCTGCATGTCCTCCGGCACCGAGCGCTCCTCGTCCGTCAGCGAGTGAGCGAGCACGGCTTCGACCGACTCGTTCGCACACGGGAGGTCCGAGACGTAGGCGGCCTGTTTCTTCGCGCGTTCCATGCTATTGTCGAGGGGGACGAGCAGTCGGTACATCGGTCGTCGTCCGCGGATTCTGTGGGAACCACCATAAAAACGCCGAGATGTTTAACCGGTAGCCGATCCTACGGGGACCATGTCGCTCACCCTCGTCGGCACGAGACTCGCCGAGACGGACACCAGTTTCGTCTATCGAGGGGAGGCGCCTGTCTGTGCCGACTGTCCCTACCGGAAGCAGTGTCTCAATCTCGAGGAGGGGGTCCGATACACGGTGACCGAGGTTCGCGACGGGGGACAGGAACTCGAGTGTGGCGTCCACGACGGCGGCGTACTGGCCGTCGAGGTCGAGCGGGTGCCGTTCGAGGCGAACGTCCCCGCCAAGGGCGCGTTCTCGGGCAGCAAGGTCGCACTCGCCGGCCCGTGCCCACACACCGAGTGTCCGAGCCACGCCCTCTGTGAGCCCATGGGCGCCGACTTCGATCGGGAATATCGGATCGAGAAGACGCTCGGCGACCCACCACACGATTACTGTGCCCTGGACCGGGATCTCGAACGGGTCGAACTCGGCCCGCCCGACCGGCGTTAGTTCGCGGAGATACTCCCGAGTTTCTCGCCGCGATAGCCGAAGATGTCCTCGTAGCCGTACGCGGAGAGCAACACCGGGTAGAACGGGGTCGGGTCGCTGATCCGGACGCCGTCCGCCGAGGCGAACGGTTCGTCCGCCTCGACGCGCGAGAAGTTCTCGGCGAACACCTCGTAGGCGGCCGCCTCGGGTTTCTCGATGGGTTCGCCCATCTGGTACAAGGGAAGCTCCTTCGAGGTGGTCTCTCCGGGGAGCACCCGCGTCGCGGTCAGGAACTCGCGCACGAGACGGTACGCGTTCTCCGCCGCCGCGTCGCTCTTCTGGAGACCGGCCTCGACCTCGATGATGTCGGCGTCGGTCTCGAAGACGCGCCCCTCGTTCGGGGATCCGGTGTCCACGAGCGCCCGCACCGATAGTTTCGGCGCGATGGCCCGGACGTGTTCTTCGATCCCCGCGGAGATGGCGAACGGGTACGGATACGACTGCGTCGAGTGGATCGAGAGTGCGGTCGTCCCTCGCAATTCGGTGGCGAGTTGCTCGGCGAGACCGCGTTCGAGGGCATCGTCCGGAACGTCGTCGTCGAAGGACCGGTTGAGGTCCGCGTCGACGTATCGAACGTCCCGCTCCAGGGCCTCGTCGTTCGCGATGATGAGTTTCACGGGCTTCCGGACCGGCGGGTCGTCCTCGATGAGGCGTTCGATGGCCGTCGCCCCACAGGGCTCGTCGCCGTGGATGGATCCGACCACCGCGACCTCCGGTTGCCCGGCACCCAGCTGTGCCACACGCATTGTGCAAGGGCACGCCCCTGAGCCACAAATCCCTTGGGTTACGGGAGTCGTTCGGCGTACTCGTAATCGACCGAACGGGCCGCGAGCACCGCTCCATCGAGACGGATCACCCACTCGCCCACCTGCGCCGGATCGTCGAGTGCCGCTTCGAGGAGGTCCCTGATGCCCTCGACGTCGACACCGTAGAAATCCTCGGGAACCCCCTCCAGGTACTGCAACGCCGTCGTGAACAGCTGGCGCATCCCCTCGTCGTCCTCGAAGTCGAAGTGCTTGTACGCCCCCGCAGCGACCTGCACCATCCCGTGAAGGAACGCGCTCTCGGTCTTCCCCGACCCGTAGTTGAACCACTCGTCCTCGAAGCAATCGTGCGAGTCGTGAAACGCGCCCGCGTTGAATAACCGAATCCCGTGCTCCGTCGCCCGGCGGAGCGTGGCGTGCTCCCAGACCTCGGCGTCGGGGTGCCACCCGGTGGGCGTGCGTCCCTCCGGTGGCGGCGCGACGGACGCGTCGCGCGTGTGGTCGTCCATATAGTCGGCTACGGGACGGACCGGGTTGTCGGTTGGTTTCCCATCGAGACTCGCTCGTATCGGGCCGAGTCCGCAAACCTAAAGCGGACCAGGCGCAGACACCCCATTGCGTGCGAGGGTAGCAAAGCCAGGAAAACGCGGCGGACTCAAGATCCGCTCCCGTAGGGGTCCAGGGGTTCAAATCCCCTCCCTCGCATGAAATCGCGCGACC
>JBNJDE010000077.1:0-11525 GCA_051744605.1 Halobacteriota archaeon
CCTACTTGTGGGTGAACAGGAAGGGCCGGCCAGCGTCGTCGGTCGTGACACAGAGGTCCAGTGCCTCCGAGAGTTCGAGTTGGGTCTCGTCGGCCTTGCAGACGACCAGGTCGTCGAACGGGTCGTCGCAGATGGGACAGGCCACGGAGGTCGTGTTCTGGTAGCTCTTGATCATCTCGTTGTCCTCTCTCGGGGTGAGGTACCCGACCAGTTCGTCGAGGTCCGCGAAGTCGTCGGTACTTCCCATGCATGAGTACGCGGACGAGTCCGGGATAAATGCTCCCCCTCCGGTGGTCGAACCGGCCGGGAACGCTGCCCGTTCACCGCCCATTTATATGTCGTTTGGTGAACAATATGATGTATGGATACACGACGAACCGGTATCGCGGTGTTCGTGGGAGCGCTCGTATCGATCGTGGCTGGCTTTCTCCCGTTCGTGTCGTTCGTCGCCCCGCTACTGGGTGGCGCTGTCGCCGGCTATCTCCAGCGGTCAGGGTGGCGCGACGGCGCGGCGGCCGGCGCACTCATGGGCGTCGCTCTGGCGGTCATCGGCGTGCTCGGACAGGCACTCTCGTCGGTGCTACCGCCGTTTCCCGCGGCGGTGATCCTCGGGCCGTGGGCCAGGGGATTCGGATTGGGGCTGGACAGCGTCGTCGTCCTGCTGCTCGCGAGCGCCGTACTATTGGTACTGGTCGGTGCAATCGGGGGCGCACTCGGTGGCCGGTTGGCAGGTCGTCGAACGACTCGAACGCGGGGAGCACTGGGATAACCGTTCTACTGCCACGTCTGCGTCACCGAGATCGCGATCGAGCCCCCTCCTGCAGGTTGCTCACCGAACGATAAATCTCACTTTCCGGCCGTGACGGGATCGTCTCGACTGGATACGAATTCGGCGAAGTTGTCGAAGATACGAGTGGCCGGTCTGGCCGCCTCGTACGTTTCTGCGGTGATTCCCGCGAGTACGTCCTGGATCCGCGATTCAGCGAGTTCACCTCGTTTTTTCTTCGTGACCGTTTCCGCCATCTCCAGGTCGTACTCGGGATGGAACTGGACCGCGAAGACGCGATCGCGCCTGAATCCCTGAATTCCGACGTCGTTTCTCGCGATGATCTCGGCCCCTGGCGGGAGTTCGCTGACGTGATCGGAGTGGGAGGTAAAGGTCGTGAATTCGCGAGGAATGCCCTCGAAGAGGAGATCGGTCCCATCGTGGCGGACGCTTCGATATCCCAGTTCGTACGACCCCATGTCAGTAACGCGACCACCCAGGACGTCCGCCAGTAACTGGTGACCGAAACAAACGCCCAGTGCGGGGAGTCCCCGGTCGATCGCCTCGTTGGCCCATGATTTCAGGTTCGCTATCCACGCTTCGTCCCAGTATACCGAGGCCCACGACCCCGATACGACGAAACCGTCGTACTCGTACGCTGGTGGCAACTCCCCGGATGGGAGGTGAAATTCCTCGAGTTCGGCATCCACCTCCCGATGGAAATTGGCCCCGGTTTCGTCGCGGTGTTCGCCCGCATTCAAGAAGGCGAGTCTCGGTCGTTGCATTATCGTAACGGCTCTCTCCTCCCCTAAGGGTCTCTCGAATTTCGTTCGGTGTGTGCCCCCGTCGGCTCTCGCTGGTCACTTCGCCGATTTGCAGAGGAACTGGCGGTGATCGACGGACCGACGTCCCGACCTCCGATCACCGCTTCGAGACGATCGGCAGCCTCGAGCCGGATTCGCCGGGCCTCCTGCGGCGAGATCGACGGCTCACCGGTGAACTCGTGGGCGATCGGGTCGAAGGCGTCGACGTCGAAGCCCATTCGCGCAAGGTACGCTCGGAGGTTCGCGGAACCGACGCCAACGTGGATCGCATCGTCGACGTAATCCTGGAGGTCTTGATAGGCGGGAAGAACGAACTCGTCCTCCGATATGTGCGGTCGATCGCCACCGATACGAACGCTCGCGCTCCGGAGTCGCTCGACGATCCGGGCGATCGTATCCGCTAGCCGAACGGTCTGGTCGGGGAGGGTGGCGTCTGGTGAGCGCCACTCGACCGTGCCGAACGTCTCTCGCAACTGGACTGGCGTCCAGATTGCGCTCTCGGGATCGAACACCGATTCGACGGTCGATCGATCGAATCCAGCGGCAGTTGCCTCGTCCACGAACTCCTCGTACCGTTGCTCGCGACGGTTCAGCCACTCCTCCCGGCTGCTGGCGTACGCCCAGAGCCGTCCCTGGTACGGGATAGATGCGTACGCCAACCGCCGATACGCGAGGGATCGGGCACCGTTCGCCAGGCGTCGACCCCGGCCATACGGGGTAGAATTGGCCAGGGCGAGTGCCGGATCCAGAGCGATCAACGTGTTGAGTTGATCGATCTCGGTTTCGGGTTGCTGTTCGACGTGAATGTGTGTTCCTGCGCAGTGTTTCACGTACTCGAAGTCGTCGCCGACGACGGCCTGCTGGATGCGGATCCGGTCACTTCCGAGTGGATCGATCGATTGGTCCGCCAGCGGCGTCGCGAGGGGAACGAGTCGTTTGCCGACTGCGGCCCCCCGGCGAAGAACGGCCCGTATCCGGGAGAACAGTTCCGCTCGCAATGTTTCGGTCGATTCTGCTGGCGTCGTTTTGATCTCGAGCAGAGGCTCGACGAATTCCCGCTCGACGCCCGGGGCTGCCGAGACGAGTTCTCCGGGTTCGACGAGTCTTCCCTGCTGGTCGATGACCCAGTATTCGACCTCGATACTCCGCCGGACGGGAGGGTTGGGTGGATGGCTCATCGGGATTCTGCGGAATTCTCGACTCGTTTCGCCTGTGGTAGGACGGCGCACGTTGCGATTGAGACTGTGACCAGCTATCTCAGCATCATCTTTCGAGCCGCGGTCGGGTCCGTGGCGGCGGTTGTCGGTCCTGCTCTATCGACAGTCATTTTGACGCTTGTTAACAACCCACATAAAATTTCGGGGGACGCCGTTCTCTCGAGTGGACGTCGATGGCCGTTTCTGCCGGCGCGTTCTCAGCTCGTTCGGTCCGGTCGACGAGGACGAATCGCCGAAAATTGCCAGCCGCACGCTGCGGGTATCGTCACCATCTCGAAATCGTCTGCTGGACGTCCCCGTCCGTCTCGACCGTATTCCGTTCTCGAATGTCGACTTCGACACCGCGGACGAGGCCAGGTGGGTTGGGGCGATCCTGGGGGCTCTGGGGGTCGAACCCCCCCCCCGAACGGGTGGTGGAGCCCGGAACGGGCTCTGGGACGCGATACAACAGTGGGTGTTGTAACTCTCATTTGCCATTCGGACGAATTCTGGACCGAATCACAGCCCGTGAGCCGCCGCAAGCTAATTGATGCTGCATACTCTCTGTATACACATGAGCACCTCCATACGCGTCTCCGACGACACCAAGCGGTTACTCGAGACCCTCAAACGGGAGGATGAGACGTTCGACGAGCTGCTAGAACGGCTCGCGAGCGCCGAAAAGCCGATTGATATCGGCGCCTGGAGTGAGGAAGACGCTGAACGGGCACGCGAGGCAATCTCGGACTCTCGGGAGAGTTTCGAGCGGTGACGTTTCTCGATAGTTCCGTCATCATTGACCTCCTCCAGGGAGTACCGCAGGTCGTCGACGAAGTAGAGAGGCGCGGCCAGCCGTATCTCACGTCGTCACTCTGTGTCTACGAGGTCATTGACGGGAAGCTCGGTGTTGGCGACACCGACGTCACCGAAGTGCGCCAACAATTCGGCGGTGTTCAGGCCATCGATTTGAACGAACAGATCGCTTTGGAGGCTGCCAGAATGCAAGATGCGCTAATGAACGACGGGGAGCGCATGCCCGTTCGAGATCTTCTCATTGCTGCCACTTCGCGATCTACTGGAGCAGAGTTGCTCGTCTCTGACGCCGATTTCCAAACGAATCATTTGAGCGAATTAATGAAGGTAACTCACTTGGACGAAGCGTAAGCACAGAGAGTTTCTCTTTACTCGAGGCATACCCCTCGATTCGAATACAGTATTGGTGCAACCCCGTCGATAGGCAGAGAAGCCAACGGCCGTCTCCCGTACTACCGTACGAACCGTTGATAAACAGGGCTTCCAACCTTCGGGTCAAGCCGGAGGGGGGATTCGAACCCCCGACATATTCCTTACGAAGGAATCGCTCTGGCCAGTCTGAGCTACTCCGGCAGGCGTCTCCCTGCACTCACCTGTACCCGGATTATGGAAATAAGACTTCCGACTCAGCGTCGCGTCAGGCGAACGTCGAGCACGACGTTGACTTCGTGTGGGGCGTACGTTCGAACCTCGTGACGGGTCTCCACGGTGACCTCGTAGTCCGGTTCTGCGGCCTCGCGGATGGCCTCCTCGCCGGGAGAGTAGGGGTCGTCCTCGTGCTGGATGTCGTAGAAGTGGATCATCGCATCGTCACTGGCGAGGGCGACGGCCGTGTCGACGAACGCGTCGGCACTGTGCGGGAGGTTCATCACCAGCCGGTCCGCCCAGTCTGCGTAGTCCGGTATCGCTTCGCGAACGTCGCCCGCGACGGCTTCGACGCGGTCTCCGACGCCGTTCCGTCGTGCGTTCTCGCGGAGATACTCGATGGCGGCCTCGTTGATGTCCGTCGCGACGACGTCGGCACCCCGCATGGCCATCGGGATGGCGTAGGGACCGACACCGGCGAACATGTCGAAGGCGTTCTCGCCCGCTTCGACCTGCTCGACGACGCGATGGCGTTCGGTGGCGAGTCGGGGCGAGAAGTACACCGTGGAGATGTCCAGCAGGAACTCCGCGCCGTACTCGCGATGGACGGTCTCCATCCCGTCACCGGCGAGGACCGACCAGTCGCGGACCCGTTCTTCGCCCTTGATCTTCGATAATTTGTTGACGACGGTCGCCGCGCGGATGTCCGATTCCATGATCGCGTCGGCGATGGTCCGTGCTCGTTCCGGGTCGTCTTCATCGAGGATGATCACGTCGCCGAGTCGCTCGTACGTCGGTTCGAAGCCGAGGACGTCCCGGGGCATGGTCTGCGTCTCGCGCACTGGGGCGTCGTGCTCGACGACCTCGAGGTCCGCCGGCACATCGTCCGTGGCGGCGACTGGAATGTAGAGGTGCTCGCCGTCGACGGCGATGTCGTGCGTCTCCGAGAGCAGCCCCTGGGACTCGAGGCGCTGGCGGGTGGCCTCGCCGTCTTCTCGCTGGACGCGGACGCACGGCACCGTCATGAGAACGCATCGACTGCCGGTTGGCTTACCATTGACGCTTCGAGGGCGACCTCGCGTCGAAACGCATAGGCCTCCTCCACACGGAGCGGTGCCATGCTCACGTTCATCGGTCTCGGACTCTACGACGAACACTCCATCACGGTCGAGGGAAAAATGGCCCTTCGATCGGCAGACGACGTGTTCGCGGAGTTCTACACGAGCCGTCTCATCGGCGCGACCGTCGAGGACCTGGAGTCCTATCACGACGTCTCGATAGCCGTCCGCGATCGCGCGGGCGTCGAACAGGAACCGGCCCCCATCCTCGACGCGGCCGAGCGGGGAAACGCGGTCTTTCTCACTGCGGGTGACACCATGATCTCGACGACGCACGTGGACCTGCGCCTTCGCGCGCACGAGCGGGATATCGAAACTCGCGTCGTCCACGCACCGACGGCGGAGACGGCGGCGAGTAGCCTCACGGGCCTCCAGAACTACCGATTCGGGAAGGCGACGACCCTCCCATTCCCACGGGCCCACGGTGGGGATGGCGTTCCCGGGAGTGTCCTCGACACCATCGAGAACAACCGGGACCGCGGGTTACACACGCTCGTCTATCTCGATATCAAGGCCGAAGCGGGCGAGTACATGCGCGCGGGGACGGCCGCGGCGTTGCTTTCAGAACACTGGGACGGGGCGGCGCTGGCTGTCGTGGTCGCGAGAGCGGGGAGCCCCGAACCGGTCGTCGCCGCGGACCGTCTCGAGAGGCTGGCTGAATTCGACTTCGGTGAGCCACTCCATCTCCTCGTGATCCCCGGGGACCTCCACCATATCGAGGCGGACGCGCTCAGGGAACTCGCCGGGGCGCCAACCGAGGTACTACCGGAGTAGCGGATGGCGTCGGCGGCCTGTGTCGGTCACCGACGGGCAACGACACGGAGGACGTCCTCGTCCTGGAGGACGTGGTCCCGCCCGACCTGCTGGTCGTCGTGTTTCGCACTCGGGCCGGTGACGCGCGCGAACCGAAACCGTTCGTCGAGAGTGCCGCCCAGTTTGTGGAGTGCGTCGTCGACGGTCTCACCTTCGCGGATGACGAGTGGTTCCTCCCGGTCGACGCCACGGCCCGGTTTGTCCATGTAGATGCGGATGAGCCCCAGTTCCTCCCAGAGGCGCTCTTTGAGGGTGTCGAGGCCGCGTTCCTTCTCGGCGCTGATGAACACGGCGTCGTCGGGGTCGATGTCGTGCTCGCGCAGGGAGGCTTTCATCTGGTCGGCGTAACTCGGGTCGATGAGGTCGACCTTGTTGACGGTGACGAGGGAGGGGAGATAGACCCGGTTGTCCTGGATGCCGTCGATGAGTTCGTCGATGTCGGGGTCGCCGCGGATCGTGATGTTGGCGTTGACGTAGCCGTGTTCGCGGGCGACGTCCGTGATGGTCTCCTCGTCGAGTGAGAGATCCCCCGAAGCATTCACGTCGAGGCCGTCTTTGCCCTTCTTGGTCACCCGGATGCTCGGGGGTTCGGTGTCGAGGCGGATCTTGTTCGCGTACAACTCTTCGGCGAGGCGGTCGTACTGTTCGATCTCGAACGCGGAGAGCATGAAGACGACGAGGTCGGCGGTCCGCACGACCGAGAGGACCTCTCGTCCCCCGCCCTTCCCGGAGGCGGCGCCTTCGATGAGGCCGGGGACGTCGAGCAGCTGGATGTCCGCCCCGCGGTACTGGAGCATCCCGGGGTTCACGTCGAGGGTGGTGAATTCGTAGGCGCCCACCTCGCTGTCGGCGTTCGTGAGGGCGTTGATGAGTGTGGACTTCCCCACGCTCGGGAATCCGACGAGGGCGACGGTGGCGTCGCCGGTCTGCTCGACGGCGTAGCCGCCGCCACCACCGCTCCCCGATTGCTGGCGCTCGAGGGCCTCTTTCTTCTCGGCCAGTTTGGCCTTGAGCCGGCCGATGTGGGCCTCCGTGGACTTGTTGTAGGGCGTCTCGGCGATCTCCGTTTCGAGCGCCTCTATCTCCTCCTCGAGTCCCATTGACTGTCCGGTATGTCGGTGGTGCCAAAAAGGGTGTCCCATTCGCATCCGGTCAGGCGATTCCGACACGTTAATGCGGCCCAGTCAAGGAATTGACAGTGATGGTCGACGCCCGCAGTCTTCGGGACAGTACGCAAATCGTCCTCCCCCGAGACGTGCTGGCGGACGTCCGAGACGAGGTCGAAGACGAGTTCGTCGTGAGTATCTTCGAACGGGGGCAATCGATCAAGATCGTCGGCAGTCCGGTCGTCATCCGCGAGGTCAGTGACTTCCTCTGTCGACAGGGAATCAACGTCCCCTGAACGCATCGCCCCGGTCGACGCGCCACCGTCCCGGGAAAAGACAAGGGTTAAAACCGCGTATCCAGTTGCTGTGGATATGGCTGAGACGATTGAAGTCCTCGTACCCGGCGGGAAGGCAAATCCGGGCCCGCCGCTCGGACCCGAACTCGGTCCGACGCCCGTTGACGTACAGGCGGTCGTTCAGGAGATCAACGACCAGACCGCCGCGTTCGACGGGACAGAAGTGCCCGTGACCGTCACGTACGAGGAAGACGGATCGTTCGATATCGAGGTCGGGGTGCCGCCGACGGCGGCCCTCGTCAAGGACGAGGCTGGCTTCGAGACCGGTAGTGGCGAACCCCAGAAGGACTTCGTCGCCGACCTCTCGATCGAACAGGTGAAGAAAATCGCCGAGCAGAAACTTCCGGACCTGCTCGCGTACGATCTGAAGAACGCCGCGAAGGAGGTCGTCGGAACGTGTGCCTCCCTCGGCGTAACCATCGAGGGCGAAGACGCCCGCGAGTTCAAGCAGAAGGTCGACGACGGCGAGTACGACGACACGTTCGTGGCCGAAGCCGAAGCCTGATCCGGTCGCGTGTGTCGTTCCGTGTAACATTTCTTTCGACGGGTTTAAGGTCGACATCGGCCTTTCACGACACGAGACAGGCGTAGCCTGTTTCACTGACCCGTAGGAGATCCGACCCATCTGGGTCGTAGACTACGGAGGTGAAAAATGGCAGATACTGATATCGAAGAGGCCGTAACTCGCGCCCTAGAGGAGGCCCCCGAGCGGAATTTCCGCGAAACGGTGGACCTCGCTATTAATCTGCGCGACATTGACCTCAACGACCCGTCGAATCGAATCGACGAGAGCGTCGTACTGCCGTCGGGTACCGGTCAGGAGACGACGATCGTGGTGTTCGCCGAAGGCGAGACCGCGGTCCGTGCCGAGGACGTCGCCGACGACGTCCTCGACGGGGATGACCTCGAGGACCTCGGGGACGATTCCGATGCTGCGAAGGACCTTGCCGACGCGACGAACTTCTTCGTCGCGGAGGCGTCCATGATGCAGGACATCGGTCGTTACCTCGGGACCGTCCTCGGTCCACGCGGCAAGATGCCGACCCCGCTCCAGCCCGACGACGACGTTGTCGAGACCGTCAACCGCATGAAGAACACCGTGCAGGTCCGCAGCGGTGACCGACGCACGTTCCATACGCGCGTCGGCGCCGAGGACATGTCCGCCGAGGACATCGCGGACAACATCGACGTCATCATCCGGCGTCTGCACGGTGATCTCGAGAAAGGCCCACTCAACGTGGACAGCATCTACGTGAAGACCACGATGGGGCCAGCCGTCGAGGTGGCATAGATGTCCGCCGAACGCACAACAGACGTCGTTCCCGAGTGGAAGAAGTCCGAGGTCGACGACATCGTCGAACTCATCCAGGACTTCGAGAGTCTCGGCGTCGTCGACATCGAGGGCATTCCGAGCCGGCAACTCCAGCAGATGCGCACGGAACTGCACGGCGAAGCGACCCTGCGCATGAGTCGTAACACGTTGCTCGGCCGCGCACTCGACCGGGTGGACGAGGGGCTCGAGTCCCTCAACGAGTACCTCACCGGCCACGTCGGCCTCGTGGGGACGAACGACAACCCGTTCGCGCTGTACAAGCACCTCGAGGAGTCGAAGACGCCCGCACCCATCAACGCCGGAGAGGTCGCCCCGAACGACATCGTCATCCCGGAAGGCGATACCGGGATGGACCCGGGTCCGTTCGTCGGCGAACTCCAGAGTATCGGCGCCAACGCACGCATCGACGAGGGGTCCATCAAGGTCCTCGAAGACAGCGTCGTCGCCGAAGAGGGCGAGACAGTGTCGGCCGACGTCGCCAACGTCCTCACCGAACTCGGCATCGAGCCCAAGGAGGTCGGTCTCGACCTGCGCGCCGTCTACGCCGACGGCGTGCTCTTCGAGTCCGACGAACTCGAACTGGACGTCGACGAGTACCGCGCGGACGTCTCGTCCGCCGCGGCAGCGGCCAGAAACCTCTCGATCAATGCCGGGTATCCGACCGCGCAGACGGTCCCGACGATGCTCTCGAAGGCCAGTGGCGAGGCGAAGAGCCTCGGCCTCCAGGCCGCCATCGAGAGTCCCGAGCTCGTGGACGACCTCGTGAGCACCGCCGACGCCCAGGTTCGGGCGCTCGCGGCGAACATCGACGACGAGGAGGCCCTTCCGGAGGAACTCCAGGACGTCGACGAACCGGCGGCCCAGTCCGCGGCCGCACCCGAGGAATCGGCAGACGAAGACACGGAGACCGAGCCAGCCGACGACGACGAAGACGACGAGGATGACGACGATGACGAGTCGGCCGCCGGCGAGGGTCTCGGAAACATGTTCGGATAATACAACAATGGAGTACGTTTACGCAGCACTCATCCTGAACGAATCGGGCGAAGAGATCAACGAAGACAACATCACCGGCGTGCTCGAGGCCGCCGGCGTCGATGTCGAGGAATCCCGTGTGAAGGCGCTCGTCGCCGCACTCGAGGACGTCGACATCGAAGAGGCAATCGAACAGGCCGCTGCCGCGCCTGCCGCGCCCGCCGCTGGCGCCGCGGGTGGCGAGGCCGAAGCCGAAGAAGACGAGGAAGAAGAGGAAGCCGCCGAGGAAGAAGAAGCCGAAGAAGACGAAGAAGAAGAGGACGCGTCGGGCGAGGGCCTGGGCGACCTCTTCGGCTGAAATCGGTTCGCAGACCGAACGCCATCATTTTTCGACGCCACCGTTCGAGCAGCCCCGGGCCTCTCGGACCCCCAGAAAACTCTCGACAGGTTGTTCGCCGTATGTGCTGACCGGGATTTATGTGGCCACTCGGGGTAGGTGGGGCCATGCGTTTTCACACGAGAGTCACGGTTGATCGGTGGGACGGTCGTGCCGACACGAGGGGGTTTTCCCGGGTGATCGATCGATGACCGAACTCGACCTCCATCTCCCGGTCGCCGAACAGCCCAGCGTGGACCACTACGTCGACTACGCGGTCCACGGTGAGCGACACGGCTACGGAGTCGCGTGGGTCCCGGAGACCTGGGGCCGAAACGTGGTTCCCGTGCTCACCGAGATGGCCCGTGCGACCGAGAGCATCGGACTCGGGCCGAGTATCCTCAACGTCTTCTCGCGGTCGCCCGCCCTCGTCGGCCAGACCGGCGCCACGCTCCAGGAGGTCACGGACGGTCGGGCCCGCATCGGGGTAGGGTCGAGTGGTCCCATCGTCATCGAGGGGTGGCACGGCGCCTCCTTCGAGCAGGCGCTCAAGCGCGTCAGGGAGAGCGTCGAGATAGCGAAACTGGTGCAGACCGGCGCCGCCGTCGATTACGACGGGTCCATCTTCTCGCTCGCTGGATTCCGACTGCGAAGCGATCCACCGGAGACGCCGGCACCGGTCGACGCCGCGGGCATGGGACCGAAGTCGGTGGAACTCGCCGGCCGGTTCGGCGACGGGTGGCACGGCATCGTCCTCTCGCCGGACGGTATCGCGGATCGGATCGAGGATTTCGAGCGGGGATCGGACCTCGGCGACAGGGACCGCTCCGAACAGCGGACGATGGTCTCCGTCGAGGCCATCGTCGCCGAGGACCGCGAGTACGCCCGCGACATCGCCCGCCAGCACCTCGCCTTCTACGTCGCGGCGATGGGTGACTACTATCGCGAGGCATTGGCCAGACAGGGCTACGAGGACGAGGCGAACGAGATGGCGATCAAGTGGGGCAACGGAGACCGCGAGGGTGCGAAAGCGGCCGTGACAGAGGAGATCCTGGCGGAGTTCGCCGCTGTTGGAACGCCCGAGGAGGCTCGCGAACAGCTATCGACGTTCACCGACATCGACGGACTCGATGCGGTAGCACTCGGGTTCCCCCGTGCGGCGAAAAAAGACGACATCGAACGAACCATCGAAGCGCTCGCGCCGCTCGCCGAGTAACACCCACGAGCAGCCGGTCGGTCGCCGGTAGCAGTCGACCCCTCTCCT
>JBNJDE010000078.1:0-11457 GCA_051744605.1 Halobacteriota archaeon
CCTCGCCAATCCTTTTCCCCACCACGACCCCACGTCCACTATGGCCCTCCCCGGCGACGAGGACGACCCGTTCGAGACCCAGCGGGAACGAACGGCCAACCCGATGCGGCGGCTGTTCCTGGAGTACGGCCGGGACCACTGGGGGTACTTCGTGGTCGGACTCCTCGCGAGCGTCGTGGCCAGAGTCCTCGATCTCATGCCACCGGTGCTGCTCGGCGTCGCCATCGACGCGGTCTTCCGGGACGACGTCGCCTTCGGCAGTCGATTTCCACTCTCGTTGTTCCCGGCGAGCTGGTACCCAGCCACCCAGGAGGCACAACTGTGGTTCACGGTCGCCGCCATCGCGGCCTCCTTCTTCGGCGGGGCGGTCTTCCACTACGCGCGCAACTGGGGCTGGAACGCCTTCGCCCAGAACGTGCAACACGGGGTGCGCACGGACACCTACGACGAGATGCAGCGACTCAACATGGGCTTTTTCGCGGACAAGCAGACGGGGGAGATGATGTCCATCCTCTCGAACGACGTCAACCGCCTCGAGCGGTTCCTCAACGAGGGGATGAACGGGGCGTTCCGGCTGTCGGTCATGGTCGTCGCCATCGCCGTCCTGCTCTTCGCGATCAACTGGCAACTCGCGCTGGTCGCCCTCGTCCCCGTCCCGCTCATCTGGGCGTTCACGTACCTCTTCGTCGAGCGCATCCAGCCGAAGTACGCCGCCGTGCGCGCGGCCGTCGGCAGTCTCAACTCCAGACTCGAGAACAACCTCGGCGGCATCTCGGTCATCAAGGCGTCGAACACGGAGGCGTACGAATCCGGCCGCGTCGACGACGCCTCGATGGAGTACTACGACACGAACTGGGACGCCATCAGGACGCGGATCACCTTCTTCCCGGCGCTCCGGGTGCTGGCGGGGATCGGCTTCGTCATCACCTTCGCCGTCGGTGGCGTCTGGGTGTTCTCCGGGACGGCACCGGGACCGTTCACCGGCACCCTCCAGACCGGCGCGTTCGTCACCTTCATCCTGTTGACCCAGCGGTTCATCTGGCCGATGGCGCAATTCGGCCAGATCGTCAATATGTACCAGCGCGCCCGCGCGTCGAGCGCCCGGATCTTCGGGCTGATGGACGAACCCAGTCGTATCGAGTCGGCCGACGACGCGCCACCGCTGTCCATCTCGGACGGTGCCGTCGACTACGACCATGTCTCCTTCGAGTACGAGGACGAACCCATCCTGCGGGACGTCTCCTTCGAGGTCGACGGGGGCGACACCGTCGCGCTGGTCGGCCCGACCGGGGCGGGGAAGTCCACGGCGCTGAAACTCCTCCTCCGAATGTACGACGTCGATGCCGGCGCCATCCGCATCGACGGGCAGGACCTCCGGGCGGTTAGTCTCCCGAGTCTGCGCGAACACATCGGCTACGTCAGCCAGGACACGTTTCTCTTCTACGGGACCGTGCGGGAGAACATCGCCTACGGCCGGGAGGACGCGGACCAGGCGGCCGTCGTCAGGGCCGCGAAGGCCGCCGAGGCGCACTCGTTCGTCTCGACCCTCCCCGAGGGATACGACACGATGGTCGGCGAACGCGGCGTCAAACTCTCGGGTGGCCAGCGCCAGCGCATCGCCATCGCCCGCGCCGTCCTCGCCGACCCGGAGATATTGATCCTCGACGAGGCGACCTCCGACGTCGACACCGAGACGGAGATGCTCATCCAGCGCAGCCTGGATCGGCTGACCACCGACCGCACCACCTTCGCCATCGCCCACCGCCTCTCGACGGTCAGGGACGCGGATCAGATCGTCGTCCTCGAGGACGGTCGTATCGTCGAACGGGGCACCCACGACGAACTCATCGAGGCCGACGGCCTCTACGCCAATCTCTGGGGCGTGCAGGCGGGCGAGATCGAGGAGCTACCGGCCGAGTTCGTCGAGCGAGCGATCGAACGCCAGTCGGACCGGCGGAACGCCGACGACTGACCGGCACTGTTTATTGACCCGCCACACACACCCTGTGGTATGCGCCTCGCGGACGTATCCTGGACCGACGCCGACGCGGCCGACGTGGACGTGGTCCTCCTCCCCGTCGGGAGTACCGAACAACACGGCCCCCACGCACCGCTCGGGACCGACCATCGCAGCGCCGAGGCGGTCGCCGAGGCCGCTGCCGCCGCCACCGAACTCGAGGCCGTCGTCGCGCCGACCATCCCCGTCGGCATCTCGGAGGAACACCGCCAGTTCACCGGTACCACCTGGGTCTCGCCGGACACCTTCCGGGCCTACGTCCGCGAGACGATCGAATCGCTGTTCGGTCACGGCTGGAATCGCGTCGTCATCGTCAACGGCCACGGCGGCAATTCGGCTGCCATCGAGGAGGTCGCTGCCCGACTCACCCGGAACGAGGACGCACTGGTCGTCCCGTTCACGTGGTTCGACGCGGTCGACGTCGACGTGCCGATGGGCCATGCTGGCCCGCTCGAGACGTCGTTTCTCCTCTCGGCGTTCCCCGACCTCGTCCACGGGGATCGGTTCGAGTCGGCGGCAGGTGGCGCTGCGGACCGCTGGGGCGACTGGGTCGGCGGGACCAATCTGGCCCCGGACAGCGTCCAGTTCGCGGCGAACGGTGTCGTCGGGGATCCACGAGCGGCGAGTACAGCGATCGGCGAAACCCTCGAACAGCAGGCGAGCGACGCGCTCGTCTCGGTGATGGAGGCGGTACTGGAGCGCGACGTCACGACCCCTGTCCACCGATAACTGCTTACGACTCGTCCTGTAGGTCCTCGAGTTGGCCCTTGAGATCGGGGACCGACGCCGTCAGGTCACCCACCGCCTCGGCCATCTCGTCGATGGTCGTCACGACCGTTTCCACCGACTCGATCCGCGCTTCGAGGTCGTCGGCGTCCTCGAACGCCTCCGCGCGCTTGCCCATGGTGTACCACTTCTTCGCGTCCCGGAGATGCTCCCGGGCCTCGCCCGCATCGAGTGCCGACCGGAGGGCGTTGAGGACGCCGAGCGTGTTCGCCGATTCCACGTCCCAGATGGTCGACGGCTCCGGCAGTTCGTCGGTGGCGGCATCGAGGTGCGCTTCGACGTCCGCCCGAACCTCCGCGGCGGCTTCGCCGAAGAGGTCGTCGTCATCGAGGGTCGTCTGGCTCATGGTGTCGCGTTCGACGGGCGGTGAGTTAAACGCACGGCTGCCAGGCGGGACGCGACGTCTCCTCGGCCCGCTGGTGTTCTGGCACGGCCGTCGCGATGACCTCTCGACGAGCGAACGGTCGACTAGACTGCAACGGGTATCGGTCGCCTGCCCGTTCCCGAGCAGTGGCCGCCCGCACCGTTCCCGTTGTTATGGCGTCTCCACGGTCCTGAGTTCCATCAACGGGTACCCATCGACCATGGACATCTCCGCGACCGCCTCGGTTCCGTCGTAGTCGACCACGACTTCGACTGCCATGTACTCGCCCGTCAGTTCGACGTACCCGTGTTCGTCGGTCGCTGCCTCGAGGCGGTCGGTGTCGATGGAGACGGCAACGTCTCTCGCGTGTGGCTGGTTCTCGATGCTCTCTTCGATGGCGCTCTCCAGACTGTCCGCGCTGTCGGCACTTACGGGAGTCCCGGCGAACTGGTGGTATAGCGCCCCGAACTTGATTCCCGCCTCGAAGGCGGCGGTCTCGGCGTCGGTGGGCATACTCGTCGAGTCGGTTGCAGTGGGCAAGTGGGTTTGGGTCCCTCAGTCGGGCCCCAGCAGAAATCGGCCGGCGCTGGTGATGAGATAGAGCGGCCCGCCGATGGCGACCAGGACGATACCCGCACCGAGGAAGAAATCCCAGATGTCGACGGTCCGCTTCGTGGTCAACGCAGCTATCTCGGCACCGAACCAGAGAGACGACACAGCCAACCCAAGACCGACGGCCGCCACGTACGCGCTGAAGGCATTCACGTTCGACCGGGTCACACTGGTCGGTAGCGGGGCTGGATAATGAAGATTCGCCTGGTTGGCTGGGGTCGTCCGAACGGAATGACCGGTAGCGTCGGATACCGGCGACGACACGTGCTACTGGCGGTCCTGCGACCGATATGTCAGGGCCAGAGGCCGCGCATCGATTTCGCCTCGCCGATGCGCTGGAGGGCCACGACGTAGGCGGCTTCTCGCCAGGTGAGGTCCTTCTCCTCGAACACCTCGCGAACCTCGTCCCAGGCGCTCAGCATGTGCGTTTCCAGCTCGTCGTGCACTCGCTCCAGTGTCCACTGACGACGGTTGATGTCCTGCAGCCACTCGAAGTAGGAGACGGTGACCCCGCCGGCGTTCGCGAGGATGTCCGGGACGACCGGAATGCCGCGCTCGGCGAAGATGGCGTCGGCACGCGTCGTCGTGGGACCGTTCGCCCCCTCGACGATGATGTCGGCTTCGACGTCGTCGGCGTTGTCGTCGGTGAGGACACCCCCGATGGCCGCCGGAATCAGGACGTCGACGTCGAGTTCGAACAGCGCATCGCTGTCCAGCGTCCGCGGCGCGTCGTAGCTGGTGACGGCGTTGGGCTCTTCGTCGTAGGAGGGAATCGCGTGCGTATCCAGGCCGTCGGCATCGTACACCGCCCCGCCCATGTCGGAGGCGGCGACGACGTTCGCGCCCCAGTCGTCGAGTGCCCGCGCGGCGTTTGCGCCGACCGACCCGTAGCCCTGGACGGCGACGGTCGTGTCATCGAGGTCCCGGCCCTGGTAATCGAGGAACTCCCGGGTGATGATCGCCACCGAACGACCCGGTGCTCCTTCTCGGCCTTCGGACCCGCCGATAACGGGGGGCTTTCCGGTCACCACTCCGGGGATGGTCTCCCCTCGGAGCATGCTGTACGCGTCCATCATCCACCCCATCGTCTCCGGACCGGTTCCCATGTCGGGTGCCGGGATGTCGACCGTCGGGCCGATGACGTCGCGAATTTCCTCCGTGAACCGCCTGGTCAGTCGTTCGGTCTCACGCTTGGAGAGGTCGTACGGATCCACGATGATACCGCCTTTTGCCCCACCGAACGGCAGGTCCATGACCGCGCATTTCCAGGTCATCCACATCGCTAGCCCGACGGACTCCTCGGCCGAGACGTCGGGGTGATACCGAATCCCGCCCTTGTACGGGCCGCGGACGTCGTCGTGTTGGGCGCGATACCCGGTGTAGGTCTCGATAGTGCCGTCGTCGCGTTCGATCGGAACGGTTACCTGCGTAACTCGAGTGGGGCGTTTCAGTCGTTCGATAACTCCCTCGTCAACGTCGACGTACTCGGCCGCGGTGTTCAGTTGGTGGAGTGCCGTAGCCAGTGCCGAGTCATCTGGTTCGTCGATGCCTCCGTCGCCAGCGGATGTCGTTTCAAATACCATTGTCTGCCTCGTGTCCCGTACACCCTTCCGGTTGCCATTGAAGAATATGATAGTTTCTCCTCGTCGGCGCTTCGATAGAGAACCTCACACACGATATTTGCCGTCACCGATATATCTAAGTAGGCGCTCGAAATCGCGGCCGACAGCTCGCGAGAATGGAATCGCGGGTCGGAAAAACGGTCTACAGACAGCCTCGGAACGCCGGTCCGATCCGACCGATTACTGGTCGAGTCCCAGTTCTTCGGCCTGCTCGTCGATGTACGCCTGGATCTCCTCGATGACCTCGTCGCCGTCGTCCTTCGCGAAGAGGTGTTTGTACCGCCCCTGCTTCTCGAGGTACTCCTCGACCGGCTTGCGGTTCGAGAGGCTCATCACGTCGGTGACCTCGCCGTTCTCGATCTCGAAGAGCGGGTGCATGCCAGTCTGGACGGCGAGCTTGGCGATGCTGACCGTCTCGGCGGAATCGAACTGCCAGCCGAGCATACAGGGCGAGGAGACCTGGATGTACTTCGGCCCGTCGTGTTCGAGGGCCTTCTCGATCTTCTTCTTGAAGTCGGTCGGGTAGGCGATGGACGCCGTCGCGACGTACGAACAGCCGTGGTCGGCCGCGATGGCCGGCATGTTCTTCTTGTTCGTGTCGTTGCCGAAGCTCTCCTCGCCCGCCGGCGAGGTGGTGGTGGAGGCACCGAGCGGGGTCGAACTGGAGCGCTGGATGCCCGTGTTCATGTACGCCTCGTTGTCGTAGGCGATGTACAGGATGTCGTGACCGCGCTCCATCATCCCACTCAGGCTCCGCATGCCGATGTCGAAGGTGGCGCCGTCGCCACCGATGACGACGAAGTTGACGTCGTCGTGGTCCTCGTACTCCTCGAAGCCCTCCTTGTTGTCGAAGGCCCGGTAGGCGGCCTCGACGCCGGAGGCCACGCCGGGGGCGTTCGCGAACACGTCGTGGATCCAGCTCACGTCCCACGAACTCTCGGGGTACGGACTGGAGACGACTTCCATACAGCCGGTCGACTGCGAGATGATCGTGTTCTCGCCGGTCGCCTCGGTGATAAAGCGCATCGCGAGGGCGGGTCCACACCCCGCACAGGCCCGGTGTCCGGGCTTGAAGAGGTCGTCGTCGTGGCTGATCTCCGGTTCGGGCGGGCTCGTCTCTTCCATTGAACTCATCAGTGGGTCACCTCGTCGGGCAGGATGTCGCGATTCAGCTGTGGCCAGTCCTCTTCGCCGCCGAAGCGGCCGGTCGGGCCCGAGGTCTTCGCGTCGATGACCTCGTCGACGATGTCGCTGATCTCGTCTTTGGTTACGTCTCGGCCGGCGAGCCCGAGGACGTTGCTCAGGATGGCCGGGTTGTGCCCG
The DNA here is from genome assembly GCA_051744605.1 of Halobacteriota archaeon. Classification (GTDB taxonomy): domain Archaea; phylum Halobacteriota; class Halobacteria; order Halobacteriales; family Halobacteriaceae; genus Halanaeroarchaeum. The sequence goes on from JBNJDE010000078.1 coordinate 6,725, forward strand.
GACCCGTACATCGCGGACTTGAGTTCGGAGACGAGCGTGCTCTGGTGGCCGGGGGAGACCTCCTTGGTGAGCACGCCGACGGCTTCCACACCCGCGAGAGCCTCGCGGAGCGCCTCGGCGGGATATGGGCGGATGACACGCGGCTTGACGATCTTCACGTCCGCCGGGTGCTCCGCGATGACGTCACGCATCGTCCCGACGATGGAGCCGAGACCGAGGATGGCGACGTCGGCGTCGTCGGGTCCGTACGTCTGGAGCAGGCCGCCGTATTCGAGCCCGTACTCGCGTCCGAACTGGTCGGCGAACTCCTCGACGACGTCGCCGATGGTGTCCTTCGACCGGAGCATCGCCTCGTGGACGGCGTAGCGGGTCTCGGTCCAGTGCTCGGGCCGCGCGAACGCACCCATAGTCTTGGGATTTTTCGGGTCGAGGGTGGCGTGGGGCTCGCGCTGCGGGAGGAACTCGCTCGTCTCCTCCTCGGTCGGTATCTCGACGGGCTCTTTGACGTGGGTCAGGATGTAGCCGTCGAGGTTGGCGAGCGCGGGCAGGGAGATGTCGGGGTCCTCGGCGACGCGGTAGGCCATCAGCATATTGTCGACGGCCTCCTGGACGTCCTCGGCGAAGAACTGGAGCATCCCGCCGTCGCGCTCGGCGAAGGCGTCCGTGTGGTCGTTCCAGATGGAGAGCGGCCCGGAGAGGCTGCGGTTCGCGACGGCGAGGACGAGCGGGAGCCGCATCCCGGACGCCGTGAACAGCGGTTCGGACATGAGCTTCAACCCCTGGGAGCTCGTCGCGCTGAAGACGCGGGCGCCGGCCCCGCTCGCACCGATACACGAGGACGCGGCGTTGAACTCCGAGTCGACCTTGAGGTACTCCCCACGGAGGTCGCCGTCGGCTTTCATCTGGGAGAGCTTCTCGACGATGCCCGTCTGGGGGGTGATCGGGTAGGCGGAGACGACGTCCGGCTGGGCGGAGAGGACGGCGTGTGCCACGGCCTTGTCGCCTTTCAACATTGTCTGCTCGCCCATCTCATTTCACCTCGGGAAGCATCTCGATGGCGTCGACCGGGCAGACCTCTGCACAGATGCCACAGCCTTTGCAGTAGTCGTAATCGATCTCGTAGCGCCGGTCACCGACGCCTTTGGCGGCCATGTCCGGACAGAAGGTCTCACAGAGTCCACAGCCCGTACAGGCGTCGTGGTCGATCTCCGGCATGAATTCGCGCCACGTGCCGGTCTTGTTGACCACCGACGTTCCCGGCTCTGCCACTGCACCCTTCGAGATTTCGAGATCGGAATATGGATCGAGTGTGTCGCTCATACCGTGGATACCTCCGCGTACGCGTCGGTCGTGGCCGCAACGTTCTGTTCGCCGATCTCACCGGGGAACTCGGTCATGATGACCGATTCCATGCTCTCCTGTTGAAGGACGCCCGTGGCGCTCGCGAACGCGCCCATGAGCGCCGTGTTCATGATCGGCTTCCCGAGGTGTTCGAGTGCGATCTCGGTCGCGTCGACGGTCACCACGGTCGCGTCGGTCTCGAGATCGAGTTCCTCGGGGTCCGCTTCGGTATTGACGACGATGGTGCCGTCGTCCACTACTCCGCGGGCCACGTCGACGATCTCGATCAGCGACGGATCCTGGACGACGACGTAGTCCGGCTCGTCGACCTGGCTCCGGTCGGTTATCTTCTCGTCGTCGATGCGAGCGAACGCCTCGACTGGTGCCCCGCGGCGCTCGACGCCGAACGACGGGAATGCCTGTGCCCACTTGTCCTCTTCGTAGGCCGCCTCTGCGATCAGATGGGCCAGTGTCACCGACCCCTGACCACCACGGCCGTGGATACGAATCTGTTTCACGATATGTCACCTCGTGGTGTACGAACGGGGAGCCCGTTCGCGGTGCCGCCGCCAGCACCGGCGGCCATTCCACGTCTCTCTGTAGTGTCCTCCGGGGGATATTCCCACGTCCCGTATTTTATGGGTGGTTAAGTGTATACAGGTCCTTAATATTCTTTAATTTACATTGATTTTACCCACGTATTGGCGATTATTGGAGCGTTCAAATCTGGCGAAAACAGCCGGTAGGCGTGCTGAAACGCCGTTGGTGGTGTGATGTACTGTATTCAATGTACCATCTATCAGATAGTTCTGCCCGCCCGTCCAGTTGTGGGTCCGCCTGTCATAGCCGGCCGGTCGCGGAGGTCATCGGACCGTTTCGTCCCGCGGTCACGAACGGTGTCTGTCGGTTACGAACGGTGCCTCCAGGTCTCGAACCGCGTTTTCAGGTCTCGAGGGGTAATTTCCGCTCGGTATTGGCCGACCAAAACCGGCGAAATTCGCTTCCGAGAGCGCCCCTTACCACGATTCCGGTGTTCGCCACGAGAACAATACTTTTCACGCTACATCTCCTATCGATGGCTACATGGTCGACACTGAGGCAGTACGGGAGGCCCTACGTGATGTCTACGACCCCGAGATACCGGTCAACATCGTGGATCTCGGGCTCGTCTACGACATCGAGGAACGCGAGGACAACGAGAACGCGGTCCACGTCGAGATGACGCTCACGAGTATGGGCTGTCCGGTGGCCGATAGCATCAAACGGAACGTGACCGTCGCCGCCGAATCAGTCGAGGGCGTGGAAAATGCGTCCGTGGAACTCGTCTACGAGCCGCCCTGGTCGCCCGCGGAGGCCACCGAGGATGGCAAAGCTCAGCTGCAGTCGCTCGGTATCCGCATTCCGGACTACGACAGCGAGGACGAAGCTGCCGCCAACGAAGCCCCGTTTTAGATTCGGATCGCTTTTCTCGTTTCCGCCGATTCCTGTCCGCCATCAGAAGCACCGAATCAGGGAGATCCCGACGTATACCGTATCGCCCAGACCGGTATCGAGGTCGGCGTCGGTCGACGGTGCAAACTCTGGCTGGCTGCCGATCCGTGGAGCGCACCGGTAGCAGCCTCGTTCGGTAGCCGTTCAATGTTCGTCGCCGTCGCCACCCTGTCGGTGTTCGTGGTCGTGTTCCCCACGTCCGTGCCCGTGGGCATCTTCGTAATCGAATACCGCTAACTCGTCGTTCCGGAACCTGTCGACGATCTCCTCGACCGTCCCCTCTTCCGATTGGAAGACGTCGATGCCGTAGTCGTCAAACAATCTCATTCCACGCTTACCGACCTCCGTGACGAGGACGGCGTCGACGTCGTGCTCTGCGACGTAGGTGGGTGGCAACTTCGAGCCACCACGGTGGTCGCTCCGGTTCGCAATGACGTCGACGGCGTCGGTTTCGGTGTCGACGATGGTGTAGTACGGTGCCTGTCCGAAGTGCCCGGACAGTTCGGCAGTGGCGCCGTCGTCGCTCGTGGTGGGTACACACGCTCGCATGAGTGAACTACTACCGCTGAAGCGCGTTGTCGCTGTCAACCTTTCCGTACCGGAATCCACCGCACGGAGTGGTCTCGATCGCCGGTTACCCTTCGCCTTCGGATTGCCCGGGTTCCCCGACGGCACCGATCGAGACGTTCGACAGTATCTCGGCTTCGAGGCTCTCGGCAGATTCGAACTGTGATTGATTTACCCGGCCGAGGACCCTCGCGAGCGACTCCTCGCCGTCGGCGTACAGCACGGTCAGGTCGGCGATCTCCGCTTCGATCTCACCCTTCGACACCGGGTATTCGAGCGATTCCAGTACTTCCGAGACTTCGTTCAGTTTGACCTCCCCCTCCATGTGTGGTAGTAGGGTCACCCGAGGCAATAACGTTTCGGCTGGTTGATGTGATCCTCGCTATCCTGCCAGGAGCCGGTGCGTTCCCGACGCTACGCTGCGCTCATCCGGCGGTTCGGAGACTGTCTGCACCGGGAGCAGTGCCCGACAGGCCCGGTTCAGATGCCGTCGACGAGCGACGCCAGGTGCTCTTTCTGGTCTTCGTCGACGGGCCGATGCGGTGACCGGGGGTGACCGGCAGGGGCGCCCCGTTCGCGCATCGCCCACTTCAATCCGGGGACGCCATGCGTCGTGGTGATCCCGCGGTTCAACTCGACGAGTTCCGCATTCCGCGCCCGCGCCGCTTCGGGGTCCTCGGCGTGTGTCTCGTAGATCTCGCTCGTTCGACCCGGGGCGATGTTCGCGAGCGCGACCACGCCGCCGGTGGCACCCGCGTCTAGCGCCTGCGCGAGGACGCTCCCGCTGCCGACCATCACGTCGAACGCCTCCTCGGCGGTCCGATGGACGGTCCGCACGAGTTCGGCGACGTTCCCGGAGGAATCCTTCATTCCAGCGATGTTGGGGTGACTCGCCAGTCGTTCGACCGTCTCCGGTTCGATCCGGACGTCGGTGAACGCCGGTACCGAATAGAGGTACACGGGGATCGGTGCGGCGTCCGCGACCTCGCGGTAGTACGCCTCGAGGACCTCCTGATCGTGATTGTAGTAGAACGGGGTGACGACCAGCGCCGCGTCGGCGCCGGCCTCGGCGGCCGCCTCGGTCGCCTCGATCGTCTCCTTGCGGCCCGGGCTCCCGGTTCCCGCGAGCACGGGAACGTTGGCCTCCTCGACGACGATTTCGGTGACCCTCGCCCGCTCCGCCGCGGTCATCAACTCGGCTTCGCTGTTCGATCCGCAGGGGACGATGAAGTCCACGCCCCGCTCTTCGACCCAGCCGACGAGGTCGCGAAGTGCGGGTTCGTCGATGTCTCCATCCTGTGTGAACGGTGTGACGAGCGGTGGTCCGACGCCTT
>JBNJDE010000079.1:0-11153 GCA_051744605.1 Halobacteriota archaeon
AGGAGCGAAGCGGATGCCGATTTGAACGCAGGGAACACGCAGCGCGAACGAAATGAGCGACCGTGTGACCGAGTGTTCACAATCGCGCCCGGCCCGCTTTTCGAGATACCGCGAAGAGCCGAGCGGCCAGCGTTCCTCAGCGGACCACGATCACGGGTACCGGTGATCGTTGGAACACCTTTTCGGCAACGTTGCCGACGAACAGCCGCTCGCTCAGGGTACCCGAGTGACTACCGATGACGACCGTATCGAAGTCCCCGGCGTGTTCGATGATACTCCGGGGAGCGTGGCCGGAATCGACGCGCGTCGTGATCTCTGTGTCGTAGTCCGCAGCGATTTCGCGGGCGCGGTCGAAGACCGGTTGGGCCAATTCCTGTGTCTTCGCTTCCGGGTCGTCCGCCATGGCGATGGCCGTCTGTTCGCCGATCAACTGCGACGGTTCGCCGACGACCGTAAGAACTGTGACGTCGGCGTCGGGGAACGCCGCCAACGCGTAGGTGAGCGCGTGTTCTGCCATCCCGGAATCGTCCATCGCGACGAGGACGCGTGAAATCATGCTGAGAGATTCGTTCGAGAGACTTATAACCATGATGTCATATACGCCATCTAAGGGAATCCTACCGGTGTTGGACTGATCTCCACGAGCACGAATGTGCCGTTCGAAACGCACTGGACCCAAATCCGGGACGACGCTCCGTGGTGGCCAGAGCACTGCAGGATCGACACATATTGATCCCAGCACCGACAATCTCGACGGAGAGGCATCCACACCAGATGTACGTCGTGCTCACCGGCGACCGCAACGTCGGCAAGACCACGGTCGTCAAACGCGTCGTCGAACGGCTCGGTGACCGGGCTCTCGACCCGGTCGGCTTCTACACGGACGGCGGGCCGGAGACGCTGGAACTGGTCGACGTCCAGACCGGCGAACGGACGGTCTTCGCGTCCCAGTCTGCGGAGTTCGGGGACGGGCCCACAGTGGGCCGGTACGCCGTCAATCCGGCAGCCATCGAGAGGGGGCTATCGCTGGCACGAACGAGCGGCGACGTACTCGTCGTGGACGAAATCGGGACGCTCGATCGCCGCGGGGAGGGATTCGCCCCGATTCTGTCGGCCCTCCAGACTGGCATCCATCACAGCGCGGTGCTGTCGGTACGGCGTGGGGTCGACCAGTACGTCGCCGACGCGCTTCCCTCCGACGCGCCGATAACTCGACTCGAGGTCACCGAGGCGAACCGTGACGTGTTACCCGCAAGAATCGTCGCGACGCTCGTCGACGACGCGTCCAGCGACGAAGGCGCTCTCGAGTAGTCATTGCACGGTGGTCCCGTCGGCCGTCTCTTTTGGCACGACGTGGGTCTGGCCGTTGCGTTCGAAAACGTCGACGGGAACGTCGTAGACGGTTTCGATGGTGCCCGCCGAGAGGACGGACTCGTCGCCCACGGCGTACAGTTCGCCGTCGTAGAGGAAGGCAAAGCGGTCGCAGAACCGCGTCGCGAGGTCGAGGTCGTGAATCGCGACCACGCCGGCGAGGTCCGAATCTCGAATCGACGACCGGACGCGACGCATCACTTCGTGCTGGTGTTTCAGGTCGAGGCCGCTCGTCGGTTCGTCGAGCAGCAGCGCGTCGGAGGCCTGGACGAGCGTCCGGGCGAGGAAGACGAGTCGTCGCTGGCCCCCGCTGAGCGTGGGCATCTCTCGCATCGCGAGGTCGTCGATACCGAGTTGCTCCAGGACGCGCTTGACCGCACGCCGGTCGTCGTCGGTCGGCCGCCAGTCGAAGTATGGCTGACGGCCGAGGAGGACGGTGTCGAAGACCGTCGCAGAGGGACGCGCCCCCTCGACCTGGGGCAAGTAGCCGATGCGACGTGCGACGTCCTCGCGCGAGAGTGTCGCGACGTCGGTTCCGTCGAGGACCGCCGTCCCGTCCTCGAAGTCGTGGATTGCGTCGATAGCGCGCAACAGACTGGACTTGCCGACACCGTTCGGGCCGAGCAGGCCGAGCAACTCGCCGCCCTCCACCGTGAACGAGACGTTCTCGAGGACAGTCAGATCGTCGAACCCGATGGTACCATTGCGGACTTCCAGTGTCATCGTTTCCAGTACTCCCGCCCCCGAATCACGAGGTAGATGAAAAACGGTGCGCCCACGAAGGAGGTGACAATGCCGACGGGGAGGACGGTCGGAGCAAGGAGGGTCCGGGCTGCCGTGTCGGAGACGAGCAACAACAGCCCGCCCACGACGGCCGACGTCGGCAAGAGGTGTGCCTTGTTGTTGCCGATGAGTTTGCGGACGACGTGAGGGACGACGAGCCCGACGAAGCCCACGATCCCCACGAAGGAGACGCCCAGTGCCGTGATGAACGACGCGACGAGCATGCCTCGGTTCCGCACCCTCTCGACGTCGACGCCGACGCCGCGGGCAGTCTCGTCGCCCGCGTCGAGCGCATTGTACTGCCAGCTCTTGTGCAGAAAGTACGCCACGCTCGGGACGAGGACGCCGACGACGATACCGAGGTTCGTCCACGTCGCCCGGCTGACGTCGCCGAACGACCAGAACACGATAGACGCGAGGTCGTTTTGGTCGGCGAAGTACTGCATCGCCGTCGTGCCCGCGGTGAACAGCGAACTCAACGCGATTCCGGTCAGGATCATCGTCTCGGGCGACGCGCCGCGGTACTTCGCGAGTGCCAGAATGACGCCGGCAGACGAGAGCGACGCGAGGAAGGCGACGATCGTCACGAAGTAGGGGTTCGCGATCGAGATCCCGGTGTCCGTCCCCGCGGCGATCTGGCCAGCGTCGAAGACGACGATGGCCAACGCCGCCCCGAACATCGCAGCGTGGGAGATCCCGAGAGTGTACGGGGAGCCGAGGGGGTTGTGCAACACGCTCTGCATGACCGTGCCCGCCAGCGCCAGACTCGCACCGATGGCGATCGCGGCGAGGATGCGCGGAATGCGAATGTTCCAGACGATGGTCGAGGCGACATCGTCGGCGCCAGGCCCGTGTACGAGGATCTCGACGACCCGTTCGACGGCGATGTCCGTCGACCCGATCCCGATCGAGAGAACGGCGACCGCGACCAGGAGGACGCCGGTCACACCGAGCACCACCCGTCGGAGCGCGACGTGGGACCGGTAATCGCGGGTAGCAGTGGTGTCCTCGTACATTTGGTCTCCTCAGGACAGGGATACGCGCTTGAAGCCACCGAAGGTCGCTGCCAGGTCCGCGTACACGCCGGTCCCGAACAGCGACCGGTAAATCTCGTCGGCGCGCGTTTCCGGGTCCACGTCCGAGAAGGCGTCCGGATAGAGCACCGATCCCACGTAGTACGCGTTCGCGAGGACGTTCCCGTAGAGGTTCCCGTAGAAGCGCGTCGGAAGGAGGCCGTAGACGTCGCCCGATTTCACGGCCGACAGGTCTTCGTACTGGCTCTCGCCGAGGGCGTCCTTGACGCGGTCGAGGTTCGACTCGGAGACGAAGACGACCGCCGGGTCCCAGGTGAGCAGTTTCTCCTCGTCGACGTTCGCGTGTCCGGAGATGGAATCGGCGACGTTGGTCGCGTTGACGAAACTAAACGGGGCGAAGGGGTGTTGCGTCGACGTCGCTCCGGCACCACCCGAGTCGCTCCGGCCCGCGAAGTAGGCGGCTACTCGCTGGTCTTCAGGGATGTCGGCCGTCCGCTCGGTCAGCGCCGCCCGCTCGGACTCGAAGGTAGCGATCACGTCGGCCGCTCGCTCCGTCTTTCCGATGATGTCCGCCACGAACTCGAGGTCCTCGTACGCCCTGTCGAGCCGGTGGAGCGCGCGGCTCTGGGCCTTCACCACGACGACAGGGCGGCCGATCTTCTCCTGGAGATCCGACGCGGTACCGGCGGTGAAGTATGTGGCCAGCACGACGTCCGGGTCGGCGTCGGCGATGAGTTCGGGGTCGCCACCGCGATGGGGACCAACGACCGGCAACTCGCGCAGTTCGGGATGTGCGACGTTGTAGGGGAGATCCATCCCCCACGTCTGTTCGTTCTCCTCGACCCCGACGACCATGTCGACGGCATCGAGTGTCGCCACGAGATTGAGCGCGCCCGGTCCAACGGCGACGACGTTCTCGAGGCCACTCGGCACCTCGACGGTGCGCCCCGTTGCGTCTCGGACCGTCGATTCGTCTATTCGAGCGCGGCCACTCGAGTCGGGCGTGGTCTCGGTCGCCGTCGTCGATGGGCCACCGTCAGTGGACCTACCGCCCAGACAGCCAGCGGTCCCGCCGACCGCCGTCGCCCCGATGATCGAGAGCAGTGCCCTCCGACTCACCGTCCGGGAGTCTCGTGCCATTATCTAATCGGACGCCCAGCGACGCGAAATATATTTCGTTTACTCTTCGCACGATTGTTAATGGTTTCTGGGTTCATTTCGGCGCTGTAGGGGCGTGGTATCGAGACTGCGAGATTCAGGACCGGTCAGCCCAGACGAACGATCGGCGTCACCAGTCGATGGACACGCGCAACGACCGTGCAGTCGGCTTCGATCACCCCTGAGAGTAGTCCGTCAACGTCATCTCCAACTCGAGGGGCCGTCCTCGTCGTAGAACGCGGAGTGGGCCGCCAGCCCCATGTTCGGCGAGACACAGGCCTGGTGCTGGACCGTCTCGTTGAACCGCATGTCCGCCGTGTAGCACTCGACGCCCGCGTACGAATTCGTCCCGGAGTAGGTGAAACTGGCAGAGCCGTCTGGCGTTACGGCGACCACTGATTGCCGACTGCGATGTCCAGACCGTGATACCACACGCCTGGCATCCACATCGCAGTCGCCAGCAGCGGGCCTGCCGGCGTGGCGAGCATCTGAGCACGGATCGGCTCGCGGTCCCCCGTCATCGTCGACTCGGAGGACTGCTCGCCGACGTCGTGGATCACGTGAACAATCACCGGGTCACCCTGAACCTCGGTGACCTCCCTGAGCATCGAACCCGATCACCGACGAGGGAAGGGGACCCGGATCGTCCATCGATCACCGATACACGAAGGGCCGATTTGAGACTACTGTCCTTCGAACGGGCTCGGGTTCTTCCGTGTCCCGGCCTCGGCCCGGTATCCTGTCGAACGGACCACTTCCCCCCCCCCCTCGAAGCCAGGGGCTCACATATCGAGCGCTAACTGCAACGAGGCGGGGTGGTACCCCACCTCCTTCCCCCCCCCCCTGGGTTGTGGTTGGGCAATGCCGAACGATTCTCCTCCCCGGGAATCGGTCGACAATACGATACACGGATTCTCCAGTGGTTACCAGTTGCCCATGATGAGCGAGGTCGGTTTTCCCACGATACAGAATCCGCGTCGAGGGCCATCGCCAGCCGGAACGCGAGGGGGCCCGAACGACGGTTGAACCACCGTCGTCCCCGTAGCCCGGTGTGCTCCAGTTTCGTCGCTACCTGGCGGCTATCCACCGAGTCGAACATCGTCGGCGTCACTCGGATTCCTGTCCCACCCACCGGTCGTCTATCTCGGCGTAGATGCGGATGTCCATGGTCTCCATCGACGCTGTCCCGGATTCCGTCGTGGCGGTCGCCGTCGCCGTCGTCGTTTCACCCCCCGAGTCGTCATCCGACTCGTGATGAATGGTAATCGAGACGGTCTCCGCGAGCGATTCCGTTCGGAGGACGTCGTCGTCCGAGACGATCCGCCACTCCACGTCGATGTCGAAGTCGAACGTCTCCGACTCGCCTTCGTCCACGTAGAAGTCCTCCTGCGTGTACGACGTTTCCTCGAAGACCGGCACCCAGTCGTTCACCTTCCAAAAGAACGACCGGTACGTGAAATCACCCTCGTCGGGGCCGAGTTCGCCCATGAAATCGGGATGCTCGATCGACCAGGTACCGTCGTCGACGACCTCCTCGTCGATCGCGAGGGTAAAGCCCTGGTGGGTGACCTCGGTCCCGGTGAATCCGCTGTACTCGCAATCGACCATGACGGGGATCACGATCTCGTCGACCGTCCCGTCGGGTGTCGTCACCTCGGCACTCCTCGAGTCCATCTGCGCTGTCGACTGTGCGCTCACGGTCGTTGCACACCCTGCCGCCCCGACCAGGATCGCCGAACCGACCGCGCCGACGACCGACCGTCGAGAGTGGTCGATTCCGCCGATTCGATGCCTCGATACGTCCGCTTCGTCATCTCGACCCCCCATCGAGCCCATACTGTTGGCTCGGCGTCACTCCACTTAGCAATGAATAGTACCGGTACGCAGACAGTATTTTCTGGACGGTACGTGGCTACAACCCGCAGGTGGCTAACGAAATTAACCAGTTCGATCCGGCCCCGGAAGCCGAAGCCGGTAGTCCACCGAGATCGCACCCCACCGAACTATTTCGTCCTGGACCCCCAACGTCGTTGCATGGATTTCACCGACCGGGTATGGTCGTTGGCGGATCGCCGTCCCTGGGTCGCCCTCGTGGTCGCCGTCGTCGCGACGGAACTCGTCGGAGCGTCGGGCGCGGTCTTCACGTCGATGGGGCTAGCATCGTGGTACCCGCAACTGGCGCGTCCCGCCCTCGCCCCACCGAACTGGGTGTTCGGACCGGTCTGGACCACGCTGTTCGCGCTGATGGGTGTCGCCGTCTGGCTCGTCTGGAAGGAGGCCACCGGCGAACTGACCGATGTTGCTCGATTCGCTCTCGGGATATTCGTGGTCCACTTCGCCATCAATCTGGCCTGGTCCGGGGTGTTCTTCGGTCTGCAGTCGTTACTCGGCGGCCTGATCGTCATCGCGGTACTGTGGCTCCTCATCGTCGCTACCATCTGGGCGTTCGCCAGGGTGGACCGACGGGCAGGGGTGTTGTTGGTCCCCTACCTCGCGTGGGTGAGCTTCGCCGGCTATCTCAACTACGCGTTCTGGCTGCTCAATTGAACGCGCCCTCACGCATCGGCACGGATACCGGCGGTGTCGATACGGGAGAGGGCCGTTCCGACGTGAGCCGATAGCGATTCGAGCAAGTCGAGGTCCTCGCGGTCGTAGCCGTCGTCCTCGTCCAGGAATGCGACCAGGGAGAGGGTTCCGTCGGCCGCAGACGCGATCGGGACGGCGATGACCTCCTGGACGCCCAGGTCGTCGGGAATCCGTAGATCGACGTCATGTGGGAACCGAACCGCGACCAGCGGCTCTCGGGTAGCGAGGCTGTGGGCGGCCGCCTCGATGACGTCCTCCGCTTCCGGGGCGAGCGTCGAATCGAGTATCGTCACGTCCTCACCAGATTCGTACGTTACGGCGGACCCGCGACTCCCGATCAGCAGTTCGAGGACCTCAATCGAGAGGGCACTCACCTCGTAGAGGCTCTGGGACTGGTTGAGTGCCTTGCCGTAGTGGTTGAGACTCTCGGCTTTGTCGGCGAACTGCTTGACGTGGTCACGTTCGGCCTCGAGGGCGACGAGTCGGTCCGTGCTCTGCGCATCGTACAACCCGACGAGCGTCCCAGCGAGGGCACCGGCCGTGAGCATATCGCCAACCGGCCCGAACGTCGACGTGAACGGCGAGGAGCTATCGGCGGCAAGGACCACGAGGATGGCGACGGCAGCGAACGTGAGTGCAGAACCGGCCGTCCAGACGAGAACCCGCTGTCCGTACTCGCCGTACCGGTCGCTCATCGAGAGCCAGTACCCGGCGTAGACGAGCGAGAGCGCCATCCAGACGAACGGAAGCGTCGCGAACATCTCGACGAGCGTCGACGACGGCCACCGAGATAGTTGCACGGCCACGAGGCCCACCCCCAAGAGTGCTATGCCAGCGGACGCCGCCCGAGTACGGTTCACATAATTGCCTGCGTCGACCACCTACAAGAAGGTTGAGGTGTGGTCAGTCGGACTGGGGTTTGTAGTTCGGCGCCTCGTCGGTGATCATCACGTCGTGGGGGTGGCCCTCCTGCTGGCCAGCCTGCGAGACGCGGACGAACTGGGCCTGGCGTTTGAACTCGTCGAGAGTGCCGGCGCCGACGTATCCCATGCCGGACTGGATACCACCGACGAGTTGGTGGAGTTCACTCGCCAGACTGCCCTTGTACGGGGTCGCGGCCTCGACGCCTTCGGGGACGTAATCTTCGTCGTCCGAATCCTCCTTGAGGTAGCGGTCGCCGCCGCCGGACTGCATCGCACCGACCGACCCCATTCCGCGATACTGCTTGTACTTCTTGCCCTGGATGGTGATGACACGACCCGGGGCCTCGTCCGTTCCGGCGAAGTACGACCCGAGCATCACGGCATCGGCGCCGGCAGCGATCGCCTTCGCGGCGTCACCGGAGTACCGAATCCCGCCATCGGCGATGACGGGGACGTCGTGTTCGTTCGCGACGTCGGCGACCTGCGCGACGGCAGTGACCTGTGGCATCCCGGCACCGGTGACGACGCGAGTCGTACAGATACTCCCCGGGCCGATGCCGACTTTCAACCCGTCCGCGAAGTCGACGAGATCCGACGCCGCTTCCCGCGTCCCGATGTTCCCGACGATGACATCGGCGTCGACTCTCGCTTTGATGTCGCGGGCGCTATCGACGACGTTCAGGTTGTGCGCGTGCGCAGTATCGATAAAGAGTGCGTCGGCACCCGCCTCGTCGGCGGCGATGGCCCGCTCTTCGTCGAAGGGGCCGACGGCCACGCCCACGAGCAATCGCCCGTCCTCGTCCCGCGCCGCGTTCTCGTGTTCGCGGCGGGCCAAGATCCCCTGCATGGTGACGAGACCCACGAGATGATCGTCTTCGTCGACGATGGGGACGCGCTCGATCTTGTGTTCGTACATCAGTTCGAGCGCATCGCGAGCGGTCACGTCCTCGCCGGCAGTGATGACCTCGTCGGTCATCGCCTCGCGGACTTCGTCTCGTTCACCGACCTCGAGGTACGGACGGATGTCCGTCCCGGAGATGATCCCGAGCACGCGGTCCGCTTCGTCGACGACGGGGGCCCCACTGACGCCGGCGCGATCCATCATCCGGTCGACCTCGTCGACGGTCTGATCCGGAGCGGCCGTGACGACGTTCTCCCGTCGAATCGTCATCTCGTCGGCTCGCTTGACTCGTTCTACCGCGGCGACCGCGTCATCGACGTCCATGTTCTGGTGGAGGACGCCGAGACCGCCCTCGCGCGCCATCGCGATGGCGAGGTCGGCCTCGGTGACGGTGTCCATCGCCGCGGAGAGGATGGGAACGTTGAGTTCGATATTGGTCGAGATACGCGTCGAGACGTCGGCTTCGTCGGGTTCGACCCTGCTTTCGGCCGGTCGAAGCAACACGTCGTCGAACGTGAGCGCCTCCGGCACCTCGAGCTTCTCGGAGAAAGTACGGTCCGTTGGTGAATCCTTCGCCATGTAATTCCCAATCGACGGGCGTGCAAAAGCGTTCCGAGACGACCGCGTCCAATATCTCACACCCGAATCGCCACGCACCCACCGGAGTCGTTCGTCAGATCTCGGTGGTCTATGAGGAACTGTCACTCCCGATTCGAAAGGTGGTGACGAGATCGAAGTACTTGTGGACACGTGTCACGCAATCTTTATACTTTCTACCATAATGATTGTACATATGGACTCCGCCAGTCCGATCACTGTGAGTATCGCCGGCAACCAGAGCGACGTCTCCGGCGGTTTCACAACAGTCTTCGGATCCTTCTCGAAACTGCTGGCGGGGAAATCCGTTCTCGGCAGCCAGCCGCGTGCCCGTCGGGATCGTCGCTCTCAACGCCACCACCCACGTGGTCACGGGCACCCCCGCTAGTGCATGAGTAGTTCACGGCACCCAGTCGCGCTGAGACTCGAGCGACAGGTAGGTGGTGCGACCAAGCTCCTCGCGACGGTGATGCTCCTCCCCCTGGCCGATGGCATCTTCGCCGCCCTCGTGCTCTCGGGCGCGCTCGACACCGTCGTCGGCATCGTGCAGGTGGGCCTGCTCGTCTTCGGTGGCAGTGCCACCCTCGCGGTCATCATCGCCGAGATGGATCGCAACATGCGCCAGCAGGCGACGAGCGTCCTCATCGTCGGTATCCCGTTGATCGTCATCGCGATCGTCGAAGCCGCGTTCGCCCCGGCCATCGCGAGCGTCCTCGACATCGTGATCTTCGAGCGGTTCGCCGCGGTCGTCATCATCGCCATCGCGGCGAAGACCGCGTCGGCGACCATCGGCGACTACCTCCCCCGGCCGAGTATCATCGTCGTCCTTGGACTCATCGCGAGCATTCAGCCCGCCGGCGCCGCCCTCACCGTGACGCCGGACATCGAACTGATGGCCCGTGCCGGTGCAGCGGGCCTCGTCGGGGTTACCTTCGCCATGGGCGTCGTCGTCCTCCGCCCGTACATCGAGGGACTCGTCGACATCGACCGCTTCCGCTTCGGGACCGCCATCGCCCTGGGAACGCTCGCGTTCTCGGTCATCGGCCTCATCCCGAGTAACGCCCCGCTTCCGGTGTTCATCGTCGCCGGTATGCTCGCGTTCGATCCGGCCGCAGAGCCGGGTGCAGAAGACGAAACCGAGCGTGAGGCCCCCGCCGCACGGGCGAGAGCCGCCACCGCCGACGGTGGCAATGAGGACCTCGACACCGACGTCGCCGAGCCAGCCGATCCGATGCGCCAGGGATACGGCTACCCCGGCGAGGAGCACACCGACGATCGCGCGCCGTGGATGTAGTCGGGTACTGCTGGCACACGAACCCTTACTTTCGTCTGGTCCGTGGCCATCACCATGAGTGCCAATCGGGTCGTCCAGGGGCGGATGGTCACCCCCAAGAAGCTGGCCGCGATGGTCGAGGGCGACGACGTGATGGAAGCGGATCAGATCACCGATGCCGACCGCGAGTGCCCGGAGTGTGACGGCGACGTCGTGACCGTCGGCTATATGCCGGACGTGACGGCCTATCGTCACGGGTACAAGTGCCAGGACTGCGACTGGGCGACCGTCGAGGACGCGTAGGGAATCGAAACGCCCTTTAGCCGTTCCCGATTACGGACCAAGCGCGGGGCTGTGGCCCAGCCAGGCAGGGCGACTGACTCCAGAGGTCACAGCGTCCGGGACGACACTCCAGACTGGTATACCGAGCGGCGGACTGATCATCGGCCGCGTTGACGACCCTCTGGAGTTCCGAGACGCACCGGAGATATCAGTCGATCGGGGGTTCAAATCCCTCCGGCCCCATT
>JBNJDE010000080.1:0-11090 GCA_051744605.1 Halobacteriota archaeon
AGAAATGCGCTGGCTGGGATTTGAACCCAGGTTGTGACCATGGCAAGGTCACGTGATACCACTACACTACCAGCGCCCTGTTGCAATTCATTCTGAACCGGTGGGCATGAATAACCCTTTCGAAACGGTCGAGTAGGACGCACCGATACCCCACTTGCGAACCGAATATTCACCACTCAACCGGCGTGCGAGGCCCTCACAGCCGGCATTGGAAACGCCACCCTTTTATGGATATGATTTGTAAGTCGACTACAGTCTCATGGTGAGACGCGGACGCGACACGGCATGACGCGCAGTGTGCTCGTGCCGTCATCCCTCGTCCGGGAAGCCGAGGACAAACGCGAGGCAACTCGCAAACTCGGCTACGTGGCCCGTGCGGCCGCGGTCTTCCGGGCCGACCGCCTCGGGATCTTCGACGATTCCGACGGCGAGCGGCGGTGGGGTGGCGGGTTCGTCGAGACCGTGCTGCGGTACGCCGCGACGCCGCCATACCTCCGAAAGGAGGCCTTCGGCACGCGGGACGAACTGGAGTACGCCGGCATCCTGCCGCCGCTTCGCGTTTCAGCATGGACCGGCTCCGAATCGAGCGGTTCGGGGTCGTTACGACAGGGAATAGTGACCCAGGTCGGATCTGAAGGGCGCGTTCGGGTCAATTGCGGTCTGCAACACCCGATCTCCCTCCACGTCCCGCCATCGATGGCGGTCGAGGAGGGGGAGCGCGTGACCATCAGGGTCTCTTCGCGACGACCGGTTCGTGCGAAGCTGGTCGACGAGCCCCTTCCAGGGTTCGTCGTCACTCGGACGAACCTCCGGGATGCCCTCGACCGTCCCGACGCAGGCTATCGCGTCGCCACGTCCCGTCACGGGACACCCGTAACGGTGTCCTCGCTGGCGGGACTCGCAGAGCGCGTCGCCGCCGACGGGCTGACCGTCGCCTTCGGAGCACCGGGTCGTGGCCTCCCCGACATCCTGGACGTCGACGTCCGGGGTATCGGGGCCGCGACCGGCTCCGCGACGGCCGGCGAGGGCGACCCGACCACCGACGCCCCAGCGGGATTCGACGCCTGGCTGAACACGATCCCAGACCAGGGGAGCGAGACGGTGCGAACTGAGGAAGCGATGTTCGCATCACTCGGCTGCCTGACGCTCACGGAGTGATACGATGCCACAACCAAACCGACCACGCAAAGGCTCGATGGGGTTCAGCCCCCGCAAGCGCGCGGCGACAGAAGTGCCGCGCTTCAACACGTGGCCCGACGACGACGGGCAGGTCGGTCTGCAGGGATTCGCCGGCTTCAAGGCCGGGATGTCCCACGTCGTCATGGTCGACGACCAGGCCAACTCGCCATCGGAAGGGATGGAGCAGTCCGTCCCCGTCACCGTCGTCGAGGTGCCGCCCATGCGGGCGGCCGCCGTTCGCGCGTACGAAGACACGCCGTACGGTCGCAAGCCACTGACTGAAGTGTGGGCCGAGGACCTCGACGAGGACCTCGACCGCGCGCTCTCCGTCCCCGACGGGGACCAGAGCGAGAATCGAGATGCACTGACCGAGGCGCTCGAAACCGGGAGGGTCGCGGATGTCCGCGTCATCTCCCACACGGTACCACGTGCCGTTCCGAGCGTCCCCAAGAAACGCCCCGACATCATGGAGAACCGCGTCGGGGGCGGCACCATCGACGAGCGCGTCGAATTCGCCCTCGACCTCATCGACGAGGACGGCTCCTACGAGTTCGGCGACGTCTTCCGCGCCGGGGAGTTCCTCGACGTGGCCGGCGTCACGAAGGGCAAGGGCACCCAGGGCCCCGTCAAGCGCTGGGGCGTCCAGAAGCGCAAGGGCAAGCACGCCCGCCAGGGCTGGCGGCGCCGCATCGGTAACCTCGGCCCGTGGAACCCGAGCCGCGTTCGCTCGACCGTTCCACAGCAGGGCCAGACCGGCTACCACCAGCGCACGGAACTCAACAAGCGCCTCATCGACTTCGGCAACGAGGACGACGTCACCGTCGCTGGCGGCTTCCCCAACTACGGGGAGGTCGAGGCCGACTACGCGCTCATCAAGGGCTCGTTACCGGGCCCCGAAGGCCGCCTCGTCCGGTTCCGACCGGCCGTCCGGCCGAGCGAATCGCCGCGCCTCGACCCAGAGGTGCGCTACGTGAGTACCGCAACCAACCAGGGATAAATCATGCAGGCAACAGTACGAGACCTGGACGGCGACGAATCCGGCAGCACGGAGCTGCCGTCGGTGTTCGAGACACCGGTGCGACCCGACCTCATCCGTCGGGCCGTCCTCGCCGCCCAGGCCAACCGAAAACAGGACTACGGTGCCGACGAGTTCGCTGGGATGCGAACGCCGGCCGAGTCACCCGGGAGTGGTCGCGGTATGGCCCACGTTCCCCGCGTGAACGGACGGGCCGCTCGCGTCCCGCAGGCCGTCGGTGGCCGCAAGGCACACCCGCCGAAAGCCGAGAAGGACCAGACCCTCTCCGTCAACACGAAAGAGCGGAAGTCGGCCGTCCGCAGCGCCATCGCGGCGACTGCCGACGCCGACCGAGTGGCCGACCGTGGCCACCGCTTCGACGAGGACGTCGAACTGCCGCTCGTGGTCGACGACGAGTTCGAAGACCTCGTGAAGACGAAGGACGTCGTCTCGCTGCTCGAGGACCTCGGCGTCGCCGAGGACATCGAGCGAGCCGACGACGGGTCGTCCATCCGGGCCGGCCAGGGCAAACTTCGCGGCCGCAAGTACCGCACACCGAAATCGATCCTCTTCGTGACCTCCAGCGAGTCCGGGCCGTCGAAGGCCGCCCGCAACCTCGCGGGCGCCGACGTCGCCACCGGTGCCGAGGTGAACGCAGAGGACCTCGCACCCGGCGCGGCGCCGGGTCGACTGACCATCTGGACCGAGAGTGCTCTCGCGGAGGTGGCCGAGCGATGACGGATATCATCGACTACCCGCTGGTCACCGAGAAGGCCATGAACGACATGGACTTCCAGAACAAGCTCCAGTTCGTCGTGGATATCGACGCTACGAAGCCCGAGATCCGCGACGAGGTCGAGACCAGTTACGAGGTCACGGTCGACGACGTGAACACGATGATCACGATGAAAGGCCTGAAGAAGGCGATCGTGACACTCTCCGAGGAGGACGACGCACAGGACGTCGCCTCCAGGATCGGGGTGTTCTGACGATGGGACGACGCATTCAAGGACAACGACGCGGTCGGGGTTCCCCGACGTTCCGCGCCCCGTCGCACCGATACAAGCAGGAACTCACCCACAAAGACAACGAAGACGGCGAACTGCTCGCCGGCGAGGTCGTCGACGTCGAACACGACCCCGCCCGCAGTGCACCGGTCGCCCGCGTCCAGTTCGAGGACGGCGACGAACGCCTCGTCCTCGCACCCGAGGGCGTCGGCATCGGTGACGCCATCGAGGTCGGCATCTCCGCCGCCATCGAACCCGGCAACACCCTCCCGCTGGGCGAGATTCCCGAGGGCGTTCCCGTCTGCAACGTCGAGAGCCAGCCCGGTGACGGCGGCGTGTTCGCCCGCGCGAGCGGGGTCAACGCCGATCTGGTCACCCACGAGCAGGACGTCGCCGTCGTCCAGCTCCCGAGCGGCGAGGTCAAGCGCCTCTCGCCGGAGTGCCGAGCCACCATCGGCGTGGTCGCCGGCGGCGGCCGGACCGAGAAGCCGTTCGTCAAGGCTGGGACGAAACATCACAAGATGAAAGCCCGGGGCACGAAGTGGCCGCGGGTTCGCGGGGTCGCGATGAACGCCGTCGACCACCCCTTCGGTGGTGGCGGCCGACAGCACCCCGGGCGCCCGAAGTCCGTCTCGAAGAACGCCCCGCCCGGACGGAAGGTCGGGGACCTCGGTTCCCGGCGAACCGGCAGAGGAGGGAACAAGTAACATGAGCGATTCGGAATACCGAACCGGCCGCGAGGGTGAGTTCACCTATCGCGGACACGACCTCGAGGAGTTGCAGGCGATGAGTCTCGAGGAGGTCGCGGAACTGCTCCCCGCACGACAGCGGCGAACCATCACTCGAGGCCTCGGCCCCGAGTACGAGAAACTGCTCGAGGAGGCACGCGACTCCGGGCCCGAGGAGACGGCCAACGATCCGATCCGGACCCACCTCCGGGACATGCCGATCATCCCGGAGTTCGTGGGACTGACGTTTGCCGTCTACTCCGGCCAGGAGTTCGAACGCGTCGAGGTCGAACCCGAGATGATCGGGCACTACCTCGGCGAGTTCCAGTTGACGCGCAACTCGGTCGAACACGGCCAGGCGGGTATCGGTGCGACCCGCTCCTCGAAGTTCGTGCCACTCAAGTAAATCATGGGAATCAACTACAGCATCGACGTCGACCCCGAATCCACCGCGAAAGCGATGCTTCGGGAGCGGCCCATGAGCTTGAAGCACAGCAAAGCGATCGCCCGCGAGATCAAGGGCTCGACGGTCGCCGACGCGAAGGCGTACCTCGATGCCGTCATCGCCGGCGATCGCTCGGTCCCGTTCCGCCAGCACAACAGCGGTGTCGGTCACCGTTCCGACATCGACGGCTGGGACGCCGGACGCTACCCGGAGAAGGCCAGCGAGGAGTTCCTCTCCCTCCTGGAGAACGTCTCGAACAACGCAGCACAGCAGGGCTTCGACGCCGACGAGATGGAGATCATCCACGTCGCCCCACACAAGGTCGGCGAACGCCAGGGTCGCAAGCCCCGGGCGTTCGGTCGTGCCTCCCCGTGGAACACCCCCGAGGTGGACGTCGAACTCGTCGTCGCCCAGCCCGGCGAACCGGAGGAGGGTGATACATAATGGCAGACGAACTCGAATTCATCGAAGAAGGGCTCCAGCGCTCACAGATCGACGAGTTCTTCGCTGAAGAGCTCGCCCGCGCCGGCTACGGTGGCATGGACGTCGCCCACACGCCGATGGGAACCCAGATCGTCCTCAAGGCCGAGAAGCCCGGGATGGTCATCGGCAAGGGCGGGAAGAACATCCGGAAGATCACGCGCCAACTCGAGGAGCGCTTCGACCTCGAGGACCCGCAGATCGACGTGCAGGAGGTCGACGAACCCGACCTGAACGCACAGATCGTCGCGGACCGCCTCGCGAACGCGCTCGAGCGCGGGTGGTACTTCCGGAAGGCCGGGCACACGACCATCGACCGGATCATGGACGCCGGCGCTTTGGGCGCCGAGATCGTCCTGGCCGGCAAGGTCACCGGTGCCCGCTCGCGCGTCGAGAAGTTCAACCGCGGGTACATCAAGCACAATGGTGAACCCGCCGAGGAGATCGTCGACGCGGGGCAGGGCGTCGCGGTGATGAAACTGGGCACCATCGGTGTCAACGTCAAGATCATCCCGCCGAACGCCGAGCTCCCCGACGACTTCCGCATCGAGGAAGACGCCGACATCTCCGACCTCATCGTCGAAGAGGAAGGCGAATCCGTCGAGGAACTCCTCGAGGGCGAACCGGACGAAGCACAGACCGAAGCGGCCGCCGAGGACTTCGAAGAGGTCGAGACGCCGACGGGCGAACCCGAGGAACTCGACGAGGAAGTCATCGAAGAGGAGGTCGTCGAGGACGTGGAGGACGAACTCGACGAACTCGAAGAATCCGTCGACGACGTCGAAGACGACTTCGAAGACGTCGACGAGGACGCCGAGGCGGAAGCCGAGGAACTCCTCGAGGACGCCGACGAGGAGGGTGAGGAATGATCCTCCACCCAGAGGAACTCCGCGACATGACGCCGGCCGAACGGCAGGCCGAACTCGAGGAGATCGAGACGGAACTGCTGAACGACCGCGCCGTCAAGGCGGCCGGTGGCGCACCGGAGAACCCCGGACGGATCGGGGAGCTCCGCCGCACCATCGCCCGGATCAAGACGATTCAGACGGAGGAAGGCGATGTCGCGGTAGCGACATCGGGATCCTCGAGCGACGAGGCCGAGGCGACCGAAGAGCAGCAAGCGGAGACTGACGAATAATGGCACTGACACCCGAGACGCTCCCGAAACACGAACTCGTCGGCCTGCAGGTGCGGGTCGTCGAGTCGACCGACTCCAAACGGGTCGGTACCGAGGGCCGCGTGGTCGGCGAGACCATGCGGACGCTTCGGATCCGGGAGGACTCGGGCGTCGTGCAGGTTCCCAAGGCGGGGACCACGTTCGAATTCGCGATCACAGATGAAGCCGCCGGAACTCGCGAGGGTACCGGGGCTACGGCGGAACCGTCCGACACCACGGCTGGGTCGGACGGCGACGACGTAACCTACGTTACGGTGGATGGCAGTACGCTGCTCTCACGACCCGCCTACCGAACCGAAAACGGAGTTACCAAACAATGGCAATAGGATTGAACGTACCAGAGCCCGACGGCACCTGCTCTGACGACGACTGTCCGTTCCACGGGACGCTTTCCGTGCGCGGACAGGTCATCGAAGGAGCAGTTGCCTCGACGGCCATGGAGAAGACCATCGTCGTCGAGCGAGAGTACGATGTCTTCGTACCGAAGTACGACCGGTATATGAAACGCCGGTCCCGCGTTCCGGCCCACGCGCCGGAGTGCTTCGACATCGCAGAAGGCGACACGGTCCGCATCGCAGAGACACGACCGCTCTCGAAGACGAAATCACACGTCGTCGTCGAGATTGTAGACGGAGGTGAGGCCTGATGGAAGCCATCAAGGCCGACATCACGCAGGGTCTGGAGAAGGGTTCGCTCATCACGTGCGCCGACAACAGTGGCGCCCGCGAACTCAAGATCATCAGCGTGTCCGGTTATCAGGGCACGAAGAACCGTCATCCGAAGGCTGGCCTGGGCGACACCGTCACGGTGTCCGTCACGAAGGGCACGCCCGAGATGCGCCGACAGGTGCTGGAGGCCGTCGTTATCCGCCAGCGCAAATCGATTCGTCGGCCCGACGGAACCCGCGTGAAGTTCGAAGACAACGCCGCCGTCCTCATCGACGACATGGGAGAACCACGTGGGACCGAGATCAAGGGTCCCATCTCCCGTGAAGTCGCAGAGCGGTACGGCAGCATCGCGAGCACCGCGACAATGATCGTATAGATATGAGCAGACAACCACGCAAACAGCGCACCCGAACGGAACGCGCCCCGCTGCACGAGCGACAGGATCAGGTGCGAGCGCACCTCTCCGAGTCGCTTCGCGAGCAGTACGACCAGCGCAACGTCCGCGTCAACGCGGGCGACACCGTCGAGGTCATGCGCGGCGACTTCGCCGGCGAAGACGGCGAAGTGATGGAGGTCGACCTCAAGGATGGCGTCGTCTACGTCGAAGACGTCACCATCGAGGCGGCCGACGGCGAGGAGGTCCCGCGCGCCCTCGAGGCGAGCAACCTCCGCGTCACCGACCTCGACCTCGACGACCCCGTCCGGGAATCGCGCCTCGAAGGTGATACCGAATGACTCGACACCAGAAACGACTCTCCGTTCCCAAGGCCTGGCCGGTCGAGCGGAAGACCGAGACCTTCACCGCGAAGGCCGGTGCCGGCCCGCACGGTGAGGCCGGTGTACCGCTCGTCGTGGTCCTTCGGGACGTCCTGGGCTACGTCGACAGCGCCAAAGAGGCGAAGTACGCCGTCCACCACGACGGCGTCCTCGTCAACGGCGACTCCGTCAACGACATCAACCGCCCCATCGGGATGTTCGACATCCTGGCGTTCCCGGACCGCGACGAATTCTACCGCGTCTTCCCCGACCAGGGTGGCCGCCTCGGGCTCACGCCCATCGACGAGGATGCCGCCGACAGCCGCCTCGGGAAGATCGAAGACAAGACGCTCGTCCAGGGCGGCCGCGTCCAGTTGAACCTCCACGACGGGTCGAACGTCCTCGTCGACGAGGACCAGTACAGCGGCAACGACTCCGTCGTCGTCGACAACGAGACCAAAGACATCGTCGCCCACTTCGTCTACGAAGAGGGCGCACTCGTCACCGCCGTCGCCGGCAAGCACGCCGGTGACATCGGCGAGGTCACGCAGATCGACGTCACGCCCGGCAGCGCTGACAACACGGTCGCCGTCGAGACCGACGACGGGTCCTTCGAGACCATCGAGGACTACGTCGTCGTCATCGACGAGAACTTCGTCGCGGACGACGAGGAGGACGAGGAGTGATGTCCGAGACCGAAGCCGACTTCCACGAGATGCGCGAACCGCGCGTCGAGAAGGTCGTCGTCCACATGGGCGTTGGCCAGGGTGGGGTCGACCTCCAGAACGCCGAAGAGATCCTCGAGGAGATCACCGGCCAGCAGTCCGTTCGGACCCTGGCCAAGCGCACCGAACCCGAGTTCGGGATCCGCGAGGGCGACCCGATCGGTGCGAAGGTCACCCTCCGCGACGACGCGGCCGTGGACTTCCTCGACCGCGCACTGGCGACGACGTCCCTGTCCCGGTCGCAGTTCGACCAGACGGGCAACGTCAGTTTCGGCATCGAGGAGCACACCGACTTCCCGAGCCAGGAGTACGACCCGTCCGTCGGAATCTACGGGCTTGACGTCACCGTCAACCTCGTCCGGCCGGGCTACCGCGTCGCCAAGCGCGATACGGTCACCCGCCAGATCCCGTCGAACCACCGACTGACACCCGAGGACGCCATCGCGTACCTCGAGTCCCACTACGACGTGGAGGTGAGCGAATGAGCGACGCCGACGACGAGAACCACGACCAAGAGGAAGCGACCGGACAGTCCCACGCGTGCCGCCGCTGTGGCCGCGAACAGGGACTCGTCGGTAAGTACGACATCTGGCTGTGTCGACAGTGCTTCCGCGAGATCGCCCGCGACATGGGCTTCAAGAAGTATAGCTAACCATGACGGCAAACGACCCACTGGCAAACGCACTCTCCGGCGTGAACAACGCCGAGAGCGTCGGGCAACTGACCCATACGGTAACGCCCGCTTCGAACGTGATCGGTGCCGTCCTCGAGGTCTTCTACGACCGCGGGTACATCGGCGGATTCGAGTACCACGAGGACGGCAAGGCCGGCGAGTTCGAGGTCGAACTGAAAGGGGCCATCAACGAGTGTGGCCCGGTGAAGCCGCGGTACTCCGCGAGCGTCGACGAGTTCGAGGACTGGGAGAAGCGATACCTCCCGGCCCGCGACTACGGGACGCTCATCGTGACGACGAGCCACGGCATCATGAGCCACTACGAGGCCCGCGAAGAGGGCATCGGTGGCCAGATCATCGCGTACGTGTACTAGAATCATGCCACGAATAGAATGCGAACTTCCGGACGACGTGGACGCCACCGTCGATCGCTTCGACCTCACGGTCGAGGGGCCGAACGGGGCGGTCACGCGCCGGCTCTGGTTCCCCGACGTCACCGTCTCCGCGACGCAGGACGCCGTGGTCATCGAGAGCGACGAGGACACCAAGAAGGTTGCCGCGACGATGGGGACCTTCGAGAGCCACGTCGACAACATGATCCACGGTGTGACCGATGGATGGGAGTACAGACTGCAGGTCCACTACTCTCACTTCCCGATGCAGGTCAACGTCGAGGGGAGCGAGGTCGTCATCGAGAACTTCCTGGGCGAGAAGGCGCCGCGACGGGCCGAGATCCGCGGCGACACCGACGTCCAGATCGACGGCGAATCCGTCGTCCTCAACGGCCCCGACAAGGAGGCCGTCGGCCAGACCGCCGGCGACATCGAACAGCTCACGCGAGTGAAGGACAAGGACACGCGCGTCTTCCAGGACGGCGTGTACATCGTCGAGAAACCCGGCACCGGAGGTGCCTAGATGTCCGACGACGAAATCACAGACCTAGAAGACATCAGCGGGGTCGGCCCCTCGAAGGCCGACGCGCTCCGCGAGGCCGGCTACGAGTCGGTCGAGGACGTGAAAGCAGCGAGTCAGTCGGAGTTGGCCGAACTCGAGGGCATCGGCAACGCCCTCGCGGCCCGCATCAAGGCCGACGTCGGTGGCCTGGAGGTCGACGAAGAAGCAGCCGCCGAGGTCGAGGAGGCCGACGTCGAAGCAGCCGAAAAAGCGGAAGAGGAGCCCGTCGAGACGGAACTCCAGCCCCGCGGTCTCGTCGACAAGACGCCGGACCTCTCCGAAGACGAGGAACGCCTGGTCCGCCAGCGACGGCGGGAGGGCAAGCCTCAGTTCAATCGGCAGGATTACCACATGAAAAAGCGGACGCCGGAGTCCTGGCGTCGTCCCCGTGGTGGCCTCTCGAAACAGCGCCGCCGCATCAAGGGCAAAGGCGACGTCGTGCAGGCCGGCTTCCGCACGCCCACCGCCGTTCGGGGCAAGCACCCGAGCGGCTTCGAGGAGGTCCACGTGCACAACGTGGACGACCTCGAGGGCATCGACCCCGCCACGGAGGCCGCCCGCATCGCTTCCGCGGTCGGCGCGCGCAAGCGCGAACGGATCGAGGAGGTCGCAGAGGACCGCGAGATTCGCGTCCTCAATCCCACCTACGTCGAAGTCGAGGTGACCGACGATGAGTGATCTGAGCGCACAGAAACGACTCGCAGCCGACGTCCTCGACGTCGGCGAGAACCGCGTCTGGTTCGATCCCGAATCACAGGGCGAGATCCTCGAGGCGATCACCCGCGAGGACATCCGCGAACTCGTCCAGCAAGGCGTCATCCAGGCGAAGGACGCCCGGGGC
Source organism: Halobacteriota archaeon (assembly GCA_051744605.1). Classification (GTDB taxonomy): domain Archaea; phylum Halobacteriota; class Halobacteria; order Halobacteriales; family Halobacteriaceae; genus Halanaeroarchaeum. The sequence goes on from JBNJDE010000080.1 coordinate 10,649, forward strand.
AACTCGCGCGGTCGCGCACGAGAGCGCGACGAGAAACGAGCGTACGGCCACCGCAAGGGCCCCGGCACCCGAAAGGGGAAAGCCGGCGCCCGCCAGAACGCGAAGACGGCCTACGCTGGTCGCGTCCGCGCCCAGCGCCGGACGCTTCGCGAACTCCGCGACGACGGGACGCTGTCACCGTCACAGTACCGCGAACTCTACAACAAGGTCAACGGTGGCGAATTCGACAGCGTCCGTCGCCTCGAGACCTACATCGACGAACACGAAGACATCTCCACTGGAGGTGACGACTAATGGCAACCGGACCACGATACAACGTACCGATGCGGCGACGCCGCGAGGTCCGGACCGACTACCATCAGAGGTTGCGCCTGTTGAAATCCGGGAAGCCCCGGCTCGTCGCTCGCAAGAGCAACAGGCACATCAGGGCGCAGCTGATCGG
>JBNJDE010000081.1:0-11087 GCA_051744605.1 Halobacteriota archaeon
GCGAGAACGTCGTCGTCACGGGGAGACGTCCAAATCCCTCGACCGCGTCCCGGTCGCCGGTCCCCTCGACGGCGGCGTTCTCGATGCGCTCGCCGAGCATCTGATAGCCGCCGCAGATGCCGACGACTGGGCCGTCGAACGACCGGAGGGCTGTGCCCAGATCCGCGGACCGGGCCGCGAGCAGGTCGTCGACCGTGTTCTTCGTTCCCGGGAGGACCACCGCGTCGGCGTCGTCGAGGTCGGCGTCGAGCGGGACGAACGCGACGCGGACCCCGGGAACCGACGCGAGCGGTTCGACGTCGGTCGCGTTCGACAGGTACGGCCACCGGGGAACCGCGATGGTCACGCGCTGTGATGCTGGTGCCCCATCGTCGGTCCCGATGACGGCTCGCTCTCCGAGGTCGGGTGCGGAGAGACTGTCCTCCTCGGGGAGGCCGGGGTCGTCGTGGGGCAGGACGCCGAGTACCGGCACCCCGGTCTTCGATTCCAGGGTATCGAGGCCCGACTCGAGGATGGATCGGTCACCGCGGAACTTGTTGATGACGAGACCGACGACCCGGTTCCGAACGTCCTCGGGCAGGAGTTCGAGCGTGCCGTAGAGGCTCGCGAACACGCCGCCGCGCTCGATGTCACCGACTACCACGACGCTCGCGTCGGCGAAACGGGCGGTCTCCAGGTTCGCCAGGTCACGGTCGGCGAGGTTGATCTCGGCGATGCTCCCCGCGCCCTCCGCGACGACCACGTCGTGTTCGGCCGCGAGTCGCTCGTAGGATTCGACCGCGGCCGACCGCGCCGCCTCCCAGTACGAGTCGTAGAACGTGCCGGCGGCGACCGTGTCGACCGCCCGACCGTGGACGACCACCTGACTCTCGCCGTCGCCGCTGGGTTTGAGGAGGACGGGATTGTGGTCGGTCGTCGCGGTCACCCTCGCCGCTCGCGCCTGGACGAACTGCGAGACGCCGATCTCGCCGTAGGCGTCGCCCCCCTCGCCGGGGACCACCGCGACCTGGGCGTTGTTGCTCATGTTCTGGGCCTTGAACGGGACGGCGTCGACCCCGCGCCGGGAGAGCGCCCGCAGGAGGCCGGCGACGACCGTGGACTTCCCGACGTGACTCCCCGTCCCGGCGACGAGGACGGTGGCCATCAGTACTCGGTCCCCTTTCGGGCGGGCTGTCCGTCGTCGATCGGATGGCGTTCCTTCTCGACGTGGGACTGGAGGTCGACGTGTCCGTCGAGGTACGTCGGTCGCTCGTGGCCGCCCGTGAGGACCAGTTCGAGGCCCTCGGGCTTCCGCTCGACGAGGTCGACGACCGCTTCGGGGTCGAGGAGGCCCTGTTCGACGGCATAGAGAACCTCGTCGAGAACGAGCATGTGGACGCCCGCGGTCGGGGCGCCGTCGAGCGCGACCGGCCCGTCGACGTCACTCGACGCCTCGAGCAGCGATCTCGCTCGTTCGAGGCCCGCCCGCGCGCTGGCCCGGTGGGCCTCGTGGTCGGCCCCATCCCGGCGACCGTGCCACCCGTAGTGGCCACGGTTTTCGACGGAGATCCCGGGAACGGCCGCGATGGCGTTGTACTCGCCCCGGACGTCCTCGACGCTCGCCGTGCCCCCTTTCATGAACTGGAGGAGATGGACCCGATAGCCGTGGCCCGCCGCCCGGAAACTCATGCCGAGCGCCGCCGTCGTCTTCCCCTTCCCGTCGCCCCACCAGACCTGGACCAGGCCGAACGCGGGGGGCGCACTCGCGTCGATGTCGCGTGCGGTCGGGGCCTGCTCCGCTCTCGGTGTGCCGGTGGCTCGTTCGTCGTCGTTCGGTACCCCGGTCGCCGATCCGCCGTCGTTCTCCGATGTGTCCTGTGTCATTCGTATCGAACCCCGTCGATGTAATCCGTCATGGCGCGAACACGATCGCCCGTCGCGTGGTTTCGACGCCGTGGTCGGCCTCGGCCACCGACGCTGGCAGTTCACCCGCCTCGTACCGCGAGTCGAGACTCGCCCGGACCGCGTCTCTGACGCAGGCGCGGGTCGCGGCGCCGACCTCGGTCGCGCTCCCCGAGAACGGTGCCGGCTCCCCGGCCGGGTCCGTTCCGACGATCACCGCGTCGGTCGTCGTTCCCGGGTAGCCGGTCGTCGCCAGCAGCGTCGCGGTCTTCGCTTCGACCGCGACCGAGAGGAGGTTCGCGACCGCCGCGTCGTCGAGGGCGCGCGTGGTCCCGACGATGAGGTTCACCGTTCCCGCGTGGTCGCCGGTTGGAGCGGCGTCGGTGGCTGGCGCCGGTTCCTCCTCGGGCGCCATCGGTAGTGCGGCCGGATTCGAGACGCCAGCGGTGGCGAAGACCTCGACGGGGCCGCTCCGGGCGCCCCTGAGGTGTGTCAGGTCGACCCCCGTCAGCAGTGCGGGCCCCGCCACGTCGAACGCCGCCCGCTCCCGGCGCTCGTCGACGTACGCCCCGAGGTCGGTGCGCTCCCATCCCTCGGGGACGGAGACGTTGTAGGCCGCTCCCGCGGTCTCGAACCCGCCCGCCCACCCGGTCGAGAGCCACCGGGTTCCGGACCGACGGACCTGGAGAACCCCCTCGCGAACGGTCGGGTCAAACATCCAGGAGTGCCTCCTCGAGCTGGCGATTCTCTGCGGGCCGTCGGATGGCCACCCTGACGTGTGAATCCAGCGTGTCGAAGGTCCGCGCGTCCCTGATGGCCAGTCCCCGTCGTTCGCATCGCTCGATGACCGCGTCGACCGGTTCTTCGGTGACCTCGAGGAGCAAGAACGGGGCCGCCGAGGGGGTCACCTCGTAGCGTTCTTCCAGCGCCGCGGTCATCTTGTGCCGTTCCCGCTCGATACGCTCCCGTGTCGCGTCGACGAACGCGGTCTGTCGCATGCAATACGCGCCGACCTGCAGCGCCGGTGTTCCCAGGTTCCAGGGCCGCCTGGCGCGCTGGAGTCGGTTGCGATGGTCGCCGGTGGCCACCGCGAAGCCGGCACGCAGACCCGGCATGCCGAAGAGCTTCGTGAGGGAACGGGCGACGATCACGCCGTCGGTTCCCGCGAGCGTCGTCCGGTCGGTGAACCCCAGGAAGGCCTCGTCGACGAGGACCGGCGTTCCCGCGGCCCGACTCCGCCGGACGAACGCGAGTAGCCGGTCGCGGTCGTAGAGCCGGCCGGTCGGGTTATTGGGGTTGCAGACGACGGCGAGGGCGTGGTCCGCGGGGTCAGCCTCGAGGAGCTCCCGCTCTGGGACCGTCGTCGGTCTCCCGCCCTGCAACCGGACCTCTCGTGCGTACTCGCCGAAACTGGGGGTCGGAACGAGCACGGAGTCACCCCGGTCGACCGTCGTCTCGATGGCGAGGCGGATCGCGGCCAGCCCACCGGGCGTCGGCACCACCGCCTCGGGGTCGACGTCTACGTACTCGGCAGCCGCCGCCACGAAGTCCGCGGGCGGCTCTGGGGGGTAGTCCCCGAGTGCCTCGAACGCGTCTCGATAGACTGCCGCGGCCCCATCGGGAACCTCGGGATTCACGTTCGCGCTGAACTCGATCTGGGAGGCCGCGGCGTGACCGCCGTGGGGCACCCGATCGACCGCGTCGAGGCTACCCGGGTCCATCCTCTCCCACCAGGCGGTCGTAGTAGTCCACGATCCGGTCCCTGACGGCGGCCATCGGCACGCCCTCGCGGTCGGCGAGCCAGAGTGCCCCACCCATCCCGACGCCCTCTTTCGCCTCCCCCAGGCGATAGCGCTCGAAGGCGACGTGGTCGACGGCGTCGAAACCGGGGTCGGTCACCCGGGTCGAGAGGTCGAGCGCGTCGACCGCCGTTCCGAGATCGAACGAGTCGTCCCTCCCGACGAACGCGGTCGTGGCGATCGAGAGCGGTGCGTCGACGCCCCCGTGTCGAGCGAGGGCGGCGGCAGCCACCATCTGTGACCCACCGGCGAGCGTCACGTCGACGCCCTCGGCGGCCGCGCCCGCGACGAGCCCAGTGATGGTCGCGAGGACCGGGTCGCCCATCCGCTCGACCGCCTCGATCGGCTGGCCGGCCAGTTCGCCGGGGCCGAGGTCGCTGGCCGCGAGGCCCGCGTCGACCACCGATCGCTTTCGTTCGAGGGGGTTCTCGGGCAGCGACGAGGAGACGCCGTTGGGCTCCCCGAGCGCGGTCAGCACGCCCATCGCGGTCGTGGTGCCACCGGGGATGCTCTCGGCGACGAGCACCTCGTCGTGGGTGATGGCCCGTCCGACGCGCACGCCGGCCTCGAAGGCGGCGTCGGCGTTCGGAACGGGACGTTCGGCGCGGAGATCGTCGCCCGGAGAGACGCCGACCTCGACGGTCGGTGCGGCGGTTCGCGCGGCGAGACCGGCGTCGAGGACCATCGTCTCGACGGACAGGTGGTCGAGGGCGGCCCGCGTCACGAGCGAGGGCGTCGGACACCCCTCGGGACTGACCGGGACGGACGGCGCGAAGACCGGTCGCCCGTAGGTAACGATCTCGGCGTCGGCGGCCGGCGTGTGGCGCATCACCGCGGGCGAGGCACCCGCGGCGCTGAGCCCGTCGATGCGGCCGGTGGCGGTCGTCCCGACGACGAACGCGGCGATCACGCTAGGACCTCCGCGACGCGGGCGTCTCTCGGTCGATTCACGTTGACGGCGAGTGTCGGTTCGTGCATGATGAGTGTCTCCGTTCGATCGGTCGCGCCGACGACGTTGACGCCGGTCGGGACGACGGTCGTCCCGTCGACCGTCGTCGTGCGGTCGACGGTCGCCCCGAGGCGGACCGGTAGGTCGGCGGGTACACAGACGGTGGTGGAATCCGTCCCGGTCGCGTCGAGGACCCGGTTTACGACCGCCCCGGACAGCAGCGGGAGGTCCGCGACGACGGTCAGGACGGGGAGCGAGACTCGTTCGAGGGCGACCCCGAGGTCGGCGACGTAGCCGTCTCCCGGCGTCTCGACGACTGGGGCGCTGACGTGTGCTGCCGTCTCCGGCGTCTCCGGCGAGGTCACGACGAGTGCCCGGTGGATCTCGCTGTCTTCGAGCGCACGGAGCACTCGATCGACCATCGGGACGCCGTCGATCTCGTAGAGCGGTTTCTCCCCGCGGCCGTGTCGCGTCCCCTGCCCGCCGGCCATCACCAGAGCGTCCACGCGATCACCCCCAGGAGCAGGCCGGTGAGGCGGGCGACCTCGTTGGTCGCCCCCACGACGTCGCCGCTGATCCCGCCGAGACGGCTCCTCGCTACCCGTCCCACGACGAGGGCGACGATGAGTCCGCCGGCGAGCGCGACCCCACTAGCCGGCGAGGGCCAGGAAAGGACCATCGCGGGGACGGCGAGCAGGCCGCCGACGGCGAGCGATCGGTGGGTCGCGAATTCGGCGAGGGACGATCCGAGTCCCTCGTGTCGTGGCGTGCCCCGGACGAGGACCACGAGCATGGCCAGTTTGGCGGCGACCTCGGCGGCGACGATGATGCCGATGGCCCCGCGTCCCCGCCCCGTCAGCACCTGGCCGACGGCGAACAGGCCGAGAACGACGATGGCACCCGCGAGCAGGCCACCGACGCCGAGGGCACTGTCGCGCATCGCCCCGACGCGCTCGGCTTCGGAGCCGTGGACGGCCAGCCCGTCGGCGAGGTCGGTCAGCCCGTCGAAGTGGTTGATGCCGGTCAGGACGTAGACCGCGAGGACGAAGGCGAACCCACCGAGAGCGGGTGCCGGAGAGACGACGACCGGGATGGCCACCAGCGCACCGACGAGGTAGCCGATGGCCGGCACGACCGCTGGCTCGTGGCGGAACCCCTCCCAGGCATCGTCGGTCACCTGGAGTGGGATCGTGGTGAGAAAGCCGAGGGCGCCCGCGAGTGCCGTCACCACCACGCTACCACCCCCGCCAGCGAGAATGCGAGCAGTCCCGCGCGGTGGACGATCGACACGCCCGCGCGAGCCTGCTCCGCTGTCGGTAGCCCCCGACCAGGGTTCAGCGCGTACGCGCCGGGTTTGACCAGGGTTACGTCGAGGAGCGCGGCCATCGTCGCCATCGGCCACCCGGAATTCGGCGAGGCCGGCTCCCTCGCCCATCTGCGGGCCGTTCCGATCGCCCCTGGTCGCCCCGCGGCGACCGCGAGGAGGAGGGCACTGAGCCGCGCCGGGACCCAGGCGACGACGTCGTCGAGACGCGCACTCGCCCAGCCCATGGGGTGGGTGCGGTAGCCGAGCATCGAGTCGAGGGTGTTCACGCCCTTCACCCAGACCGCCGCACCGGCGGCGACGGGCAGCGAGACGAGCGCGCCGAGCGCGAACGCGACCAGCGGGCCGACGAGACCGTCGGCGAGGTTCTCGGCCACGCTCTCGACGGCCGCACTCCGGAGCGCTGCCGGACCGAGGGTCGTCGTCTCCCGACCGACGAGGGCTCGCGCTTCGCCGGCCGCAGCGGCGACGTCGACGCCGGTCTCGGCGATCACGTCGGTGCCCGCCGCGACGAGCGACCGCAGGCTGACCGCCGTGAACAGGACGGTCCCCGCCACGACGATGCCCGGCAGGCGACCGAGGAGTTGTGCCCAGGCGACCACGGCGGCCGCGATCAGCCCGGCCACCAGGGGCACGAACAGGGCGACGAGGACGCCAACCGTCCCGGGCCTCGACCACTCCCGGTCGCACCAGTCGATGATCGTTCCGAGCCAGACGACCGGGTGGAGTCGTTCGGGTGGTTCGCCACCCACCCGATCGAACAGGAATGCGACGCCGATCGCCGCCGTCGCTGCCGCGGTCACGGCTCCACCCCGAGCACCGCAAGCACCGATTCGAGCGACTCCTGCTGGACGGCGACGTACTGTCCACCGGCTGCGGCGATCGCGCCGTCCGTCTCGGGATCGTCGCCGACGTGGGCCAGTTGGTCGACGGATACGTCGAGGGCTCCCGCGACCGTCTCGAAGGCCCGCGGGTCGGGTTTGCGCCAGCCACAGTCCACGCTCGTGACCACGGCGTCGAAATCCGCGCTACGGAGTCCCGACCGTTCGATTGCGCGCGCGGCGAGTCCGGGGACCGAACTGTTCGAGAGGATGGCGATCGGAAATCGGTCACCGACCGCCCGAACCACGCTCTCGGCCCCCGGAACGGTCTCGACTGCCGGGTCGAAGGCGGCGTCGACGGCCGATTCGATGGTCCGTCGTGGAACCGTACGGGTCCCGTCCGGGGCACCCGCTGCCAGCGCCGACTCGACGTGATCGTACAGCGACCGTTCTGCTCCCGGTTCCGACTGACTGTGCGCCGTCTCGTATCGCGTCCGCCAGTCGGCCGGGACCAGGACGTCCCGTTCCCGGAGCGCCGTCGCTACCGCCTCGGCAGGGTTGGTCGGGGGCGTCACTGCGACGAGGGTGCCGAACAGGTCGAACGAGACGGCGCGGACGGGGTCGTCCGCCGTGGAACGGTCGGCGCGGGGCATGGATTCGGCTGGGCGTCACTCCCGCCGGAGCGAGAGGCCGACCAGCGCGATGGCGAGCAGCGCGACCGGGATACCCATTCCGGGCGTCGTCGCGGTCGTGGTCCGGGTCGTCCCGCCGGCCGCTGCCGTCGTGCTGGTCGTCGCGGATTCGTCGGTCGTCTCCGGCGCGGTCGTCTCCGTCGCCTCGAGCGCCGCGTCGTCCGAGTCGGGGTGGAAGGCGGCGGCCAGTTCCTCGACGACCTCGACGGTGCGTGGCGCGGGCTGGCTCACGTAGTTGGCGTCGACCAGCAGGATCTTTTCCTCCTGGACGGCCGTCGTGGCGTCGTAGCCGGCCGATTCGGGAATCGCCCCGATGTCGGTGTTGGTCACGATCCACTCGGGATCTTGCTCGACGACGCGTTCCTCGTTCATCTGGCCGTAGCCCTCCATCCCGGCCTCGGCGGCGACGTTCGTGCCCCCGGCCGCTTCGATGATCCCGTCGATGAAGGTTCCCTCGCCGGCCGTGTACCCGCCTCCCATGTAGTAGAGCACGCGCGGGCGGTCCTCGTCGTCGATGCGGTCGCGAACGGTCTCGAGGGACTCGTTCATCTCGGTCGCACGCTCGTCGGCCCCCGCACAGGCGCCGACCAGCTGGCCCGTCAGTCGCGTCTTCTCCTCGACGTCGGCCAGCGAGGTGGCCGCCTCGAACTTGTAGACCGTCAACCCGGCCTCCCGGAGCGTCTGGACGGTCTCGTCCGGAATGATGTCCGGTGCGAGCACCAGGTCGGGGTCCTCGTCGACGACGCGTTCGGTGTCGACGAACGACTGACTTGCGCCGGAGACGTTCGTCCGCGACTCGGCGCCCTCGAGGTAGGAGGCGTACTGCGAGACGCCGATGACCTTCTCTTCGGCACCGATCTCCCACATGGTCTGAGCGGCGCTCGGTCCGAGCGTGACGACCGTCTCGGGTTCCTCCTCGACGGTCACCGCGTCCCCGGTCGCGTCAGTGTGCTCGACCGGGAAGGTGCAGTCTTCGAGTTGGTTCGTCGAAGCCTGGTCGGTGACCGCGCCCGCCGCGAGGGCGGGCCCAGCGCCGGCGCCGACCAGTGCTACCACCAGTCCGAGTACCAGGAGGGTTCGAAACCGCGACCGCGCTGTCATTGCACGATGGGACTGCCCTCATCAACATAAGTTTACCTAACCCAACTGCGATTTCAGTCGGGTCGGGGCGAGGGGGCCTCGAGGACGTCCTCGACGGTCGAGATGACGTCGGCTTCGTCGACCACGACAGCCTCTCGCCGGAGTTCCTCGTAGCGTGCTCGTGCCTCCGGGCCGACGAAGTTGCGGTCCGCGAAGGGTCGTTTCTCGACGACGACCAGGTTCTCGGCTTCCGCTGCGGCCTCGAGGTTCGGGAGGTTCCCTACCCCGATCTCCACGTCGGCGACGACGGTCACTGCGGCGTCGCGCACGTGGTCTCGCACTGCCGCCGTCGCCGCTTCGTCCATGGGGGCGCCCGGTGGGAGCGTGACCGCCTCGATGCCCAGGTGCCTGGCCGTCTCCAGGTCGGAGTCGCCCTCGTTGAGCGCCCCGGTCGTCACCGCGAACCCCGCGGCCGAGAGGAGATAGAGCAGGCGTGCGCCCGTCGCGCCGCCACCGACGACGTGGACGCGTTCGCGGGTCTCCTCGGTCGCGCCCTCGGGTAACGCCATGACGTAGACCGACCCGGTGACGGGGTGGCTGGTGACCACTGCCTGCGTCCCGAAGGCGCTCTCGAGGTGCGATTCGGTGAGGACGTCGGTCGGTGTCCCGTCCGCGAGAACCTCGCCGTCGCCGACCAGTACGAGGCCGTCGCAGTAGTGCGCGGCGAGGTTGAGGTCGTGGATGGCCGCGATCACGGTCTTCCCCTCGTCGACCAGCGACCGCACGATCTCGAGGGTGCGGATCTGGTGGTTGATGTCCAGGCTCGCGGTCGGTTCGTCGAGGAGGAGCACCGGGGTATCCTGGGCGAGCGCCCTGGCCAGGAGCACGCGCTGGCGTTCCCCACCGCTTACCGCGTCGACCGATCGGTCGGCGAGGTGATCGACCCGCGCCCGCTCCATGGCGTCGTCGATGGTCGCCTCGTCGGGGCGCTGGCCGAAGGAGATCCGGGACCGGTAGGGCGTCCGCCCCATCGCGACGACGTCTCGGACGTCGAAGTCGAACGCGAGGTGGGTGTCCTGGGGGACCACCGCGACCCGCCGGCTGACCGCCCGCGAGGAGAGCCCTCCCACCTCGGTCCCACCGATACGGACGCGCCCCGATTCGGGGACGAGAACGCCACTCATCGTGCGGAGGAGGGTCGTCTTCCCGGAGCCGTTCGGGCCGATGAGCCCGATGAACTCCCCCTCCTCGACGGCGAGGGAGACGGCGTCGAGTATCGACTGACCGCCGAGGGCGACCGAGACGTCTTCGACGTCGACCGCGCCGGAATCGGGACCGCCCCGAGGGTCGGGGGTCTCGGCGCGAACGGTGGCCAGGAGGTCGAAGAGGCCGTCGGGGATCACAGCGCGTGCACCTCCCGTCGGCGGAGCAGGTAGAGGAAGAAGGGGGCGCCGAGGGCTGCCGTGACGATACCCACGGGGAGTTCGGCCGTCCCGGTCCGGGCGACGGTGTCGGTCGCGACGAGAAAGGCCGCCCCGGCGAGCGCGCTCGTGGGCAGGAGGAGTCGATGGTCGGGGCCGACGAGCAACCGCATGACGTGCGGGACGATGAGTCCCACGAAGCCGATGACGCCGGCTACCGCCACCGCCGTCGCGGTCAGCAGACTCGAGAGCCCGAGGAGCATTCGCTTCGTCCGCTCGACCTCGATGCCGAGTGTGCGCGCGTCCTCCTCGCCGAGCAACAGGACGTTGAGGTCACGCGCGTACCACAGCAGCGCGACGAACAGCGGTGGGACGGTGACCAGCGTGATCCTGACGTCGGCCCAGGTCGCGTTGTGGAGATGTCCCATCAACCAGAAGACCGCCTGCTGGAGACTCTCGCCGCTGTGGACGAGCATGTAGGAGATGACCGCGCCGAGGAACGTCTGGACCGCGACGCCGGCGAGGAGCAACGTCGCGACCGGCGTTCGACCCCCCTCGGTCGCGATGAGGTAGACCGCGAAGGCGGTCGCCAATCCCGTCAGGAAGGCGGCGGTGTGGAGGCGCAGGCCGAGCGGGAGCGTGATGGCCGCCACCGCACCCACGGCCGCTCCGGAGGAGACGCCGATGATCGACGGATCGGCCATCGGATTCCGGAAGAACCCCTGCATCACCGTGCCCGCTCCGGCCAGCGCGAACCCGACGAGGGCGCCGAGGACGATCCGGGGCAATCGGATGCCGAGGATGATCGTCCGGCTCGTCTCCGGAACCGCGAACGTCGCGACGGGCGAATAGCCGACCTGGACCGCGGGAACCACGCTGCCGAGTCCGCCCTGGGCCGCGGACCACGCCAGGTCGATGGAGGTGGGAACGACGACGGCCTCGAGGAGGATCTTCGCGGTCGTGAGCGGCGGAATGGTGACCGACCCGACTGCGGCGCTGGCGACGACCGTTCCGACGAGGAGGCCGACGAGGGCCACGATCCACCCCGTGCCGCGCACCGCGTCGTGCATGATTACCACTCCAATTGCATTAGGTAAATATGTATTGTACTTCGCGCAGA
>JBNJDE010000082.1:0-11030 GCA_051744605.1 Halobacteriota archaeon
GAAGCCACCGAAGATCGACTCGAACGGGCGGAAGCGTTGGCAGCGGCCGAACGCGATATCGACCGACTGGCGGACGAGAAAGAGGACGTCGAGGCGATGCTCGATGACCGTCGCGCGACCGCCGAGGAGAAGCGCGACCGCGCGACGGAACTGCGAGCGGCGGCCGACGAACTCGAAGCGGCGGCCGAGGAGACCCGAGAGGAGGCCGAGACGGCCCAGCAGGACGCCGACGAGGCACGCAAACGCATCGGCGAACTGAACGAGGCACGGGCGAGCCGCAAGGAACGGATCGACGTCCTCGAGGACCTCGCCGAGGCGCTCGACCGTCGTACCGACCACGAGGACGCCATCGAACGACTGCGAGACGAACGGCAATCGCTCGCGGACCGAAACGAGGAACGCCGCGACCATCTCGCCACCGCACGGGAACGCAAGCAGGAACTGGAGGAGGCGTTCGACGAGGATCGCATCCAGGAGGCGAGGGAGGACCGGAAACGAGCGAAGGAGTACCTGGCGGACGTCGAGGCGGAACTGGCGTCGCTGACCGAGCGCCGCGACAGCCTCCAGGGGCAGATCGGGGCCGTCGAGAACGCTATCGAGGAACTCGAGACGCTCCGGGAGGAACGCGAGTCGGTGGCCGAACGGGTCGATGCCCTCGAATCGCTCCACGAGGAGAACAGCGACCTCGAATCGATGTACGGCGACCTCAGGGCGGAACTCCGCCAGCAGAACGTCGCCCGCCTCGAGAGCCTCCTCAACGAGACCTTCGATCTCGTGTATCAGAACGACTCGTACGCGCGCATCGAGTTGAACGGCCGGTACGAACTCACGGTCTACCAGAAGGACGGCGAACCCCTCGAACCCGAGCAACTCTCCGGCGGCGAGCGAGCGTTGTTCAACCTCAGTCTCCGCACAGCCATCTATCGGTTGCTTGCCGAGGGGATCGACGGTGCCGCCCCGATGCCGCCGCTTATCCTCGACGAACCGACGGTCTTTCTCGACTCGGGACACGTCTCGCAACTCGTCTCACTCGTCGAGTCGATGCGACGACTCGGGGTCGAGCAGATCATCGTGGTGAGCCACGACGACGAACTCGTGGGCGCGGCCGACGACCTCATCCGGGTGGAGAAGGACGCGACGACCAACCGTTCACACGTCGACCGCGTCACGACCGCTACCCTGGACGCCGCCTGATATCAGGGACTCGATTCGAATACCTCCTGGCGGGTCCGGTAGCGTCGATACGCGCTCGCCAGGAGGATCCCCCCGCCCCCGACGAGGAGTGCTGCGTCGCGGTACCGACCACGGAATCCCGCGAGCATGAGACCGAGGCTGACCGCGAGGATGCCGACGTTGAGAAGGATGACGATCGCCAGGAAACGACGTCGGACGTCCTCGGAGAGCGCTTCCGGGCCTGGCGGACCATCTCCGCTCGCCACCGACGAGTCAGTAGCCGACTCGGAGGGTCCCGAACCACCTTGCACGACCGCCGGTCGGGACTCCGTCTCGAAAAGGATTGTGGCTCTGCGCTCAGCGCATCTCGCCGACAGACGTCGAGACGGTTGATTTGATCCACGCGAGCGGATTCCGCGAGTCGTAGAGCACCACGCCGTTCTCGGTCCGGTAGCCTTCTATCCGGTCGACCGGGTCGTTCAGTTCGGGCAACTGGGGCACGTCGCTCGGGCGTTCGCCGCCCGTTGCGGAATCACTCACAGTAGGTCACCTCTCTCCTTGGTATGTGTTAGCATGGTATAGCTCTTTCCGTGGGTCGGCGCCAACGGCGTGACGGCCACCTTTTAGGTGCCCAACGACAATGCGGTGGTAATGAGCAACGCGGACCTCTCGGCGTTCACCGAGACGGACGAGGGGAACTCGACGACGGACGAACGGGAAGCGGAGGCGGTCGCCGTCGCTGGAGACGCCGATCCGGTCGTCAACGAGATCTTGACGGCCGAAGCCGATGCACTGCCCCCGGTCTCTGCGACCGTCGACCTCGCGGTAACGCAGGTCAACTACACCGTCGAGGGGGAGGGCGAGCGGGAACGCCCCGTCATCCACGTCTTCGGTCGCAATGGTGAGAACGAAGCGGAACACGTTCGCGTCCACGGTTTCCGGCCGTACTTCTACGCGCCGTCCGAGTCCGTCACGGACGACGACCTCGCACGAGATAGCCTGACGGGGAGCGAAGACGGGTACGAGAGCATTCGCGGCGAGCCCCTCACGAAGATATTCGGCAGGACGCCGCGCGACGTGGGCAGCGTCCGGGATTACTTCGACCACTACGAGGCGGACATCCTCTTCCCGAATCGGTTCCTCATCGACAAGGACATCACGACCGGGATCCGCGTCCCGGACCGTCGGGCGGACGACGGGTCCATCTACGTTCATCACGAGGAGGTCGAACCGACCGAGGCGGACGCGGCCCTCCGGATCAACACCTTCGACATCGAGGTCGACGACCGATCCGGGTTCCCCGAGGACGGCGAGGAGCCAATCGTGTGTCTGACGAGCCACGACAGTTTCCGCGACGAATACGTCGCCTGGTTGTTCGAGGCGCCCGATGGTGGGACGACCCCACCGGATACCATCACCGACCTCGACCTGCTCGACGGGGAACGGGAGATCGACGTCCGGGCCTTCGAGGCGGAGACCGACATGATCGATGCCTTCCTCGAGTACCTCGACGAGACCGATCCGGACGTCCTGACGGGGTGGAACTTCGCGGACTTCGACGCCCCGTACCTCCTCGACCGGATGGACGTCCTCGGGATGGACCCCGACCGTCTCTCCCGCGTCGACGAGGTGTGGCGCAGCGACTGGCAGGGCCCCAACGTCAAGGGCCGGGTCGTCTTCGACCTGCTGTACGGGTACCAGCGGACCCAGTTCTCCGAACTGGACTCCTATCGCCTGGATGCGGTCGCAGAAGAGGAACTGGGCGTCGGGAAGGAACGGTACACCGGCGACATCGGCACCCTCTGGGAAGACGATCCCGAACGACTCCTCGAGTACAACGTCCGCGACGTGGAGCTGTGCGTCGAGATCGACCGCAAGCAGGACATCGTCGAGTTCTGGCGGGAGGTCGCCGGGTTCGTCGGGTGTAAACTGGAGGACGCGACCACCCCCGGGGACGCGGTGGACATGTACGTCCTGCACAACGTCCACGGCGAGTTCGTCCTCCCGTCGAAGGGCCAACAGGAGAGCGAGGCCTACGAGGGGGGCGCAGTCTTCGACCCCATCACGGGCGTCAGGGAGATGGTGACGGTCCTGGACCTGAAGTCGCTGTACCCGATGTGCATGGTGACCATCAACGCCTCGCCGGAGACAAAAGTCGACCCCGACGCCTACGACGGAGCGACCTACCGGGCGCCCAATGGAACCCACTTCCGCAAGGAACCGGACGGGGTCATCCGGGCGATGGTCGACGAGTTACTGGCCGAACGGGACGAGAAGAAGGCCCTCCGGAACGAGTACGACCCCGACAGCGACGAGTACGACGTCTACGATCGCCAGCAGGCCGCCGTCAAGGTGATTATGAACAGCCTCTACGGCGTCCTGGGCTGGGAACGGTTCCGTCTCTACGACAAGGAGATGGGCGCGGCGGTGACCGCGACCGGCCGCGACGTCATCGAGTACACCGAGACGGCAGCGAACGAACGCGATAAGGAGGTGATCTACGGGGACACCGACTCGGTCATGCTGGAACTGGGCACCGACGTCACGCCCGAGGAGGCCATCGAGCAGTCCTTCGACCTCGAGGAGTACATCAACGACTCCTACGACGACTTCGCGAGCGAGCGGTTGAACGCCGAGGACCACCGCTTTCAGATCGAGTTCGAGAAGCTCTACCGCCGGTTCTTCCAGGCGGGAAAGAAAAAGCGGTACGCCGGCCACATCATCTGGAAGGAGGGCAAGGAAGTCGACGACATCGACATCACCGGCTTCGAGTACAAGCGCTCCGACATCGCGCCCATCACGAAGGAGGTCCAGAAGACGGTCATCGAGCGCATCGTCACGGAGGGCGACATCGAGGGCGTCAAGGAGTACGTTCACGAGGTCATCGAACGGTTCAGTTCGGGCGAAGTCGACCTGGAGGAGGTCGGTATCCCCGGCGGCATCGGGAAACGGCTGAACAACTACGACACGGACACCGCGCACGTCCGCGGGGCGAAGTACGCGAACATGCTGCTCGGGACGAACTTCCAGCGGGGGAGCAAACCCAAGCGCCTCTACCTCGAGAAGGTCCATCCCGAGTACTTCCGACGTCTCGAATCGGAGCGCCCGGACCTTGCGGAGGACCCGCTCTATCTCGACTTCAAGCGGGATCCGGACGTCATCTGTTACGAATTCGCCGACCAGATACCGGACGAGTTCGAGGTCGACTGGGACAAGATGCTGGACAAGACGCTCAAGGGCCCCATCGCCCGCGTCCTCGAAGCGCTGGACATCTCGTGGCAGGAGGTCAAGAACGGCCAGACCCAGACCGGCCTGGGTAGTTACATGTAGGTGGTGCCGTCGCGAACGGACGGCCCCCGGCGCCAGCAGAATTATGTTGGCTGGAGCACAAGATGTCGCTGTGTTCCACCAATGACTGGCAAGAAGATCCTCATGCTCGTCGGCGACTTCGGCGAGGACTACGAGACGATGGTACCGTTCCAGGCACTCGAGATGGTCGGCCACGAGGTCGACGCGGTCTGCCCGGACAAGGAGGCCGGTGACACGGTGAAGACCGCGATCCACGACTTCCGGGGCGACCAGACGTATCTCGAGGAGCGCGGCCACGACTTCGCGGTTACCGCGACGTTCGACGAGATCGATCCGGCCGACTACGACGCACTCGTCGTCCCGGGCGGTCGGGCGCCTGAGTACCTCAGGACGTACGACGAGGTCCTCGAGGTGGTCCGGCACTTCTTCGAGACGGAGAAACCGGTCGCGACGCTCTGTCACGGCCCACAGATCCTGGCCGCGGCGGGGGTCCTCGACGGCTACGAGATGACGTCCTATCCGGCGGTTCGACCCGAGGTCGAGGCTGCCGGCTGTAGCTGGGTCGACGAGGTGACCCGCGACCGGAACCTGGTGACCGCGCAGGCCTGGCCGGACCACGCCGAGTGGCTGGCGGAGTTCCTGGACATGCTCGGCACCGACATCGAACAGGGGCCCGTGGGCGTGACCGCGGACGACTGATCAGAAGAACGAGAACTTGTCGCGGCGGTACAGGTCCAGTTCGGAGACCATCGAGTGGTCCTGTTCGGCGGCGAAGACCACGGCTGCGGCGATTTCTTCCGGTTCGGAGACCTCGCCCTCGTCGAACTGTTCTTCGAAGGGGTCACCGTCCTCCGAGTAGAACTCGGTCCGCACCTCCGACGGATTGATGACGGTCACGGCGACGTCGTCCTCGCCCGCGTCCGCCGAGACGCTCTTCGCGAAGCCACGGGTCCACCACTTGGTAGCCGCATAGATGGGATTGAACGGCCGGGGGAACTTCCCCGCAAAACTTCCGATGAAGATGAGATGTCCGGACGAGGTACGCAGGTGGGGGAGCGCCTCGCGCGTCGTGAAGAACATCCCGTCCGTGTTGACGGCCATCATGTGCCGGTAGCGTTCCGTCGAGAGGCTTTCGACGTCGCTTCCCCGCGCGAGTCCCGCATTGTTGACGAGGACGTCGAGGCTACCGAAGTGGTCGACCGTCTCCGAGACGAGCGACGCGACGGCGTCCTCGTCCGTGACGTCGGTCGGCACGACCAGCGTCTCGACGTCGTGGTCCGTCGCTACCGTCTCCGCGATTTCCTCGAGTCGATCCTCGCTACGGGCGGCGAGTGCGACGTCGGCGCCCGCTTCGGCGAGCGCGTGTACGGTCTCGGCACCGATTCCTGCGGACGCTCCGGTGACGATAGCCGTCTTCCCGTCGAGGGGGTTCTCGCGTGTCATGGTCCAACCGTTACGCGGGGGAGGCTTGGGTTTTGTGATGGAATCACTTCGCCTCGACGGGGCTCGGTTTCCGTCTATCGAACAATACTTTGCCAATTACGAAATGGTGTCGCCGCATGCGCAAGCATTAAACGTCACTCTCCCCTGGTTTAGGATGACCTAATCAATGGCTACCTTAGAACTCAAGAACGTCCACGCAACGGTCGAAGACGCGGACGAGCAGATCCTCAACGGCGTCGATCTCACCGTCCACAGCGGCGAGATTCACGCGCTGATGGGTCCCAACGGGAGTGGCAAGTCGACGACGGCGAAGGTGATCGCCGGACACCCGGCCTACGAGGTCACCGAGGGCGAGATCCTCTTGCACCTCGAGGACGGCGACTTCGACGAGATCGAGATCCCCGAGGACGCGCGAACCTGGAACCTCCTCGACCTCGAACCACACGAGCGCGCGGCACTGGGCGTGTTCCTCGGCTTCCAGTATCCGGCCGAGATCGAGGGCGTCACGCTCACGAACTTCCTTCGCACCGCGCTCAACGCGAAGATCGAAGAGCGCGAGGAGCTCCTCTACGGCGAGGACGATGCCGAGGACGAAGCGGAAGACGAGGGGTACGATACCGACCCCAGACAGGGCATCCAGGACGACGGCGCCATCGACGTGGCCTCGTTCCAGAAGATTCTCCAGGAGAAGATGGAGCTGCTCGACATGGACGCGAAGTTCGCGCAACGATACCTGAACGCCGGATTCTCCGGCGGCGAGAAGAAGCAAAACGAGGTCCTCCAGGCCGCGATGCTCGAACCCGTCGTGGCCGTCCTCGACGAGATCGACTCCGGACTCGACATCGACCGTCTCCAGGACGTCGCGCACGGGATCAATGCCCTTCGCGACGAACAGGACACGGGGATCCTCCAGATCACCCACTACCAGCGGATCCTGGACTACGTCGAACCCGACACCGTCCACATCATGCTCGACGGGCGGATCGTCAAGGAAGGCGACGCCAGCCTCGCCGAGCAACTCGAAGACAAGGGCTACGACTGGGTCCGCGACGAAGTCTACAGCACCGCATAATCAAGGAGAGACACAATCATGAGTTCCGAGGACGACCTACAAGAGACCGACACCGAAGCACGATTCGCCTTCAAGAAGGAGGAAGCTTCGGCATTCCAGTCAGAGAAGGGGCTAACCGAGGAGACCATCCGCGCGATCTCCGAGGACAAAGACGAGCCACAGTGGATGCTCGACCGCCGTCTGCGTGCCCTCGAACAGTACCACAAGATGCCCATGCCGACGGACTGGCCGGGCCAACCCGACCTGTCCGAACTCGACGTCGAGGAGATCGTTCCGTACATCCGCCCCGACATCGAGACTCGCGGCGGGGCCGATTCGTGGGACGACCTCCCCGACGACATCAAGGACACCTTCGACAAACTCGGCATCCCCGAAGCCGAAAAAGAGGCGCTCTCCGGCGTCGGCGCGCAGTACGAGTCGGAGATCGTCTACCAGAACATGCAAGAGCAGTGGGAGAAGAAGGGCGTCATCTTCATGGACATGGACAAGGCGGTCCGGGAGCACCCCGAGATCGTCAAGGAGTACTTCATGACGAAGGCGGTGCCCCCGAGCGACAACAAGTTCGCCGCGCTCCACGGCGCCGTCTGGTCCGGCGGTTCGTTCGTCTACATCCCCGAGGACGTCACGGTGGGGATGCCGATCCAGGCGTACTTCCGGATGAACTCCGAGGGGATGGGACAGTTCGAGCACACCCTCATCATCGCGGAGCCCGGCTCCGAAGTCCACTACATCGAGGGCTGTTCGGCCCCGCAGTACGGCGTCCACAACCTGCACTCGGGCGCCGTGGAGGTCTTCGTCAAGGAGGACGCCCACGTCCAGTACTCGACCGTGCAGAACTGGTCGAAGAACACCTTCAACCTGAACACCAAGCGCGCCATCGCCGAGAAGGGTGGCCGCATGGAGTGGGTTTCCGGGAGTATGGGTTCGAAAGCGACCATGCTCTACCCCTGTACCATCCTCAAGGGACGGGGCGCTTCGGACAACCACATCACTATCGCCTTCGCGGGCGAGGGACAGAACATCGACACCGGGGCGAAGGTCTATCACAACGCGCCGGAGACGAAGTCAACCATCGAGTCCAAGTCCATCAGCAAGGACGGTGGTCGCACCAACTACCGCGGACTCGTCCACATCAGCGACGGTGCCGAGAACTCCTCGACGAGCGTCGAGTGTGACGCCCTGATGTTCGACAACGAATCCACCTCCGACACCATGCCGTACATGGAGATCAACGAGTCGAAGGTGGACGTCGCCCACGAGGCGACGGTCGGCAAGATCGGCGACGAGGACGTCTTCTACCTCCAGAGTCGCGGCCTCGACGACGACGATGCCAAACAGATGATCGTCGCTGGCTTCATCGAGCCCATCACCGAAGAACTGCCAATCGAATACGCCGTCGAGCTCAACCGTCTCATCGAGCTCGAGATGGAGGGAAGCCTCGGGTAAGAATGAGTACGCAGCTACACGCAGACATCTCGGAAGATACGGTCAGACAGATCTCTGAAACACTCGACGAGCCGGAGTGGCTCCTCGAAACGCGTCTGGAGGCACTCGCGGCCCTCGACGACCTCGACTACCCACCGGTCATCCAGACACCGGGTCGTCGCTGGACCAACCTGGAAGACCTCGATTACGAGGCCCTGGTCGAACCACTCTCCCAGACCGAGGAGAAAGACCAGGTCGGCCCCGACGACGTGACGGTCCTGCCCTTCGAGGACGCGCTCGAAGAGATCCCCGAACTACTCGAGGACCACTTCGGCTCCACCGTCGACCCCCAGGAGAACCGTCTCACCGCCCTCTCCACGGCGCTGTTCACCACCGGGACGGTAGTGTACGTCCCGGCCGGTGTGGACGCGGAGGACGTGACGATTCGGACGACGATGAACGGCCACTCGCTGTTCAACTACACGCTCGTGGTCACCGAGGAGAACGCCTCGGTCACCATCCTGGAGCGTCAGGACAGTGGGTCGGTCGAACGAGCGAGCGGCGAATCGGTCGACGACGAACGCTACTACAGCGGCATCGTCGAGGTCGTCGCCGGGGAGAACAGCTACGTCCAGTACGGCTCGCTGCAGGAGTTCGACGAGCGGACGTACAACTACACCCTCAAGCGCGGCGAGACCGAGCGGTACGCGACGCTCGAGTGGTTCGAGGGCAACCTCGGCTCGAGGCTCACCAAGACCGAGGTCAGCACGCTGCTGGGTGCGGACAACGCGGAGACGAAGATCGTCGGCGCGTTCTTCGGCCACAACGATCAGCACTTCGACCTCGACTCGAAGGTCTGGCACCGCGGCGAGCACACCACTGCCGACCTCGTCACCCGGGGCGTCATCGACGACGAGGCTCGCTCGGTCTACGAGGGGACTCAGGACGTCGGTCGGGACGCCTGGGACACCAGTTCATATCAGCGCGAGAACACGCTGATGCTCTCCGATCGGAGCGAGGCCGACGCGTCGCCGAAGCTCATCATCAACAACCACGATACCGAGGCCTCCCACTCGGCCACGGTCGGCCAGATCGACCGCGAAGACCTCTTCTACATGGTCACGCGCGGCGTCCCCGAGCAGACCGCGAAGAACATGCTCGTGGAGGGCTTTTTCGTCCCCGTCCTCGAAGAGGTCGACGTCGAGGAACTCCGCGAGGACCTCCAGACCGGCATCGCCGCCCGTCTGAAGGACTGATCGTCGACGCGTTCCCGTTCCGACGATCGTCACCGCGAGAGAACCGCTTAAGGGTACCCAGACCAGATGATGGTGCATGTCGAGACGCACGGGACCACGGCTGCCGGGGGGCTGCTCGCCGTGAGCACCACGCCAGTCGTGGAATCGGACGATCATCTCGCTCGATTGCTCCAGATCGCCGTCGTCCTCGAGGAGGTCGTCGAGGCGCGCGCCTACGAACAGTACCGGCGACTCCCCGAAGCGGAACGCGACGCGGACATCGAAACCCTGCTCGAATCGGTGAGCGCCGAGTCCGCCCAGCATCGCGAACGCATCGAGGGGCTCATCGAGGAACTCGATGCGAGCAGCGTCGCCTTCGACGAGATCGAGGCGCTGGTCGGCGAACAGTACGCGAAGACGAGCGCCGCGGACTTCGACGGGGTCCTCTACGACCAGTTGCACGGCGAAGAGTCCGCCTACAAGTTCTACGACGACCTCATCGGCGCCATCGAAGAGTCGGAGAAGCAATTTTCCATCGAGCGAGACCGTCTCCTCGAGGTCCTTCGAGAGATCCGCAAAGACGAGGCGGAGGGGGTCGCGGCGATCGCGAATCTCATGGGTGAGCGAACGTGAGACGCGCTCTATCGCAGTCGAGCGGTGCTGGGGCAACTCCGGGGCGGTGTCCGAGATGAACACCGCTGATCAGTACCTCAAGGCGATCTACGTCGTCCAGCAGGTCGAGGGTGGTCGGGCGTCGACCGGTGCCCTCGCCGAGCACCTCGAGGTGAGTCCGGCGAGCGTCAACGAGATGATCGGCAAACTCCAGGACCAGGGGCTCGTCGAACACGAGAAGTACAAGGGCGTCCAGTTGACCTCCGATGGCGAGCACCGCGGTCGGGACGCGCTGCAGACGTACTGCATCCTGGAACGCTTCTTGCGCAACGTCCTCGGCGTCGAGGACTACCGGACGGAGGCGCGCCAACTCGAACCGGTCATCGACGAGACGGTGGCCGATCGCCTCGATATGATCATCGACCGCGAGCCGGAATGCCCCGACTGCTTCGATCCCGAACGCGACTCGTGTGTGCACCTCGAAGCCGAGACCGTGGCGACAGAGGACTGAGCGAGTCTTCCCCTTCCTGGGGCCCGTATTCCAGAATCGTCGATATCGGCGACCAGTGACCGTCACCCTGGCCGGTCGGGATACCGATACCGTCTGGCATTCGCAAAAAGCAATGTCTTTGTATTTCCGACCGATATCGATACACGGAGTCCCGTGGTGTAGTGGCCAATCATATGGGCCTTTGGACCAGTACGGAACTCCGTACCGGGAAGACAGCCTATGACGGCGGTTCGAATCCGCCCGGGACTAT
>JBNJDE010000083.1:0-10901 GCA_051744605.1 Halobacteriota archaeon
CGCGGATCGCGGAAGCGGTCCGGACCCAGCCGGGGATACACTTCAACGGGCTCGTTCGTTCACTCGACCTCGCCACCGGGCAGGTCCAGTACCATCTCAAACAACTGGACTCGACCGACGAGGTCGTCAAGACGGAACTCTACGGACGGACACACTACTTCCCCGATACGTACGACGACTGGGAGCGCCGAACGCTGGCACTGTTGCGGCGGGAGACGACCCGTGACGTCGTCGCCGCGTTGCTCGAGTCCGGGCCAGTCCGCCCGAACGCGCTGGCCGAGGAACTCGACCTCGCCCGGAGTACGCTCGAGTGGCACCTCGACCATCTCGTCGAACAGGAGGTCGTCGACAAGCGGCACTCCGCGCGAAACCAGGTGACCCTCGAACTCCTTCGCCCGGCCGAAACCATCGAACTCGTCCGGAACGCGGATCCGACCCTGCTCGGGATGATGGTCTCCCGGTTCACCCGACTGGTCGACCGTATGCTCGCGGAGGAGAATCAGCGATGAGCACACCGAACGTCGGTTCGACGTCCCGGAATCGGAAGCAGGCGGCCCTGCTCGTCACCCCGTTCCTCCTGCTCGGGGTGGCAGACGTCGTCCTGTTGTTGGTGTGGGGCATCGACCCGCTCTGGGGATTCGTCATTCTGCCGCCCATCCTGTTCATGACGTTGCTCGGCTGGATCGCCTTCACGAACGACTTCGACGATCGCTAATCCACGACAATGAAAGAGAAAACGATCCTCGGTTTGATCCTCGGTGGACTCGCATTCCTGATGTTCGCGACCGGTTTCATTCTCGTCCTCGGCTGACCTGTCTGCGGGCCTGATTCTCTCGGATGACCGGTCAGCAGACCGTCGTCCAGTTCACGACTCGATCTTGATAGCTGCGACGTACGTGACGTACGCGAGGATGATAGCCGGGACGACGATGAGCCCGATCGCCAGGATCGGCACTAGCGTCAGATTCATCCCCCAGTACGCCACCCCCATAATGAGTACCAGGAAGGCGGCGAGGACCACCAGGGGTACGACGTTCACCGAGATGTCCAGTAGCGTTTCTGTCGTCCAGGGTTGGGATGCCATGGGTAGTTAGGGGGAGTTGCGGAGTGGTTCGTAGACTGTACCTGCGACGGCGCCCACGACGAGGAGTACACCCGCGAGGAGGATGGCCTCACCGCGGATGGCGATCGGGTTCGCGGCCCCCACGCTCAGGACGTGGGCGAGTGCGAGCGAATCTAGCTGTGTCCACCACAGCCCGCCGCCGAAGAGTGCGAAGAGAACGCCGACCACGGCCAGGGCGTACCAGGGCCGCTCTATCATCGCTGCATCCTGCAGGATGCCGGCGACGCTCCCGCCGAACAGCAGGATACCACCGATCGACAGCGGGACCAGGTTCATGACGATTCCAATCTCGGCGACCACCAGTCCGAGGGCAACGAAGGGTGGCCACGCGCTCATCAGCTCCCGACTCCCGGGGATACCAGTGGGGCCATCGTGGTTCGAAGCCCCGTCGTCGTTCGCGACCATCAGACGACCGCCCCCACGTAGAGCGTCGTGACCAGGAAGATCCACACCGCGTCGACGAAGTGCCAGTACATCGTCACCGTCGCCACGGACGTGTGTCGCTCGGCCGAAAACTGCCCGGCTATCCCTCTGATGAAGAGAATCAGGAGGAGAACCACGCCGAGCAGAACGTGGAGTCCGTGGAGACCGGTTAGCCCGAAGAAGGCACTGTAGAACGGGCCACTGGCCAGTCCGAACCCTTCGGTGACGACGAACTGGAAGTACTCGTAGGCCTGACCGGCGAGGAAGACCACCCCGAGGACGACGGTAGCGCCGAGCAGGGTGCGGAAGCGCTGTCGGTTACCGTCGCGGAGCGCCGTGTGCGCGAAGTGAAGCGTGAAACTGCTGGTGATCAGTATCACCGTGTTGGCGGCGACCAGGGAGGTCAGGAGGTGCGGAAGTTCACCCGGTGGCCACGGTCCGACGCGGATGAAGAAGTAATAGATGAACCCCGTTCCGAACGTGGCCACCTCCGTGGCGAGGAACAGGATCATCCCCCAGCGGAATTTGGCTGCGTCCCCGGGCCGATTCCAGAAATGGGCGATGAACGCCTGGTAGAGCCACCCGTAGAGCCCGCCGATGAAGACGACGACCCCCAGAACGATGACGGCCGCACCGGCCATCTCGGGGAGGGCAGCCCAACCCTGGAGGAAGACGAGCCAGAGGCCGAATCCGGTGTAGATCGCGGCCGCACCGAGTGCCGCGACGAACGGCCACCAGGACGCCTCTCCGAAGGCTCGAGGCCAGTCGTCCGGTGCAGGGAGGTGTGGCTCGCTACTCGATCCGTCGACCGTCTCGGAGTCTCCGACGCTCATCTCAGTCGTCCTCCTCGTCGTCGCTCTGTTGTTCGTCGAGCCAGTCCTCGTACTCGGCGCTACTCACGACTTCGACGGTCGCGAGCATCTTGGAGTGCCCCTGGCCGCAGTACTCCGCGCAGTATAGCTGATAGGTGCCTTCCTCGGTAATCGTCGTCTGTAACCTGTTGGTCTGTCCCGGGATGGCGTCGACCTTCAACGCGAGTTCCGGCACGTGGACGGCGTGTATCACGTCCGCCGAGTGCACCCGTAAGTAAATCGGCCGGTCCGTCGGGACCACCATCTCGTTGAGCGTCGAGACGTTCTCGTCCTGGTAGTCGAACTCCCAGAGGAACTGTCGTGCAGTCACGTCGACCACCACGGCGTCGTCGGGGAGTTGTGCCTCGGCTTCCGGCGACGGCGTCACGTCGGGATGGGCGAGTACCTGGTAGGAGGCGAACCCCACGAACACGAGGATGAGGGCCGTCGCCACCGTCCAGGATATCTCGAGACCCTTGTTCTCGGGCGTGGGTTTGGCCTCGTCGTTGTTCCTGTACTTGAGGACCGTGTAGAGCAACAGTCCCTCCATGAAGATGGCGATGGGGACGGCGAGTAACAAGAGATCCCTGTTCAATCCCATGACGAGGTCTCTTGTCGTCGACTGTGCAGCGACTGGCGTGGTGAAAACGGCTGTGGCCAGGAGACCGGCGAACCCCAGCGTCGCACTACGACGCAAGCGCGTCCGTGTCATCGTTCTCCCTCCGTCTCTGGTCCTGAGTCGTCCGTTTCGGGTGTTCCACCGTCGGCCATCGGGCGAACGCGCTCTCTCTCGAACCACTCCCAGTCGGGGGTTAGTAGTCCGTCTTCTTTCAGATCCCACGGGTCCCCGGTCGTCACGCGCTCGCCGTATCGGTACGAGACGAGCAGGTTGATGAGGACGACGACCTGCCCGATGCCGATGATGAACGCTCCGACGGTCGCCAGGACGTGCAAGTCGGCGAACTGCGGGAGGTACGTCGCATACCGTCGAGGCATGCCGCCCCATCCCAGCACGAGCATCGCGAAGAACGTGACGTTCGTCCCGATCAGCGAGAGCCAGAAGTGGATCTTCCCGGACGTCTCGTGGTACATCCGACCGGTCAACATCGGGAACCAGTAGTAGAAGCCCGCGAAGAGGGCGAACACGGTCCCGCCCATCAACATGTAATGAAAGTGGCCGATGATGTAGTAGGTGTCGTGGACGTACATGTCGATGGGAATCGACCCCAGGAACACGCCGGTGATGCCGCCGATGATGAAGTTGGAGAGGAAGCCGACCGCGAACAGCATCGGCGTCTTCAGGACCAACTTTCCGTCCCACATCGTCGTGATCCAGTTGAACGTCTTCACCGCACTCGGGACGGCGATAGCCAGCGTGACTGCCATGAAACTGGCGCGGAGCCGCGGGTCCATCCCGGTCGTGAACATGTGGTGGGCCCAGACGCCGAAGGAGAGGACCCCGATCGCGAGCGTCGAGTAGACGACGAACTTGAACCCGAACAGCTTCCGACCGGAGAAGCGTGGGATGATGAGACTGATGAGTCCCATCGGCGGCAGTATGAGGATGTACACCTCCGGGTGCCCGAAGAACCAGAAGAGGTGTTGCCAGAGGATCGGACTTCCCCCCTCGACGGCGAAGAACGTGGTGCCGAAGTTGCGATCCATGATGAGCATGATCAACGCCGCACCGAGGAGTGGGAAGGCGAAGAGGATCTGGCCGGCCTGGGCGAGTACCGTCCAGGAGAAGATATCCAGTTCCTTCCAGGAGACGTCGCGCTCGGTGAAGGTCGTCGTGATGAAGTTGATGGCGCTCAGCAGGCCACTTACCCCGATGATGTGCTGTCCGAGCAAGAAGAGGTCCACGCCGGGATTGCTCGATTGCGTGGCCAGTGGCGTGTACATCGTCCAGGCCGTCTGTGAGCCCTGCATCTCCGGGAGGAAAAAGCCGGCCCAGATGAGGAGTGCTCCGGGCGGGAGCAACCAGAACGCGATGGCATTCACCCGGGGGAAGGCCATGTCGTCGGCGCCGATGAGTAAGGGCAGGAAGTAGTTCGCGAACGCGGCCATGACAGGCGTCCCGAAGACGATGAGCATCGTCGTCCCGTGGGAGGTCATGAGCGCGTTGTAGGTGCCGATCTCGATGATCGTCGCGTCCGGCGTCAGCAGTTCGGTCCGCATCAGGAGGACCGAGAATCCGGCCCACGCGAAGGCGATGATCGCGTAGATGCCGTACATGATTCCGATGTCCTTGTGGTCGACGGTCGTGAGCCACCGCAGGATGCCAGATGGCTTCTCGTGGCCATGCCCGTACCCCGTCTGTGATCTCTCTCCAACGGTCCCTTCTGCTCCGCCTCCGGCCGGTGAAGCAGTCCAGTTCTCGACTCGAGCGAGCCAGGCGGTGGCCCCCAGGAGGAGCACGCCGGTCGCGATCGAGAGTGTGGCCTGCGTAGCGCCCACCATATTATGGTGCTACTTGCGGGTACCACAAAAAGATGGTTCTGGTATGCGTGTCGAAAGTCTTCGCGATACCGGCCGCTCTTCGGCCCCGTGGTGGGGTCGCTATGACGACCTGTTTGATTAGGGACTGACCAAAATATTGTGGTATGCCCGACCCCTCTGCCGATTCACGCGATACGCAGACAGCGCTGTTCGGGGTAGCGGACACCGTCGATCCAGTCGATCGGCCGTCGTCGCACGGGTGCATTCGAGGTTTGGGCCACAACCATCTTTACGATATCTTCCATCGGTTCGACCGACTCCGATGGCCGCGTTCGCACTTGAGGTGCCGTCGTTCGGGGATCCACTCGTGGTGGCGACCCTCGTGATACTCTCCGGGATCGTGTCGCTAGCGCTCGCGATCATCGGCATACAGGCGTTCAGACGACGTCCGTCGCTCTCGTATCTCCTCGTCGCCGCCGCACTCGTCGTCCTCGCATTGAAGGCGTTCATCGGGGGTCTGACGGTGGTCGGACTCCTCGACCTCGGGACCCACCACGTGATCGAACACGGCCTGGATCTGTTGATGGCCGTGCTGTTGATCGGGGCCATCTACGCCGCGCGAAGCCAGCACCGTTGTCTGGTGAACAACCCGGTCTCGGAGCGGTTCTAGAACAGCGATGACCTCGATTTCCCGACCCGACCGACAGCCGACCACACGTCGTCGACGTGGGGCGTTGCTGACAACCACGATACTCCTGAGTCTGATCGTGATCACCCGACCAGTCATCGCGCACGCGAGCGGTCTCGATGGATCCCGTGAGTCGGTGGCCATTCCAACGTGGCTCGTGTTGCTCACGAGTGGCGCTGTCATCGGTGCCTCTTTCCTGCTGGTGAGCATGGTCACCGACCGGCAGTTCATCGAGTCGATCAACGGGTGGGGCCTCTCGTTCGATATCAATCGCCCGAGTTGGCTCCCAGGGATTGGCGGTGCGGTCGGCGTCAGCGTCCTCGTAACTCTCCTCTACGTCGGGTTCTTCGGGCCGCAAACCGGCTCGGCGAACCTCCTCGTCCTCTTCGTCTGGTCGCTCTGGTGGGCCGGCTATGCGATGTCGGTCTATCTGCTGGGGAACACCTGGCCAACCCTCAACCCGTGGCGGTTCCTCGCCGATCTCTTTCCCGTCTCCTTCGACGTCCGGTATCCGGCCGTCCTTGGGTCGTGGCCGAGTCTCGTCGGTCTCTTCGTCCTGGTCTGGGTCGAAGTCACGAATCCGATCGCCGAACGACCCGCGCTGCTCGCCGGTGTCGTCGCCGTCTACTCCCTCGTCACCGTCGCAGGTGCGCTCGTCTTCGGGACGGAGGCGTGGTTCGAGAACGCCGACCCGATCTCCCGGGTATTCCACTTCTTCGGGTGGATCGCGCCGATCCAGCGAACCGAGCAGGGACTTCGGGCTGGACTGCCCGGGTGGCACCTCGTCGACGACGGTCTCGTGACCGGAGTCGACGACGTGGCCTTCGTCATCGGATTGCTCTGGTTGACGACGTTCGACGGCTTCGTGGCAACGCCGGCCTGGAACGCGATCATCACGCCACTCGTCGACGTCGGTGTCCCGCCCCTGTTCGGGTACGTCGGATTGCTCATCGCGGGATTCGTGGTTTTCGCGAGCGCGTACTTCCTCGCCTCCCGATACGCGAAACGACTCGCCAACACGGTCCTCGACGAGACTACCGTGGGCATCCGCTTCGCTCAGGCATTGCTCCCCATCGCGGTCGGCTATCACCTCGCGCACTACCTGGCGTACTTCGTCCAGTTCGTCCCATCGGTCGCCGTGCTCTCGGCGAATCCACTGTCGCCTCCGGCCCAACTGCCGATTCTGGTCATTCCCGATTGGTTCGGAACCGTCCAACTCGTTTTCGTCCTCGTGGGACACGTGGTGGCCATCTGGGTCGCCCACGGCATCGCCTTCGATAGCTTCACCGGACGACTCCAGCCACTGCGCAGCCAGTACACCTACACCGCCGCCATGGTTCTCTACACGATGGCGAGCATCGGAATCGTCTTCCAACCGTCGATTCCCCTTCCCTATCTATGACGGACCAGCCATCCTCCGGGGCCGCGACCGTCCATCACTGTCCGTACTGTGGCCGACCGGAACAGACCCCGCAGTTGCTCGCCCTTCACATCGGGGAAGAACACTGGGAGCAGGCGACCGAACGGGAACGAGACCGGTACCGAACCGAGTACGAGACAGAGTCCGACGCCCTGTGGCGGTTTCGGTTGATCGCCGTGGGCGTACTGGTGGTGATCTACTTCGGCTTCCTCTTCACGTACTCCATCGTCGGCTGAACGGCGCTCGCTTCAGGCTGGCCGGCCCACCGTTTTCCACCTCCGACACCCCGAGTATCGAACGGATTACAGATGACGCGAGAGATCCGTGACGAGTTTCGATTCGACCGCGTTCAGGCGCTGGGACAGCGCCGACCGGGTGATGTCGAGGCGTTCTGCGAGGTCCCCGAGCGAGACGTCGCGAGGGCGGTCGTAGTAGCCCTCGTCCACCGCCAACTGGACGGCCTCCCGTTGTTTCTCGGTGAGATTCAGTTCTTCGGGCTGGCCGGCGCTCCCATGTCTCGACTGGTGTCGTTCCCCGCTTGCCGTAGCGAGGCGGCGGAGTCGCCACCGGTCGGCCTTCCCCTCTAGCTCCGAAATAGCCTCGCCCAGCCCCTCGCGATCCGTACTGTAGCCGCTGACGACCAGTGACCCGCCCTCGACGGTCATCTCCACTGGAGTGAGGCCCGCTTCGCACAGTGACCGACAGAGACACCCATCGTCGATGCCTGTCGAGACGGTTTTCATCCCGTCGGCACTCGTCTCGGAATCCTCGACGGCGATGTGACAGGTGGTCCCGAGGAGTTGTATCGTTGCTCGTTCGATCGACCGCGGTCGTCCCCCGAGGGGGCAGCCCTGAGAGCATCCGACATCGATTCCGAGTTCGACCCATAGATTCGGTTTCGAATCGCGTTCAGAAGCCGGTTGGAGTGATTCTCCCGGCGACTGTGCAGGTGTAGCTTCGCTCCGACTCATGGCCACTCACCACCGTCTAACTGACCTGGCCGCCACCCCGTGGGAGGAATGGGACCTTTCGGCGCCGCGGGGGTTCGTCGTGGTCGAACATATCCCTGGCCCATACTCGAACACCAGACATCCCCAGGGGGAGTAGATGCAATCTATATGTCTACCATCGGCCCGACTCTCGGCATCTATATCTCTAGACGGGAGGGGTCCGTCCCGACGCAGTCGGGCGTTCTCTGTCAGTCCTCGTCCCGGCGAACGAGCGCGGTCGCGAGTTTTCGCTGCGCGTGACGCAGGTGATGATGGAACGTCGATCCAGCGATGTCGAGACTGTCCGCGAGCTCCTCGATGGTGCTGTCCCGTGGCCACTCGAAATATCCACCGTAGTACGCCGTCTCGAATATCTCGTACTGTCGGTCGGTGAGCGTGGACTCCATCCTCGTGGCCACGTCCGCCGCCGTGGTGACTGGTTTGTCCTTCTCCCGTTTCGCCTGCAACTGAATACCCGGATACCACTCCTGTAGATCCTCGACGACTGCAGAGACATCGACTGACAACGGCGCTTCGAAGCCGTAATCCCCAGATCCCCCGACGATATCGATATGGTGGAGGGTCACCTCCTGGTGGGAGAGTCGACCCAGCGAAGCGGCGTCGTCCAGCGTGACGCCGACCCGTTTGTGATTGGATTCGTCGGCGATAACCCAGGCCTCGCGGACGTCCCGCTCATCGACTACCGTCTCCGCGAATTCGGCCGCCGTGGTCTCCTCGATGCCGAGATAGACCGTGACCGAGTCGTCGGTCGTGGAGACGACGAGTCCGTCGAGGCACGCCCGACAGTCGAGGCTGGCCGTCGTCTCGACGAACGGGAGTGTCGTCTCGTCCACCGAGAACCTGAGGTCCACGACGCTGTCCGCGAACAGCAACTTCTTGTTCGTGATGGCATCCCTGGCGAATCCGATGGTCTTGCCGAGGGTGGCCAACCCGGCGAGCTCCTGCTCTCTAAACGAGAACCCGCCCAGTGTCTTGACCACGAGCACGCCATAGACTGAGCCACGGTGGGAGAGCGGGAATGCGGCGACCTCCCCGGCCGCCGCGGTATCCCGTTTCTCGTCTTCGCCTGTCGCCTCGTCGGGAACCACCCGAACCTGGACCTCGCCTGACTCCATCGCCTGGATGGCGACCCGGCGGCCCACATTCATCTCGATACGCTCTTCGTCTTCGATGACCGCGCCCGACTCGGTCGCACCGATGCGGAAGGCGAGTTCGTCAGCGCTGCCCACCGATTCGGCGATCCAGGTGGTGGCGTACCGCTCCGCATCGGCGAGTTGCGTACACACGAGTTCCTCGATTCGGTCCTGGTCCGAGGAGTCGACGAGTTCGCGCGTGATATCGAGGACGATGTCGGTCACTCGGCCCATGAGTTCCAGGTCGTCGCGCTGCCGACGCAACACCCGCTCTCGCTCCTTGCGCTCGCTGATGTCCTCGACGACGGTCATGACGCCCTCGATGTCTCCGTCCGGGTCCGCGACCGTCGCCGTCGAGATGCTCACGTCGATTCTCTCGCCCGATTTCGTGACCCGACGACGCTCCACGCCTGTGAGCGATTCGCCCGCCAGCACCCGTGAACGGAGGGTCCGATAGTCGTCTCGACCGTCGTCGGGGATTGTGGGATCGTGCTGGCCGAGTACAGCGGACTCCTCCCAGCCGAACATCCGGCTTGCTGCCGGATTCCATCGCTGTACGTTCCCGCGGGTGTCCGTGATGTAGATCGCAGCGGGTGCCGCCTGGATGATCGCATCCAGTTTCTCCGTCGTCGTCTGGAGGTCGTGGATGTACGCCTGGATGTCGTCGTGCATCGTCTCGAGGGCGACCCCGAGTTCGCCCGGCACCTCGGCTTCGAATACGTCCGCGTCGAAATCCCGGGCGGCGAGCGCTCGCGACTGTCCGGAGACCGTCTGCAGGTACTCCTGGACCTCGCCGAACGCTCGACTCAACCTGGCGAGTTCCGAGCGTTGGTCCGCGAGCGGCATCGAATGGTCGACCGGTGGATCCGGCGCCACGTCGTCGTCCAGTTCACCATCAGCGAGCCGAAGTCCCCTCGTTGCGATGGCAGCCATGGGTTTACCCATGTACTGTCTGGCGAACATGCTCCCGAGCAACGCCACGAGGATGTCGACACCGAGCAACACCACGAGCATCCGCTGGAGTGCCTGGCGCTCGACCCGGATGACCTCGGTCAACTCGGCGGTGGCCGCGTCGCTCGTCGCGAGCAGGCGGTCATTCTCCGCTCGCACGTACGCCAGTGACTCCTGGAAGGCTTCGGACTCGGGGTCGGCGTTCAGGACGGTGACGATGTGGGGTTTGTACTCCTCCCAGACCTCGGCCTGGGTGGCGAGTTCGTCCTCTGCAGCCGCCGGTGGTTCCTGTAACGATTCACCTCGGAGAACGACCGATGGCATGGTATCGTCCGTCTCGCTCTCTGGATTTAATTGCGTATCCGTCACCCGCCCGCCGTACAGCAGCGCATTGAGATTCCGGTCGTATCGGTCGATACTCACGCGGAGTCGGTCGCGCGCCTGGTCGGGATTCTCACCGTGGGCGATGTCGCTGGCGAACCACAGCATCCGCTGGGACAACATCCGTTGCTGTCCTGCAATATTGACGGAGTTGCCCGCATCTTCGACCTCCTGGTGGTACGAGTAGATCACCGTGATGTTGACGAGCGCGACGAGGACCATCACGAGCAGGAGGACCGTCACCTTCTCGGAGATCTTGAATCGGGTGTTCGGTCGTGAGATGAGCCGTTTCATACCTGTCTGACGGCTTTCGTCCGCGCGGTGGTGGATCCCGATCCACTTGCTGCGCGCCACATAATTGGAGACAGTAGGCCCGGTGGTATAAGGCGACGGCCGGTATTGTGTGGGTCCGAACCAATTCGGACCGCTCGCTGGTGTCGATTGGATACGTGAACGGGCGCGGCGGGATTTGAACCACGGTC
>JBNJDE010000084.1:0-10772 GCA_051744605.1 Halobacteriota archaeon
GCGCGAACGTAGTGAGCGCCTCAAAGTTGTGAGCGGTGAGCGAAGCGAGCCGTGAGCCGGGAGGGCCGAGCGGAGCGAGGACCTCCGAAAAGCGAACGGTGAGGAACGACCCGTGAGCAGGGAGGCGCGAACGTAGTGAGCGCTTCAAAGTTGTGAGCGGTGACCGTAGGGAACCGCGAAGCTGGCGGGGTCGATCCCGCCCGCGAATCGGGTGCGGAAACCGGCCTAATCGCCCGCCTGAATTACGAAGATTAAAGGGTGCCAGCGGCTTACGCCGACATGAGCCCGGGTGGCTTAGCTGGTCATAGCGCCGCACTCATAGGGTTCAGAGAATCGGTGCGGCCGCCGTTCGGCGGCTCCCATGTCTCCGAGGCGCGCCCGAGCCTCGAACCTGGGACATGCGGAGGTCGAGGGTTCGAACCCCTCCCCGGGCATTTTTCCAGCGATGAGGGCTGCGAGGCGCGAGCGACGCGAGCGCCTCGATGACGTGAGCGGGGAGGAACGACCCGCGAACAGCGAAGAGCATCGGTAAAATGCCCGGGAGCAGTCGAACCCGGAGGATCCCGACGAACGGAGCGAGCGAAGCGAGCGAGTGAGTCGGGAGTACGCGAGAACTCGTTCTCGCGGTAGTTCGAACCCCTCCCCGGGCATTCTTTGCAGAACGACGATTGCGAGACGCGAGCAACGCGAGCGTCTCGACGACGTAAGTGGGGAGGAACGGCTAGCGAACCGCAAGCGAATGGGTGGACCACTCAACTCCCCGGTAGGATGTCGCCGAGCGCGCCACCGATGGACATCGGCACCATCGCGACGAGTATCTGGCTCACCGCGAGCCACGGTTCGGCCCAGTCGACGCGTCCCCAGACGGTCATCATCACCGTCGCAGTGAGCAGCGAGGCGCCGAGAACGCCGACCAACCGGCGCGGAACGAGTCCGAAGAAGGGCTCGTGGACCCGGACGTCCTGGATGTCGGCCACGTAGATGATGCCGACGGTCAGTGCGATCACGAGCGCGATGGTGACGAGCATCGCCAGTGGGCGGGTGGCGATGTACGAACCGGCTTCGTTCGTCCCGCCTTCGACGAACATCGGGATACCGAGGAGCAAGGAGCCGACGGTGGCCTCGGTCAGGTCGGCGCGGTCGAACCCGCGGATCACCCGACCGAAGACCGGGGGAGTGCCGATGCGTCGGGCGGTGGCGATGGCCTCCTCGACCTGTGCGCGTGTCGCCTCGTCCTCGACGCTCGTCTCGATGGCCTCCAGATCGTCGATGAGGTCGACGACGTTCGGCTCACCGACGCCGTCGCTCACCGGTGGTCACCCTCCGTGACCTCGGTGGGTCGATCCGATTCGAGGAGCTTGTCTGCGACGTCCTCGATGCCCGACGTGCCGAGGGCAGAGCGGACGAGGAGGTGGGCACCGATCACCTGCGGGCTGATGACGGTGCTCGCCCCGGCGCGGCGTAGCTTGGTGACGTTGTCCCGGTCGGTCGCCGCGGCGACGATCCGGACTGACTGATTGAGCTCGCGTGCGGTCATGATGGCGAAGGCGTCGTCGGGGTCGTCGTCGGTAGCGGCGACGACGGCTTTCGCCGTCTCGATGCCCACTCGCTCGAGGACCTCGTCGTCGCTGGGGTCGGCGGTGAGGACGTCGAAGCCGCGGTCGCGCAACGCCGTCGCTCGCTCGGCGTCCGGGGTGACGACGACGATGGTCGTACCGTCGAG
The DNA here is from genome assembly GCA_051744605.1 of Halobacteriota archaeon. Classification (GTDB taxonomy): domain Archaea; phylum Halobacteriota; class Halobacteria; order Halobacteriales; family Halobacteriaceae; genus Halanaeroarchaeum. The sequence goes on from JBNJDE010000084.1 coordinate 1,724, forward strand.
TTCTTCGAGGATCGGTTCTGTCAGGTCGCCGTAGCCGAGGACGATGACGTGGTCCTCGAGCAGGTCGTATCGTAGTTCGCTCATGCGTCCGAGTGTTCGTGCGAGGCGGCGTTCGATCGCCGGGCCGAGCAGGGCCCCCAGTGCGGCCGCGAAACTGGCGGTCCCGAGGACGACGACGGTCATGGTGAACCAGCGCGCCAGCTCCGTCTCTGGGGTCACGTCGCCGTAGCCGACCGTCGAGGAGGTGATCAGGGTGAAGTAGATGGCGTCGGTGACGGTCTCGACGTCGGCGAACTGTGCCCGGAGGGCGAATGCCCCGACGCTTCCGTAGAGCTGTGTTCCGAATATGGCCACCGTCGCCGCTGTCTGCGTCGTCGACAGGGCGAGCGACTGGTCGAAGGTCCGGCGGTTGCGGTAGACCGTCGGCAACGACACCAGCGAGAGGACGATCAGCGGCACCGAGAGCGGACTCGACTGGACCAGCCCCTGGATGGCCGTCACCGGAAAGAGGACCAGCGTTCCGTACCACGCGACGCGGAGGTGTCGTCTGAGACCGAGCGCTCCCAGGAGGATGGCGAAGCCGGTCATAGCCCCGGTAAAGCTGGCGGCCTGGCTGAGTCCGGCCGGGACGACCGGGAGGAGGGGGCCGATGGATTCGCCAGCGCCGATATTCACGACGCCGGTCAGGATGGAGAGGGTCCCGACGCTGGTCGTCAGGAGGACGGCGGCTCGTGCGCCGAGAAGGCCCGTTCGTCGCTCCATATCTCCCCGTCCCGGGGCTCCCCGATAAAACCTCACAGTTGCGGCGACACTGGCAACCGATATCGCGGGCGTTCGTCACTCCGTTCAGTCGCCGACCTGGACGGTCAGTACCGGGACGGCGGACTTCGAGACGACCTGCTGGGCGACGCTTCCGAGCATCGCGCGCTGGTCCTGTTCGTCGTGGTTGCCCATCGTTACGAGGTCGACGTCCGTCTCGAAGCAGTAATCCAGGATGACCTCCGCCGGGTTGCCACGACGCACTTCTTCGACGGTCTCGAGGCCGGCGTCTGCTGCCCGGTCCGCGACCGCAGCGGTCGCTTTTTCGCCCGTGGCGGTGAGTTCGGCCACCACCTCGTCGACCGTCTCTTCGCCGAGGGTGATGAACGAGCGGGTGTCGACGACGTAGAGCGCGTGAATCCGTGCGTCACGGCGGCGGGCGATGTCCAGCGCGTGGTCGACGACCCGGTCGACGTCGTCCCCACCGTCGGTCGGCACCAGGATGTCCTCGTACATGTGGTGGCTGATTTTCGCGGTCCCCGGGCGATGAGGGTATCGATATCGGCTCGGGGAGCGGCGATATCCGAGTTACGGATGCAGCGCCCTCGATAAATGGTTAGCGGCCACGAGCGCTGTCGATGAAACGTCGTAGGAGGCGTCTTCCGCGCGTGAAAGGTCGTGAACTCGGCCCAACGGACAGCCCATTATATCGTCGTTGCACCCCATCGATTACTCGACGAGGTGAATCCCATGTCCCGGCCCTCCACTCCAACCGCCCTGAACGCCGATCAACTAGCCAGTACCCTGTCCGGTGCCCTCTCCGGGTACGAGACGATTCTCCGTCCCATCGAGGCCATCGCCTTTTGGGCAGCAGTCGCCATGCCCTTCGTCTACCTCCCACTGTTACTCACCGGTCTCGAGACCTCCTCCGAGCAGATCGCGGTCGTCGCGCTCGTCGCCGTCCACGTCGTCGCCCTGGTGGTCGGAAAGCGGTACAGTCCGCAGCGGTAAGTCCCGCCCCGAGCGGTCCCCCGCTTCTATCGCCCGAACCTGCCGGTCAGCACGTCGGTCGCCAGTGTGGCGTCGTCGAGTACTGGTTCGACGGCCTCCCGATCCGCCTCGGCTTCGACATCCAGCCGTGAATCGAGGGCGTAGGCCCGGAACCGATAGGTGTGGGGATCGTCGTCTTCCGGGGGGCAGGGGCCTCGAAAACCGATGGAGCCGAAACCGTTCTTTCCCTGTGTTGCATCGTCGAGCGCGCCGACGATCTCGGTCGGTTCCACTGCTTCGGGAATCTCGGTCCGGTCGGCGCCGACGTTCCAGAGCATCCAGTGGGTGAACGTCCCGCCGGGAGCATCTGGGTCGTCCACGACGATGGCCAACGTCTCGGCCGCCAGTGGAATTCCCTCGAAGACGAGTCGCGGCGAGACGTCCGCACCGGAGCAGGTGTGCCGGTCGGGGATCGGTCCTCCTTCGTCGAATGCTGGGCTGGAGATGCTGAACTCCCCACCGTCGTTGCTATCGCCTCCGCCGGTATCCCCATCGTCATCGCCTCCGTTCTCACCGCCTGCCGGGGAGCCGGCACACCCGGCGGTTCCGAAGATCGCGACGACGATACCACCCAGAAATGCGCGTCGGTTCTCGAACATCTATGGATCCTCTGGTCGTTCGAATATGGCTTCCTCGTACCGTTCTCCGCCGATCGTCGTGGTGTCGGTATCGACGCGGTCCATTCCCAGCGCTCGATAGAAGGCACATCCCGGTTCGTTGGCCGCGAGTGCCATGGCTCGGACCGTGTCGATAGCCGCCGCCGACATCGTCTCCACTGCCGCTTCGTACAACGCGGTCCCGACGCCCGATCGACGGTGGTCGGGATCCACGTAGAGCCGAAGGACGTGTCCCGTCCCGTTCGACCGATGGGTCTGAACGAACCCGACGACGTCCCCGTTCTGCTCGGCAACGACGATGGACGAGCGTGGATTGGCCAGGTCTGCCCGGATGCTATCGTGGCTGTACCACTCCTCGATACCGTCCGTGATCGTCTCCCGGGTCAGGAACGTGGGGTAATCGGTGTCCCAGGACCGCTCGGCGACTCGTCTGATGGCCTCGACGTCACCTCCGTCGGCACGACGGAGCTTCATGCCCGATAATACAGGAACAATGACAAAAACTGTATCGGCGTCAGGAGCGCAGCGTTTGGCGGAGTCGGGAGAGCTCCCGACCGAGTTCCTCGCGCTTCATGAGCCAGAAGCCGAGGAAGATGATGGCGAATCCGACCACCGAGGTCAGCGTGATGACCTCGCTCAGGAACAGCCAGCCGGAGAGGGCGGCGAACACCGGAGCCACGTACGAGACGAGGTTGATCTCGATAGGGCCGAGTCGTGCCAGCAGGTCGAAATAGATGAGGAATCCGATAGCTGAGGCGGCGACAGAGAGGTAGGCGAGAGCGAGAATGGCCGTCGGGGTAATCTCGACGGCGCCCGCGTTCTCGCCGATGGCCAGACTCGCCACGTGCATCAGTCCCGCACCGAGCACCATCGACCACGCCTCCATCGTCTCGATGGGCAATGGGGCATCGATGACCTTCGTGAGGACGGTGCCCAGCGCGAACGAGAGGGCGGCGAGGAACACGAGAAATTCGCCCAGGACCTTGGGTTCGGTGAGCGTACTCAGCCGGGGATTCGAGAGGACGAACACACCGACCAGGCCGAGGAACAACCCCAGGAGACCGAGCGTGCTCAAGCGTTCTCCAGGGAGGAAGGCCCGCGCGAACCCGGTCGTCAGGACCGGACTCAGGCTGACGATGATCGCCGCCGCGGCGCTCGTCGTGTGCTGTTCGCCCACGAAGAGGAAGGCGTGATAGGCGGCGATCATGAGCGTCCCTCCGACGCCGACGAGGAGCCACTCGTCTCGCCCACTGGGAACCCAGTGGTCGACGGCGAAGAACGCGTAGCCCAGCATGATGACGCCGGCGATGTCGTAGCGAACGGCCGCAAAGAGGACCGGTGCCGGGCCGAACGGGTCGAGTCCGGCCTTTATGGCCATGAACGCGGTCCCCCACACCGCCGCGAGCGTCACGAACAGCCCGACGTTCCGATACGAAGACACGGGCCGACATCTGTGCCGATACGCGTTTACGGTTTCGGAATCGCTACCGATCCAGGCGCTCTGTATACAGCGCTCGGAGGACGTCCTGTCGGGTGATGATGCCCTCGATGTAGCCGTCGACGACGACGGGCACGCGGTTGATATCGAGATCCTCGTCCGCGAGCACCTCGAGGACGGATTCGATGTCGTCGTCCGGCTCCACCGTCACCACGTCCTCGGTCATCACCTCGCTGACCGATTTGCTGGCGTTTCGCAGCAGGTCGAGGTTGACGTCCAGGTCGTTCCAGGAGATGTCGACGGCGTATTCGACCGGTTCGAGGAACGGCGGGAAGCCGACGGGGATCCAGAGCGTTCGCTCGCTCGGCTGAAAGATGTCGACGAGGTCGCGTTGTGTTACGATGCCGACCAGTCTCCCGTCGTCGTCGACGACCGGGAAGCCGGTGAACGTCCGGCGGGCGAGTTTGGTGAGGACGTCGCTCACCTCTTCGTCGGACTGGACGGTCTCGACAGCACGTGTCATCACGGCGCGTGCGTCCATACCGGACCAACGCGCGGGGGCGTCCTATGCGTTATGGGCGGGCAGACGGATCGAACAGCGAGGATCGGTGTCCGAATTGGCCCCAAATCGGCGTACGATTTATCTATAGTGGCCGATAATCCCGAGTATGGCCGCTATGGGCCGGCCCACGTTGCGGGATCGCTTCGACGATGCACCCACCCCGCACATCGCTCATCCGCCACACACGCACCATCGCGACTTCTACGTCGCGACGGACGGCTCGTTCTCGCGTGACGGCGGTGGGCTCGGCGTGATCATCGAAGCAGCGGACGGCGAACGGGTCGCTCGCCTCGCCGTGGCCGACGAACCCCCCGATAACAACGTCGCGGAGTACCGGGCACTGCACCTCGGTCTCGATACGCTCGCCGCTCGGGCCCCGTCGGACGCCTCGGTGGGTATTCTGGTCGATCACGACGACCTGGCGGCGAACGTGAACGCCGCGGTGCTCGCCGCTCGGGGCCCGGACTTCAGACCGCTCACCGCCTTCTCACACCCGCCGGGGATCGACCATCACTGGCGGGGCATCCGGGCCCGTATCGTCGGCTTCGACGCCGTCAGAGCGGCGACGGTCGCCGGTCGAGACAATCCGGCCCATCCGCTGGCGAACGCACCCGACGAGTACGCCCACGTCAACCGCGAACCGGCCCGCTGTCGGGTGCCAGGGACGCGGCGTGACCGACTGACCGGTCAGGTCCCCCCGCCGTCTCGTGCCGACAGACACGCCGGGGACTGAATCGACCCGACCTGGTTCTCGTCGTCGATGGTGTTCGGGAGCCGCTGCTCGCTCGTGGCAGAGAACATCCGGGGCGCTTCGGATCGACTCGATCGGTCGAGATCCGGCGACGCGACACGGGTGGTCTCAGCGTATCGGAAATTGGTACTCACTGGTGGACTCGGTGGTGTTGTCGTCTGTCGTTCGATCGTCGCTTCGTCGGGCGGCGATCCGGCAGGGTACTGCGTGCATGGTCGGACTCTCGGGCGCCCCGTATTAATAATGAACGATAATGATATATTCTGCCGCCGGCGACGACCCGGGGCTGGGCGCCGGCGAATCCACGGAACGAAAAGCGGGCTGAGTGACCGAATCGGCGGCGAACCGAGCCGTTACTCTTCCTGAGCGTCGACGACCGCGACCGTCGCCAGGTTCACGATGTCCTTGACCTCGTCGCCTCGCTGGAGGACGTGGACCGGTTTGTCCATGCCGACCAGCATCGGGCCGATGGCCTCCGCGCCACCGAGTCGCTGGAGGAGCTTGTAACCGATGTTCCCCGCCTCGAGGTTCGGGAAGATGAGGACGTTCGCCGGTTCATCCAGGTCGGCGAAGTCGTACGTCCCGGTGAGGATGTCCTCGACGATGGCGGTGTCAGCCTGCATCTCGCCGTCGACGGGGAAGTCGATGGCGTCGTCCTCCCGGAGCTCGCGAGCCGCCTCGCTGACCTTCCGCGTGCCGTCGTTCTCGACGCTCCCGAAGTTGGAGTACGAGAGCATGGCGACCCGCGGGTCGACGTTGAAGTCCCGCGCGAGTTCGGCCGTGTGCCGCGCGATCTCTGTGAGTTCCTCGGTGCCCGGATCCTGGTTGACCGTGGCGTCGGCGATGAAGACGACCTTGTTGTCGATAGTCAGCATGTAGACGCCCGCGGCGTACTCGGCGTCGGGGGCCGTCCCGATGACCTGCAGTGGAGGTCGCAACGCCGAGGGGTAGTGGTGGGTGAGCCCCGTGAGCATCGCGTCGGCGTCGCCCGTCTCCACCATCACGCTCCCGAGGTAGTTCGGGTCGGTCTCGAGAAGCGATTCGGCCTCGTTGAGGGTCACGCCCTTGCGCTTGCGGAGTTCGTGGAGGCGCTCGGCGTACACCGGGTGTTCGTCCGCGGTCGGGTCGACGATCTCGGGGTCGTAATCGAGGCCCAGGGTTCCGATCCGCCGTTCGATGGTGGCAGCGTCGCCGATGAGCACGGGTACGGCGATGCCCTCTTCTTGCATCTGGTAGGCGGCGCGGATCATCTTCTCGTCGTCGCCCTCGGCGAGTGCGACCCGCTTCGGGTCGCTTTTCGCCTTGTTGATCATGATGCGCATCATCTCGCGGGACTTGCCCAGGCGCGCTTCCAGGCGCTCGGCGTACTCATCGAGGTCGAGGTCGATGCGAGCGACGCCGGACTCGATCGCCGCTTCCGCGATGGCGGGGGCCACCTGGAAGAGGACTCGTGGGTCGACCGGCTTCGGGATGATGTAATCCGGGCCGAACTGCAGGGGCTGGTCGCCGTAGGCCTTGACGACCGCGTCGGGGACGTCCTGGCGGGCGAGCTCCGCGAGGGCCTCGGCGGCGGCGATCTTCATCTCCTCGTTGATGTCCGTCGCGCGCACGTCGAGCGCACCGCGGAAGATGAAGGGGAACCCGAGAACGTTGTTGACCTGGTTGGGATAATCGGAGCGACCCGTCGCCATGATGACCGTGTCGTCGCGGGCGGCCTTCGCGTCCTCGTAGCTGATCTCTGGGTCCGGGTTGGCCATGGCGAAGACCATCGGGTCGTCGGCCATCGAGCGGACCATGTCCTGTGAGACGATGCCGCCGACGGAGAGGCCGACGAAGACGTCGGTCCCCTCCATCGCGTCCGCGAGGTCGCCCTCGGGGACGTCCTGGGCGAACTCCTGTTTGAACTCGTTGACGTCGCCCGCCTCGGCGCGTTCCTCGGTGATGATGCCCGAGGAGTCACACATGGTGATGTTGTCCTTCTCGACGCCGAGCGAGACGTAGAACCGAGCCGTGGCGATCGCCGAGGCACCGGCCCCCGAGAAGACGATCTCGAGGTCCTCCATGTTCTTGTCGGCGATGTCGACGGCGTTGAGCAACGCCGCACCGCTGATGATGGCCGTCCCGTGCTGGTCGTCGTGGAACACCGGGATGTCCATGCGCTCGCCGAGACGTTCTTCGATCTCGAAGCACTCCGGCGCCTTGATGTCCTCGAGGTTGATGCCGCCGAAGGTCGGCTCCATCGCGTCGATGGCCTCGATCATGTCGTCGGCCTCTTCGAAGTCGAGTTCGATGTCGAAGACGTCGATGTCGGCGAACCGCTTGAACAGGACGCCCTTGCCCTCCATGACCGGTTTCGAGGCCTGTGCGCCGATGTCGCCGAGGCCGAGGACGGCGCTACCGTTCGAGATGACGCCGACCAGATTGCCCTTGGCCGTGTACTTGTATGCGTCGTCCGGATTGTCGGCGATACGCCGGCACGGCTCCGCGACGCCCGGCGAGTACGCCAGGCTCAGATCGCGCTGTGTGTTCGCCGGTTTCGTCGTCGAAATCTCGATCTTTCCCGGCGGTTCTCGTTCGTGATACTCCAGTGAATCCTCGTCGAGTCCCATACCCATCCCTCCCGCGTGAATCGGCAAAAAGCTACCCACTGTCGAATGAGGATTCCGCTATCTGTCGATATCGTTCATGGAAGATCGTCCGAACTCGGTGACCACCTCGACGCCGACCGTCTCGAAGTCGTCCATGGCTGCCAGGCGGTCCGGCACGTCCTCGAGCGCCACCGTGGCCGTCACGAGTGCCTCGGGGTCGACCCGCTCGTCGGCGATGAACCGGAAGAGTTCGTCGTACTTGGTGGGCGGCATCCCCCGTGACCCAACGAAGGATATCTCGTGGCGGGTCATGTAGTCCGTCGGGAGGGATATCTCGCCCTTCTCCTCGTCGGTGGTCAACCCGACCTGGACGTGTGTTCCCCGGGGTCGGACCGACCGAACCGACGCCGTCGCCGTCTCGGCCGCGCCGAGGGCATCCATCGAGACGTGTGCCCCGCCGTCCGTCAGGTCTTGGATGGTCCCCGCTGCATTCGTCTCACTCGCATCCACGGTCTCTACGGCACCGAACCGCTCGGCCATCTCGAGCGGTTCGTCCCTGACGTCGACCGCGATGACGTTCGCCCCGAGGGCGTCCGCGATCTGGACGGCGGACAGCCCCAGTCCACCACAGCCGTGGACCGCGACCCAGTCGCCGGCACCGACGTCCACCTGGTGGGCGAACGCGTGGAACGCGGTCATGAACCGACAGCCGAGTGCCGCAGCGGCGGTGAACGAGACCTCGTCGGGAAGTGCTTCGAGGTTGTACTCGGCCCCTGGGACGTGGAGGTACTCGGCGAACGCACCCTGGGCCGCCGGTTCGAAACCCAGTGCGTAGCCGTCCTCGCAGACGTTCCCGTGGCCGTTCCGACAGTATCGACACGAGCCATCGCCCAGACTGAACGGGACGGCGACTCTGTCGCCCTCGTCGAACGCCTCGACGTGCTCGCCGACTGCCGTCACCACGCCGGCCGGTTCGTGGCCGAGTATCTGGCCTATCGGCACCTGATCGTCCGCCCACTCGCCGTGGCCCTTCCACGCGTGCCAGTCGCTCCGACAGATGCCACAGGCCTCCGTCCTGACGACAACGCCGTCGGGGTCGGGTTCCGGTCGGTCGACCGCCTCGATGGACAGGGGTTCGTCGTACTCCCGGAGGATCGCTGCTCGCATAGTCGGACCCTCGACGGGTGCCGTGAAAAAGCTATCAGAAGAAGTCGTCGAGGCCCGACTGCGCTTCCTCGTTTTCTTCGGCGTCGGCCCCCGCATCGGCATCCGCTTCGATGTCGT
>JBNJDE010000085.1:0-10458 GCA_051744605.1 Halobacteriota archaeon
TCTATTTTTCACCCGGGGTCGAAGCTCGCGCTATGTCCCGCGAACGCTCCCGCGCTCTCTACGACCGGGCACTCGACGTCCTCGCCGGCGGCGTCAACTCGTCCGTGCGCGCCACCAAGCCGTATCCCTTCTTCGTCAAACGGGGCGACGGCGCCCACGTCATCGACGCCGACGGCAACAGGTACCTCGACTACGTCATGGGCTACGGCCCGCTCCTGCTGGGCCACACCCTCCCCGACCGCGTCGTCGCCGCCATCCAGTCCCAGGTCAGCGACGGCGCCATGTACGGCGCACCGACCGAGGTCGAGGTCGAACTCGCAGAGTTCATCGTCCGACACGTTCCCTCGGTGGAGATGCTCCGGTTCGTCAACTCCGGTACGGAGGCCACCGTCTCCGCCATGCGACTCGCCCGCGGGATCACCGGCCGCGACGACATCGTCATCATGCAGGGCAGCTATCACGGCGCCCAGGAAGGCACCCTCGTCGACGGCGATCCCGACGGCGCAGAGCCGTCCTCTCCCGGTATTCCCGATTCCTTCGCCGAACACACCATCCCCGTCCCCTTCAACGACGAGGAGGCCATCGCCGCCGTCTTCGAGGACCGTGGCGACGACATCGCCGCCGTCCTCACCGAACCCATCCTCGGTAACCACGGTATCGTCCACCCCATCGACGGCTACCACCAGACGCTCCGCTCGCTCACCGACGAGTACGGCGCCCTCCTCGTCTTCGACGAGGTCATCACTGGCTTCCGCGTCGGCGGCCTCCAGGGCGCCCAGGGCGTCTTCGACGTCGAACCCGACCTCACCACCTTCGGCAAGGTCATCGGCGGTGGCTTCCCCATCGGCGCCATCGGCGGCAAGACCGAGTACGTCGAGCAGTTCACGCCCTCGGGCGACGTCTTCCAGTCAGGCACCTTCTCCGGCCATCCCGTCACCATGACCGCCGGACTCGAGACGCTGCGCTACGCCGCCGAGGAGAACGTCTACGAGCACGTCGACGAACTCGGGACGATGCTCCGCGAGGGCCTGGCCGACCTCGTCGCCGACCGCGCGCCCAGTTACACCGTCGCCGGCCGCGACAGCATGTTCAAGATCATCTTCTCCCGACGTGGCGGTCCCCAGAGCGAGGGATGTGCCGGTGGCTGTCGCCAGGACGAGGCCTGCGACCGCTACGAGTACTGTCCGAAGAACGGGGCGGACGTCGATGCCGCCGCCACCGATCGCTGGGAACGGCTCTTCTGGCAGGAGATGCTCGACGAAGGCGTCTTCCTCACCGCCAACCAGTTCGAATCCCAGTTCGTCAGTGCTGCCCACACCCGGGCGGACATCGAAGAAACTCTCGAAGCATACAAGGCCGTGCTGTAGGGTGGGGCAGATCGCCTGACGGACGGAGACGATCGCTGACTCCGGGCGACACGACAGCCCCCATATCGACAGATGATTTATTCGATAGGTAACCAATGAGATTGTTTTATATAACACTATTCTTTTATATTGTCCCGAATGAATGGAATTACACGAATGTACAATTATTTGTAGTATGGGGGCATAATTTCGTTTATGTGAAGGTCGATAATATATCTGCCAAAAACGTATAGATTGTATATTTACGACGTTAGTGGACCATTTTCCCAGTATTCGTACGCTATTTTCCCCTATTCATTAAATTTACCACGAGTTTATTGTATTTCGTAAAATTGTACATTGTCAATATTTAGTGTGGAGTATCGAATCTCGACTCGCCCCACATACGTATATTTGACACGTGTTCTTGGCGTAAAAGCAACCATCAACGATAATATATCTTCGACCCAAGACGGGGTCGCCAGTACCGACCAGTACCCCCGTCCAGAAGCACCCACTCGAAGGCGGCCAGCCCGCGCGAGTCCCCAATGGCCGAAGCGAACCACCCCGTATCGGCGGTCGACGGAGTCGGTCTGGATCGTGAAGCGAACACACGATAGCATGCCGGACTCGCCACTAGACCGCGCGGCAGCGGGGCGGCGACACCTCCACCCCCATTGTCAAGCGCGACGAATTTGGTTGGTCTGCACGGGGTGGATAGAAGTGCATCGAGGTACCCCACGACCCTGATTCGGCGTGCTACCCCGGCGGATCAGTGAACAGGCCACTACCGACGAAACCCGTGTCGAGTGACGCGGTCGTCACCCCGCGGTTACGACCATCGCCGCCTCCCGATAGTTCGCCAGCGCCAACACCGTGACACCGGCGACGAGCACGGCGATCTCGCCCCTGGAGATGCTCCAGTCGCCCGGTCCCCGCACCCGTTCGAACTCCTCGCGCCACCGTGGACCGGATTCCTGGTGCCAGAGCATCACGCCACGGGTCGCCACCGCGATGGCGACCAGTGCAGTGAGTTCGTAGACCCCACTCCGGCCCAGGATCACCGACAGCGAGGGTGCCAGTCGGCCGGTCTGGACGGTCAGCGAGTTCGTGCCCCAGATCACCGCCCCCTGCATCCACATCACGAGAACGACCAGATACCCGAGGGGCGTCCGAATCGACCGGAACGCGTTCGCGGCGACGACGAGCAGACTGAACCCGAGATTCCAGGCGAGTATGGAGACGAACTCCCGGCCGACCGTCTCGGCGGTTCGCGACGTGGGTCCCGGGCCTCCCGTGCGGCGGAGTAACGCCTCCGGCAGGAACAAATACGAGACGGTCCAGGCCAGGAGGAACAGCACGAAACACAGCGTCCACAGCGAGAGAAAGCGGACGACGACGTGGTCGTGGTTGACGAGGTCGCCGATGCGGCGAGCGATCCGATTCGCCAGAGACGGTCGCGATTCGCTCGAAGTGGTCACGAGAGCCGACACCGCCTGTCCAGTGCAACGATCATGCGTCGTGGTTCGTTCCTTCGTTCGCGGTCCGAGCCGGTCTGGCCGACGACGGTCGGTGGTCGACGACGTCCTCGTGGATCGATCCGACGGCGGGTATCTCCCCGATCGATCCGACCTCGGGCGGAGCCGCGAGTCGTGCTCCGGGGGCGACCACGTCCAGCATCGATGCCGACATTCCCGAGTGGAGGCTTTGGCACTATACGTACTGTTCGTGACACGTCGGCAAAAATACGACCCCACTGATCGACATGGTTGGGACAGGCCACTGCCACTCCATCGGGGCGAGCCTCACTCAGAGTACACCGACGAGGACCGTGTTGAACAGGACGCCGACGGCGATGCCGATGGCGACGACGGTGGCCGCGTAGATGCCGAGCAGTCGACGGTCGAAGAGTTTGTTCAGCAGGATCAGGTTCGGGATACTGATCCCGGCACCACCGATCACGAACGCCATCACGGTGCCGATGGGAATACCCTGTTCGGCCAGCGAGTGAGCGATGGGGAGCATCCCGCTGATACTGACGTACAGCGGCGCACCCGCGAGCGCGGCGAGTGGCGTCGCGAGCGGGTTCTCGGGCCCGGCGATCCGCAGGAGAAACGACTCGGGCACGGCGCCGTGGATGAGCGCACCGATCGCGATGCCGACGACGATGTACGGGAGCGTATCCCAGAAAAAGGAGAGCGCGCCCCGGCCGGCGGCACTGACCCGATCGGCGTGGGTCCTGGCCGACGGACCAGCACAGGCGCACTCCGTGGTGCCACCATCGGTCGTGATCTCTCGGCTGCCAGTCGTGATCTTGACGTCCTTGACGTACCGTTCGAGGTCGAGCGTGCCGATTACCAGCCCGCCGACGACCGCCGCGAGCAGTGCGGTGAGGACGTAGACGAGGGTCACGGTCGGCCCGAACAGACCGAACAGCAGGAACACCGCGATCCAGTTGACGATGGGCGAGGCGAGCAGGAACGAGAACGCCAGTCCGAGCGGAGCGCCAGCGCCCAGCAGCCCGGCCAGGACGGGCACCGTCGAACAGGAACAGAACGGCGTCACGGCGCCGAGGCCCGCCGCGAGGAGGTTCCCACTCCCGTGGTCCCGGGAACGGAGCATCGCCTCGACGCGCTCCGGCGGGAGATACTCCTGGGCGAGGCCGACGAGGAACGAGGCGCCGATGAACAGCGGCGTGAGGATCATCGCCAGGTGGACGAAGTACGCCCAGGAATCCAGCAGCGCGGTCTCGTACCCCGACGGGATCATTCGCCGTCACCGAGTGCGACGGCGAGATCGAGCAGCTGGAGGGTCAACGTATCCGTGATACGGTAGTGAGTCCACTTCCCGTCCTTTCGGGTACCGACGATGCCCGCCTCCCGGAGCCGGGCGAGGTGGGAGGCCACCGTCGACTGGGGAACGTCCAGCACCGCCTCGAGTTCGCAGACACAGAGTTCGCCGTCCCGAAGCGCCTCGATGATCCGGAGTCGTTTCTCGTTCGCCAGCGCCTTGAACACCGTCTGTTCGGCCTCGATGGTCTCGTCCGACGCTGCCCGGTTGGCCGGGAACTGGCCCTCACAACAGGCCCCACCGGTCGCCCTGTCGAGTGTCCCACTCGCCGATTCGCTCTCGCTCCGATCGAGCGCGTGTGGTGTGTCGACCATGGGAGTTCAGTCGTCGGATTCGATTTCTTCGATCGTCATCTCGCCACAGCAACTCGATTCCTCTTTCTCGTCGGTATCCTTCCCGAGCAAACGGTCGAGTAGTGACATACGTATCGAATTATCCCGATATGACTTATGTGCACCGGTCGCTCTCCGGACCGTGGAAACGGGGAGGAATCCGGAGGCCCAGCCCAACTCGTTCTCGTGAGAAGGCCGTCGTTCTTCGGCGATACCCGCCGCTCGAAAGCGTTCCACGAACGACAGTCGACCACCGGTAGACCTACGGACGAGGCATCTTGAGCGTGAAGACGACGATGAGGACCATCAGCACGGCGAGAACGAGGTAGCCCTCGTCGAAGAAGCCGCGGTCGGCCAGGATGCCGAACAGGACCGGCCCAGCGGACCCGAGCGTCGCCGCCGTCGTCCTGACGACGCCGAGGCCAGTACCCCTGATCGCTGCCGGAATCGTATCGGCGAGATACGATTGGGTGATGGCGCCCGAACCGAGCATCGTGCTGACGAGTGCGGTGACGCCGACGATGGTCCAGAACCCCTCGATGAACGGCAGCGCCCCCAGACCGAAGACCGGCCCGACGAGCACCGCGAGGAGCGAGCCACGCATCCCGATGCGGTCGTAGGCCGCCCCCGAGACGGGTTTCACCACGACGCCGACGCCGAAGAACAGGGCGAACACGGTCCCGGCGACGGAGGGCGAGAGCCCCTTCACCTCGACGAGGTAGGTCGGGTAGAACCCGGTGAACGACTGCCAGACGAGGATGTAGACGAAGAGGACGACGGTAACCAGCGCCATCGACGTCGTCCGGAGTTCGGCGAGGACCTGGCGGGCCGTCTCCATCGAGAACCCCGAGTCACCGGTCGACTCGCCGTCGGGAACGACGACCCAGACGACTGCCGCGAGGAACACGAACAGCGGGACGAAGATCCCCAGGCCGAGTTGCCAGGCGACGGCGGCCGCGAGCAGACCGACGATCGGCGGGAAGACCGTCTGTCCGATGTCGCCCGTCGCCATCGTTACCCCGAGTGCGCTCCCGATGTTCTCCGGATAGATCTCCGTGAGGACCGTGATGCGTGCGATGGGATACAGCGAGAGACCGAGGCCGACCAGACCGGTCGCCAGGAAGACGACGATGGGGCTTCCCGTCAGGACGACGATGGACAACGCGAGGGCGACGACCAGCAGCGCGACGGTCATGATGTGTCGCTCGTTGTACCGATCCGCGAGGATGCCGCCGGGCAACTGCCCCAGCGCGGACCCCAGCCAGATGGTGGTCACGAGCAACCCCGCGATGGAGAGCGAGAGCCCGTAGGCCTCCCGAATGTACGGCAACAAGACGGGATAGCTCATCCGCGTCCCGACGAGCAGGCCCCATCCCGACGCCACCGCGACCAAGACCCGGCCGCGTCCGTTACCACGAAGCGCGGACACCGACCGGCCGACGGAGTCGAGTGCGTTCATCGAATGGCTACAGTTTGGTTCGAAGCGTGAAATACCGTGTCATTGCCGATCGCGACAGCGCCCGCCGCGTTCAGAAGCCGTCGACGATGGGAACCTCGTCGGGACCGAGATTCTCCGAGAGGACGACGTCGTCCACGATGGCGACGTCTTCGATCGTAAGCATCCGCATCCCGTCGCTGAGTTCCCGTGCATCGATTCGGTCGTCCCCTAGTACGGAATCGGCGAGGAGATAGAAGGTGCCGCTCGTGTCGACCGCGTAGAAATTCCCGTCGTCGTCGGTGTAGTCGGGGTGCAACTGGAAGTGGCGTGGTTCGCTCATCGTCGACCCCTTCGGGCGGGGATGCAAAAAGTACCAGCATTGCGGCCTGCGGACACGGCTCGCGACGGTCACTCAGGCAGGATACGTTCGCTCGAGGTACGACAAAATGTCATCGACGAGGGACGGGTCTTCGGTCCAGAACCCCGAGAACACGTCCTCACCGACTGCCTGGGCGAGCAGGGCGGCCTTCTTGACGTCCTCGCCATCCCCGTCGAAGACCACGAACCACGACGAACCGATCTCGTCCGTGGGGCTCGCGTGGACGGTTCCGACCTGTACATCGGCTATCGAACGGTCGGGCTGCCCGTAGACGTGGACGTCGATCCCGCTACTCGCGAGGCGACGGTACGTCTCCGTCTGTGTCAGCACCGTGGAGAGCTGCTGGAAGCCCGCGTGCAGGCTCCCGGTCTGGGTTCGCCACGCGCGATTCTCTATCTCCCGCGAGGCGATCATCATCCGCCGTTTCCCGTACCCGGTGAACGTGGTGTCGTCGACGTGCGTGAGGATGTCGGGATATTCGATCTCGTCGAGTCGTTTCGTCTGCAATCCGGTCTCCGGTGAGAGATATCCAGCGAGCGTCTCGATCCCTGCCGCCCCGAGGAACTCGGCATCGTCGTGGAGGACGGCGAAGTTCCGGGGGAACCCGTCGTCGGTACTCGCCCGTCGGAGATCCACCAGTTGTGGCTCGAAGAAGGCGGCGATATCCCGGAGTGTGCGGTCGTCCACGTCCACGTTGTACAGCGTGAGCGTCCGTTTGTTCCCGTCGACGCGGTCGATGATGTCCCCGAGCATTCGTCCCGTACGAATTGCGTCGGCCGGCATATCACGTTTGCCGTTGGGGATTCGACCGGTCGACCGCTGGAAGACGGCGGCCTTCCGGGGTCGTCGGAATCGCAAGCTACGTATTACCGGTCGTCCTTGGAGTGAGTGAATGGACGATCCGGTTCTCCTGACCGGTGCTTCGGGCCGTGTCGGGCAGGCGATTCTCGCCGGCATCGGTGACGACTACGAGTGGCGGCTCCTCGACCGCGAACCGCCGGTCGAAGAACCCGACCACGAGTTCGTCGTCGCGGACGTCACCGACGATGCGGCGATCCGCGAGGCCATGGAGGGTATCGGTGCGGTCATCCACCTCGCCGGCGACCCCCGCCCCGACGCGCCCTGGGACAGCGTGCTGACGAACAACATCGACGGAACGCAGACGATATACGAGGCCGCGATCGAGGCCGGCGTCGACAAACTCGCGTTCGCCTCCTCGAATCACGCCGTCCGTCACTACGAGACGGGCCGCCGGCCCGACCTCTACCGGCCCCACGACGATTTCCTGCTCGACGGCGACGAGCTCCCGCGGCCCGGGAACCTCTACGGCGTCAGCAAGGCCACCGGCGAGGTGCTGGGGCGCTACTACCACGACGAGTACGGCATCTCCGTCGTGAACGTCCGCATCGGGAACCTGACGAAGGGGCACCCCCCGAAGGACTACGAACGCGGCCAGGCGATGTGGCTGTCCCACCGAGACTGCGCGCATCTCTTCGATCGAACGCTCCAGGCGGAGTACGACTACGAGATCGTCTACGGAATCTCCGACAACGACAGGAAGTACTACTCCATCGAACGCGCCCGCGAGGTGTTGGGCTACGACCCACAGGACAACTCCGCGCACTTCGAGGCGTAGCGATCCCGAACTCTCAGAACAATTTTGTAGGGGTGTCACATACCCGCAAGAGATGAGTGGCGAGCGTGCCCCGATCCGTGTCCTTCACGTGGACGACGATCCGGACGTCGCCGAGCTGGCGGCATCCTTTCTCGAACGCGAAGACGACCGAATCGAGGTGACGACGGCCGAGAGCGCGAGCGAAGGGTTGGATATGATAGATGGGGTCGACTGCGTCGTCTCTGACTTCGAGATGCCCGGTACGGGCGGGATCGAATTTCTCGAGCGGGTGCGCGACGATCACCCCGACCTCCCGTTCATCCTGTACACGGGGAAGGGGTCCGAAGACGTCGCGAGTGACGCCATCGCGGCCGGGGTCACGGACTACCTCCAGAAGGAGACCGGTACCGGCCAGTACGCGCTGCTCGCCAACCGGATAACCAACGCCGTCGCGCAGTATCGCTCGACGACGCGGGCGGAGACCCTCGATCGGATCAGACGGGTCGTCAGGGACGTCAACCAGACGCTGATCCGTGCCCGGTCGAGAGAAGACCTCGAATCGAGCGTCGTCGATATCCTCAGCGAGGCCCGACCCTACGCGTTCGTCTGGATCGGTGAGCCGGACGACGATGCCGGGGTCGTAACCGCCCGCGTCAGTGCTGGCAACGGTGACGGGTATCTGGAGTCGATCGACATCACCCTCGATGACGGTACGGCGGCGGGCCCGACCGAACGGGCCATCGATGCGCGGGAACTGGTGGTCACCCAGTCGATCCCGGACGATCCCGCCTTCGAACCCTGGCGCGACGCGGCACTGGAGCGGGGATTTCGGGCGAGTGCGGCCGTCCCGATTCGCTTCGAGGATACGGTGTACGGCGTCCTGAACGTGTACACGGACGAGGAGGGCGCCTTCGATGCGGCGGAGCGGGACCTCCTCGTCGAGCTGGGCGACGACGTCGGACATGCCATCCATCGGATCGAGAGCGAACTGCAGTTCAAACAGCTGTTCGACCGATTCCCGGAGCCCACCGTCGCCGTGACCTTCGACGAGGAGGAGCCGATACTCGAGGCGGTGAATCCCGCTTTCGAATCCGTCTTCGGCTACGACGCCGAGACGGTCCGGGGTCGGTCCGCAAACGAGTTGATCGTCCCAGTCGACAGACAGGACGAGGCACGCGACATCGACGAGCGCTCGCGCCGAGACGAACTGATCGACCAGAAGATCCAACGGGAGACCGCAGACGGGATCCAGGACTTCCAGCTCCGAAACATCCCGATACCCGGCGCAACCGGCCCGGACCTCTACTGGGTCTACGAAGATATCACCGAACAACGGGAACGAACGAGAGCATTGCAGCGGGAACGCGAACGCTTCGCCTCGCTGTTCGAGTCCTTCCCCGCGTCGGTCGTCGCGTTGAGCTACGTGGACGGCGAACCCATCGTCCAGGACGTCAACTCGACGTTCGAGACCGTCTTCGGGTACGACGAGACCGACGTCCTGGGCCAATCGCTCAACGAACTCATCGTCCCGGACGAGCGACGGGGGGAGGCGAGTTCCCTCGACCGGCGGCTACGAGAGCGCGACCTGATCGATCGAGAGGTACAGCGGCTGGCCACCGACGGACTGCGGGACTTCGTGCTGCGGACGATCACGCTCTCCGACGAACACGAACTGGACACGTACTCCGTCTACATCGACGTCTCGGACCGGGTGAACCGGGAACGAGCGATGGCGGCCCTGCACGATGCGGCGACCGAACTCGAGAGCGCCGAGACCACCGGCGAGGTGTGCGAAGCCACCATCGACGCCGCCGAGGACATCCTCGATTTCGCACTGATCGCCATCGACGTCCACGAGGACGGCGCACTGGTCCAGCGTGCCTGGTCGCTCGACCGAGAAACCGATGGCTACTACTCCCGAACGCCGCTGGAGGAGGACACGCTCGCGACCCGGGCGTACAAACGGAACGAGACGATACTCGTCGACGACCTCTCCGAGAGTGACGTCACCCCCGCCGACAGCGAATACCGCTCGGCACTGACGGTTCCCATGGGCGACGTCGGGACCTTCCAGACCGTCTCCAGAACCGCCAGTGCCTTCGACGAGACGGACCGCGAACTCGCGGAGTTGCTCGTCGGGCACGCCATGGAGGCCCTCCGGCGACTGGACCACGCCGAATCGTTGCGCTCCCAGCGGGAGCGACTCCGACGCGAGAACGAACGACTCGATACCTTCGTGAACGTCCTCTCTCACGACATTCGGAACCCGATCACCGTCGTAGAAGGGCGCGTCGAGCTCGCCAGGGAGGAGTGCGAGAGCGAGGACCTCACCGTGGCGGCAGACGCACTCGACCGGATGACGGAGATGGTCGAGGACGTCCTCACGTGGGCGAAGGAGGGGCGCCACGTCGCCGAAGAAGAGCGGGAACCCGTCGCGCTGGCCCGCCTCACGAAAGCGTGCTGGCAGAACGTACAGACCAGCGATGCCACCCTGGACC
>JBNJDE010000086.1:0-9944 GCA_051744605.1 Halobacteriota archaeon
CCGTCGCTTGCGACGGCGAACGTGGGAAAAAGTGGGAGTGCGAGGGAAGGGATTCGAACCACGGTCACAAATCGGAGATTTGTTCCCTGATTCGAATCCCATCGGTGCCGGATATCGACAACCGGTAGCGGTCTTTTTCCCCACGTTTTTGCCACGTGAGCCGTCGCTTGCGACGGCGAACGTGGGAAAAAGTGGGAGTGCGAGGGAAGGGATTCGAACCACGGTCACAAATCGGAGATTTGTTCCCTGATTCGAATCCTTCCTTCTCGTTTCACTCCTCACTTCGTTCGTCGTGAAACTGCGAGGGAAGGGATTCGAACCCTCGGACCCCTGCGGGAGCGGGTCTTAAGCCCGCCGCCGTTGGCCGCTTGGCTACCCTCGCGCATACAGGGGTTCCCGCGGCGACCGCTAATCCCTTTCGACTGCTGGACTACCCGGCCTCACCCGGCGGGGACGCTGCCTCGTCGGCCGCCTCGATCACGTCCTCGGCCCGCGAACGGATCTGGTCGAAGTACCCCAGGACCCGGTTTCGATCCTGTTCGAGCGTGTTCGCGATCTCCGTCGGTGTCTTCCCCCAGACGGAGTACATGTACGAGGCGATGCCTGCCTTCCCGGACGCGGCGACGGTGACGGGGATGCCATTGGGACCGACGCCCTCCTTGATGCGGAAGCCGCCGAGGGCCAGGTAGAGGGCGGCGAACAGCCGAGCACGGTCCTCGTCGTCGAACTCGATGATCGGCCGGGCCGGGGTGTGGAACTTAAACGTGGGAACCGACCCCTCGGGGTCGTCCCGTCGGACCAGGTAGGACTCCGATGGGTACTCCTCGACGATGGACTCGTGTTCGTCCAGGTCGGGCTCGGTATTCAGGTACGATGGCATACCGTACTGATTGTTCGTCCACCTATAAGAAATCCTGCGGTCGAATCGGCGAATCGGTCCGGTCTCAGCGGTGGACGGTCACCGATTCGAGGAGAATGTCCTTCATCGGGCCGTCGTTGCGATCGGTCGGCTTCGAGCCGATGTCCTTCACGACGTCCATCCCGTCGGTTACCTTCCCGAAGACGGCGTGGCGGTCGTCGAGATGTGGCTGGGCTGCGAGCGTGATGAAGAACTGCGAACCGTTCGTGTTGGGGCCGCTGTTTGCCATCGAGACGATGCCGGCGTCGTCGTGGCGGAGTTCGTCGTGGAACTCGTCGTCGAACGTGTATCCCGGGCCACCGCGACCGGTGCCGAGGGGGTCGCCCGTCTGGATCATGAACCCGTCGATGACCCGGTGGAAGGGGACGTCGTCGTAGAGGGGTTCACCCTCCACGGTCTCGCCCGAGTCAGGGTCCTCCCACGTCTTCTCGCCGGTCGCGAGGCCGACGAAGTTGTCGACGGTCTTCGGCGCGCGTTCGTCGTAGAGTTCGATCTCGATGTCGCCCTCGGTCGTGTGGAGGGTCGCTCGGAGGTCGCTCATGGTCTCCACCAGGTGAACCAGGGGGAAAACGCTACTGAAATGAGCCGGCGGAGCCGGTTGGAAAATCGTGCCAAAGACCGCCTCCCTTTTTGCGAGTGGGACGGGTAGCCTTGCTCGATGACCCTCGACCCCGTCCACTACGACGGGATCGCTACCCTCGCAGAGCGAATCCGCCACGATACCGACCCCGAAGAACAGCGCGACGTCGCCGAGGACGTCTGGGCGGACTTCCTCGATCCCCTCTACGGCGATGCGGGGCCGGTCCTCGAACCGATCGACGACCAGCGCAGACGGACGGCGCCCATCGAAGATCTCGCACTCCAGAACCCCGTCTTCGACTCCGTCCACGGCATCGACTCCGGAACGATCAATCCGACCACCTTCAAGAACGGGCTCCTCGTCGACCTCGCCCAGGCCGCCATGAGCGCCACCCCGTCGGCCCTCGAGGTCCACCGGAAGCGGACGTACATCATGACCGTCTACTCGAACGACGCGACCGTCGACCACGGGATGGACGAGTGGACGGCCTTCGATGCCGGTCACGGGCGTGGGCGAGTGGTCCATACCGCCGCGTTGGCCCGCGATCAGGAGCGGGTCGTCCACGGACTGGCGCTCTACCTCGCGGAGAGTCACCACGCGCTGGAGAACGCAGATCGAGTCGAGGACCTGCTCGTCCTCGACGGCCCGTTGTATCCCAAGCAGACGGTCCACTGGCTGGACCGCCACGGGACGCTCGCCGACCTGGTGAGCAAGGACGACCTCGTCGAGGAGGTCGTCGCCAACTACCTCCGACTCGTCGAGCGGTTCGTCGAGCGGGACGTCCCACTGGTCGGATTCGTCAAGAGTCCCCAGTCCCAGGCCCTGATACGGACGGTACGCGAACGAGGGCGACCGACGCCCTGGGCGACCGATTCGGCGTTCTTCGCCCAGGTGCTGGAACGGCGCGAACGCCACGACGGCACGGTCGAACGCGTCCGCGACGAACTCACCTGGACGAACTGGTTCCGGTCGCGGCTGGGCGCGGACGGCGTCTTCTCCGGCGAGAATCGCGATATCGGCGTCGACCGCCGACTCGATCCACCGGCCTACGAGGTCGTCTTCTTCGTCGTCTACGACCCACGGACCGACCTGGTGTTCAAGGTGGAACTGCCGGCGGCGTTCGCCGAGCGGCCGGCGGTCCGAAACGCTGTCGAACGCTGGGCCGTGGGTGCGGTCGCCGCGGAGCGTGGACCGCCCGGGCCGGTGGCGAAGGCCGACGAACTGGCGCGCATCGACCGGGGGCAGAAGCGAGAACTCACCCGGCGTCTCGAGCGTGGATTCGACACCGAAGTGGATACGAACTACGACCGGGAACGCTGGGGCATCTGACTCGCGGGACGATGGCCAGTCGGTCAGAGCTGGTCGTCGGAGAGGATCGTAATCTCCACCGCGGACCGATCGACACCGATCCGCGAGAACTGCGTCCGGATGTGCTCGCGGGCGGCTTCCAGCGCGCGCTCCCTGGTGTCGAAACCCGGCGAGAACGGCGTCTCGAAGGCGACCCGTATCTCGCGGCCCCCGACCTGCTGGGGCACGCCCCCGCTCTCCACCTCGTAGAATGCATCGCAGACGAAGACGTAGGCGGCGTCCTCCGTCGGTGCACCGGCGAACCGCGGCGGGTCGTCGCCCGGTTCGTAGAGGGTGCCGGTCAGCGCCGTCCCGGCGGCACTCCCCTGGACCAGTTTCATGGTCGAACCGAGACGGCGCGGAGGGAAAAGGGAACCGTGGCAACCGGCACCAGCCACGAGGCACCGAGGGAAAGGGGTTAGTCGATCCGGTCCGCGTGTTGCTGCATGAGCGATCTGGGGGACTTCTCGGAGTACGGCACCGACGAAGCCTCGTCTCCGGACACGGCGGACCCGACCGAGACCGACGAGGACGACTTCGAGCGGGTCGAGGTCGACGAGACGGGCCGAGACCATGGTATCGGATCGCTGGCCGTCACCGAGGGGCTCCGCATCGACACGGACAGCCAGGAGACCTCACTCAGGGCGTACATCACGGCCGGCAACCGCTCGTCGATCCGACTCGGCACCTATCTGCTGGCCCCATATCCCGGGAACGAGACGCTGTTCTGTCGCATCGCTGGGCTCGAGTACGCCCAGGAGTTCGAGAGCGACGACGCGACAGAGATCCACGCACGACGGGCGATGCGCTCGTCGGGCATCGACGAACGAGACTACAAGTTCCTGGCGGACCTGGACCCCGTCGCCGTCCTGTATCCCGACGGCGGTGAGCTCCGTCGCCGGATGCCGGACAGGGTACCGAAACCCGAGACCGTAGTCCGCCATGCAGACGACCAGCAGAAGATCAAGACGGGCCTGAACATCCCCGAGTCCGGCGTGTTCCTCGGTCACCTCGCGGTCGGAGGCGAGCGAGTGCAGACGCGGGCCGACCCACCGACCATCGATTACCGACTCGACGACGGCGACGAGGGTGCCGACCCCCTCGTCTTCCGACACGTCCTCGTCGCCGGCGGGACGGGGTCGGGGAAGACCCATACAGCAAAGAACGTCCTCAGGCAGTACCTTCACGAGGACCGACGCTACGAACTCGACAGCGCGAGCGGTCGCTCTCCCCGGGCGGCAGTCGTCCAGTTCGACCCCCAGGACGAGTACGCCCAGATGCACGACGACAACCCGGTGGCGACCGACGACGACGCTCGCTCCTGGGAGACACAGGGGCTCGCGTACGGGGGCCACGAGGACACCGTCGCGTTCGTCCCCCAGGTCGGGACTGCGACGTACGCCGCCTCCCACCACCGCGCCGAACAGCAGCCATTCACCATCCCGTTCTCGATGGTTCGGGGAAACCCGTGGCTCGTCGCGGGTTCGCAACTCAACGACAACCAGTATTCCGCACTCCAGTACCTTCTGGACCGGTTCTTCGACTCGCACGGGCCCGGAGGCACCTACGACGAGTTCACGACGTTCCTCGACGACCCCGCACTACGGGAGGAACTCGACGAGTCCGGTCGGGTCCACGAGGCGACCTTCGACGCCGTCAAACGCCGGGTGCACGGTATCCCGCAAGGGGTCTTCGACCAGGATGCCCGCCCCATCACGGAGCTGGTCGAGGCGTTCGTCCGGCCGGGTCGCCTCTCCGTGGTGCCGACCTACCACGTGAACACCTCGCGAGCCGCCGAGATGGTGGTCCTCGCGGTCGCCAGTCTCCTCGTCGATCAGAAGCTGTCGAACGACCCGCGATACGACCGTATCAAGGAGACGCCACTCATCGTGGGGATGGACGAGGCGCACAACTTCCTGGCCGGTGCCGACAGCGTGCAGGCCCGCAAGGTCATCGGGAAGTTCACCGAAGCGGCCAAGCAGGGCCGCAAGGAGCGACTGGGGTTGTTCCTCATCACCCAGGACCCCCAGGACATCGCAGACGCCGTCTTCAAACAGGTCAACACGCGAGTCGTCCTCAACCTGGGCGACGAGGATGCCATCTCGAGTGTCAACCTGCCGCGGGAACTCGAAGAGAAGGTGCCGTACATGGAACGCGGACAGATGGCGGTCTACTCCCCGGACAACTCGGAACCGGTCGAGGTCATGGGCCTGCCGACGTGTCTGACCCGCCACGGCAGGGACTGACCGACGCACCTTTTTGTGTGAGCGCTCCGGACGTCAATCCATGAAGACGATACTCGTCCCCCTCGACGGATCGGAGAAGTCCTGGAACGCCTTCGAGTTCGCGGCCGACGAGTTCCCGACCGCGACCTTTCACCTCCTGCACGTGATCGATCCGGTCGAAGCGGGCTACACGGCGACGGCGACCGTCCCGGGATACACCGAGGAATGGTACGAACAGGCCAAAGAGCGGGCTACAGAGCTCTTCGAGAAGGCCGAAGCGAAGGTCGGTGAGGACTCGATCGAGACCGCGACCGAGGTCGGTCGGCCCTCCCGAGTCATCGTGGAGTACGCCGAGGAGAACGAGGTCGATCAGATCGTCATGGGCAGTCACGGGCGCTCCGGCGTCTCGCGCATCCTCCTCGGCAGCGTCGCCGAGGCCGTCGTGCGTCGGTCGCCGGTCCCGGTTACCGTCTGCCGGTAGGGGGCCCGTCACCCGGACTGAGCGTTCCGTCGTGCGCGGTCGCGGATCCGCTCCACCTGCTCGACGTACTCGTATCCAGGGATGATCCCTTCCATCCAGGTCCCCTCCACGAACGAGACGATGGCGACGACGTCCTCACCGGCAGTCCCCGGCGACGGTTCGATCTCGGTGACGACCGTGACGGTCGCGGCCTCGCGCTCGACCGCCGTCACGTCGACGGCGTCCGACCTGGTGACGCCGTCGGCGTCGACCACGCGGCGTTCGAACGTCTCGAACCAGCCGTCCTCGACGACCGGGGCGACCGTCTCGTTCTCGACCGCCGCGTTCAACGTCGGGAGGTCGTTTTCGATCCGGACGACGCCGTCGGCAACGAGCACACGGGCGTCGAAGGTCGTCGCTGTCGGGACGAACTGCGTACCCGCCGCTTCGAATCGGGGATGGGCTTCCAGTGCCCGTTCGATTCCGTCGGTCATTGGTCGTCCTGAGGTGGTCACCCGGAAAAGGGATTGCGCTGCCGGCGATGCCCGGGCCTTCTTCGGTCACGAACAATGGCGAGCAGGCGACTCGGCGGCGCTCCGGAGCGGTGAGTCGCACTCCCGCCGTGTTCGCCCCGGCCCAGGGTCCGGCGATGACCTGCGTTGGACTCGCCTTCCCTCTTGAACCCTCGTCGGTTGGGAACGGGCTGGGGCTTCGATACCCACCTCAGTCCATCGAGATGTACGTCTCCGTGTCTTCGACGCCCGCTACCGCCTGGATCTGGTCCGCCGCGATGTCCTTGACCGCCTGCGGACTGTCGACCTCGATCTTCGCGATGAAATCGACGTCTCCCGCGACGATGTGCGCGTCGAGCACACCGTCGATCGCCAGGAGATCGTCCAGTACCCGGTCCGCTTCGCCAGTGTTCGCCTTGATGAGGATGTATGCAGTGACCATCGTCAGTCGCCTCCGGTGTCGGTCGAGCCGACGAGAATCTGTCTGACGTCTTCCAGTGCGTCGAACTCCGCCAGGACCGCGATCCGATCGCCCGCCTCCAGCGTATCGTCGGGAAGGGCCAGGCCGAGCGGTTCGTCCTGTTTCGCGTACGCGAGCGTCTGGCTCCTGGCGGGGAGTTCGAGTTCGCTGATCGTGTACCCGTGCATCGGTGCCTCGCGGGCCACCGTGAACTGCGCGATCTGGAGGTTCTCGGCCAGGTCCGCGATGGCGGTCACGTTCCCGCCCAGCAACGCGTTCTTCGCGCCGATGGCGCCGAGCCGTTCCGGGTAGACGATGTCGTCCACCTCGTCGGCGTACTTGCGGTAGATGTTCTCCCGGTAGTCCTCGTCGATGCGGAGGACCGTCCGGCAGTCGTAGTGGTTACCGACCATACACGCCACGAAGTTGGTGTTCAGGTCGCTCGTGAGTGCCCCGAGCGCGTCGGCCGCTTCGATGTCTGCCGCCTCGAGGACGTCCTCGCTGGATCCGTCGCCCTCGATGGCCGCGAACCCCTCGTTCTGGGCCCGTTCCACCATCTCGGGGTCCCGGTCCACGAGTGTCACGTCGTGTCCCTCGTTGCGGATGATCCGGGCCGTCCGGAGGCCGACCCGACCGGCGCCGATAATTACAACTCGCATACACGTACGTACAGAAGGTAGGTAAATATAGGTTTGCGCCGGACGCGGGCAAGGTTTTTCCTGTCGCCTCCAGAACCAGTCATCATGGTACACGCCGTCATCATGATCCGGACCGATTCGGGAACCGCGGAATCCGTCCGCGACGCGGTGTCGGCCCTCGGTAGCGTCGCCGACGCCCACGTCGTCGCCGGCGACTTCGACGTCATCGTCGAACTCGACGAGACCGAGGTCTACGACGTTCTGGATACCGCGTCCTCGTCGATACAGGACACCGACGGCGTCCAGGAGACGAAGACGTACGTCTCGTTGACCTGATCAGAACTCGACGCGCTGGGGGTCGTGGTCGTCGAGGTACGACCGGAGCCACTCGCGTTGGGCCTCAAGTGGGGCCGTCAGGTCGCCGTAAGCGTTCTCGAAGAGGTCGTCTGGGTCCGGGACGGCGGCGTTCTCGGCCTCCGCGACGGCCTCGTCCAGTTCCGCATCCGCCGCTGCATGTGCTTCCTCGACGAACGTGTCGTCGACGACGTCCTGTTCTCGCAGGTAGGTCTCCGTCCGTTCGAGCGGGTCGGCGGTGCGCCAGTCCGGCAGCGAACGCTCGTGCTCGTCGCGGTATCGCTCCGGGTCGTCTGCCGTGGTGTGCGCCCCCTGGCGGTAGGTGAGGCTCTCGACGAGGATCGGTTCGCCCGCCCGGGCCGTCGCGAGCGCGTCCGAAACGGTCTCGTACACCGCCAGCGGATCGTTGCCGTCGACCTGGACCCCCTCGAACCCGTAGGCAGTCGCCTTCTCGGCGATGGTCGCGCTCGCCGTCTGCCGCTCGCGGGGCAACGAGATGGCCCAGTCGTTGTTCTCACAGAAGAAGACGACCGGGGCGTCGAAGACGCCCGCGAAGTTGAGGCCCTCGTGGAAGTCGCCCTCGGAGGTCGCGCCGTCGCCGAAGTACGCCAGCGTCGCGTGGTCGGCCCCGACGTAGTCCCGGGCCATAGCGTAGCCGACGGCGTGGGGAATCTGGGTGCCGATGGTGATCTCCTGTGGGAAGATGTTGACGTCGTGCTCGGAGTAGTACTCCGGGCGACCTCGCCTGAACAGGAGGATATCGCTCATCGGAACGCCGCGGGTGAGCTGCATCGCGTTCGACCGATAGGTCGGGAAGAGCCAGTCCTCGTCGGCCATCGCCCGCGCGGCCCCCACCTGGGAGGCCTCCTGGCCGCGATACGGCGGAAAGCTGCTCATCCACCCGCGTCGCTGCAGGGCGACCGCCCGCTCGTCGAATCGCCGGGCCCGAACCATGTCCCGATAGAGGGCCCGGGCCTCTTCGGTGTCGACCTCGACGTCGTCCAGGTCGCTCACCCCGATTACCCGGTGCATGCGGGAGCGTCTGGTTCTCGCTACTTACCGGTGGTGTTTGCGGCGGGGATACCCGGAACCTCCGGTACGGTGCCGATCGGTGGTGGCCGGTCACGCATCCACGTCGGTGTATCTGGCCCGCACGACGACCAGCAACGTCATCGACGGAACCACGGTGAGGAGCTGGTGGCCGCTCAGTACCGCCACGAGTTCCCAGACCGCGACCAGCCCGACCGCGCTCGCGACGGCGAGTGAGAGGACGAAGACGGCGAACGATCGAGCGAGCAGCGCCGGGCCCACCACGGTCAGGGCGAGGAGCGCATCGACGAGGTCGACGAGGAGCGCGACCGCCAGCACCCAGCGCGTTCCCACTGGCCGGCCGCGGGCCCGGCCCGGTACGGGGAGGACCACCTCGAAGTCGTCGGGGAAGAACTCGGGAAGTCGAAAGGGCGGCAGTCGGAAGCCGAATCGTCGGCCGTCGTCAGGCATCGAGGATCCGATCGAGTGCCTCGTCGACCGCCGCGAAGACGGTCTCCTGATCGACGGTCGCGTCGATGCGGACGAACCGGTCCGGCTCCCGGTCGATGAGCCGTTCGTAGTTCTGGGCGACACGTCCCAGGAACTCCCGGCCCTCCAGTTTGTTCGTCGTCCCGGACCGACGGGCGCCGGTCGCGGGGTCGACGTCGAGGTAGATGGTCGCGTCCGGCGGCCGGGTGAACGGCTGGTGGATACCCATGATGTACTCGACCGGGCGCTCGATTCGATCGGCGATGGCTGCACCCTGGTAGGCGTACCGCGAGTCGGAGTACCGGTCCGAGATCACCACGTCGCCACGCTCCAGGGCGGGGCGGATCGTCCCGGAGAGATGGGACGCGTGGTCGGCGGTGAAGAGGAACAACTCCGCGAGGGCGTCGGCGCCGTCGGTCCCGATGGACCGGCGGACCGCGTCGCCGTACCAGGACTCGGTCGGTTCTCGCGTGAAGGTGAACGGGCCCGTCCGGGTTTCGCGAAGATGCGTCCACGCCGAGGTCTTCCCGCTGCCGTCGATCCCCTCGAGCGTCACGAGCATGGGTCGACTTTGTTCGACCCGCCACTAAGCCCTTCCGAGGGACGTCCCACGTTCCACCAGTTCGGCTCTCACGCGACACATTTACACCCGTAAGCCAGGTACTATCAGTGCATGAACATCATCGTCACTGGTGGCACCGGGTTCGTCGGCACTGCACTCTGTCGGGAACTGGTCGAACGCGGCCACGACGTGACCGCGATGGCACGGTCGCCCGAGGACGACGGCCTCCCCGATGGCGTCGACGGTGTCATCGGTGACGTCACGGACTACGACTCCATCGAGAGCGACTTCGAGGGAAAGGACGTCGTCGTCAATCTCGTCGCCCTCTCGCCACTGTTCAAACCGTCGGGTGGCGACGAGATGCACGAG
>JBNJDE010000087.1:0-9343 GCA_051744605.1 Halobacteriota archaeon
CCCACGACCACTGAGACGCCACCCTCGGCCACCGCGCCTGCGATAACGGCTGGGTAACCCAGTAACGTGTAGGTACGCGAGGGCTTATGCGTCCACTCTCCATCCGTCGTACCATGACAAACGCTGCCGTCGTCATCCTCGCCGACACCGAATCGCACGCCGACCTCGGACGCCTCGTGAACGGACTGGAGACCGCAAAGGAGTTCGCCGAGACGCCCGAGGACGACCTCGAACTCATCTTCGATGGTGCGGGGACCAAGTGGATCCCCATCCTGGAGGACGAGGAGAGCGACCATCACGACCTCTATCAGGCCGTCCGCGAGGACACGTCCGTCTGTGACTACTGCACGACGGCCTTCGGCGTCGACGAACCGGTCGACGACTCCGGACTGGTCCGTCTCGACGACCACGACGGTCACCCCAGCATCAGGTCGCTCGTGGCCGAAGGATACGAAGTATTGACGTTCTAGGGGTTCCGCATCGCCGAACTGCCCGGCCTCCCGCGGGCCTCCTGTATGCCTAGTATTATAATGTTCGATTACCAATATTCGCAATTGGTGGAGCAATCCGCCAGGGGAGGAACGATGCCCGAACCGATTCGAGATGCATACATGTGTGACGATGGATGGTTCGAGGTCCGCGACGACCAGAACCCGTACCGCTGGATTGCCACGAGGGACCCGGTCGAGGTCCGTCGGTAATCAGACCAAGCCGGAGAGGATACCGCGACCGTCCGTACTGGTGATGTCTGCGAGCGCGGCGCGCTCGGGATGGGGCATCATCACCGCAACGTTCTCGCGATCGCCCAGAATGCCGGCGACGTTATCCTTCGATCCGTTCGGATTCGCCGCCGCCGAGACGGTACCGTCTGGCTCGCTGTACCGGAAGAGGATTCGATTGTCCCGTTCGAGGTCCGCCAGCGCGTCGTCGGTGATCTCGAATCGCCCTTCTCCGTGTGCGATGGGCAACTCGAGCACCTGCCCTGGTTCGTAGGCCCGCGTCCAGCGCGTGTCGGCGTTCTCGACCCGGACGTGGACGCGTTCGCACTGGAACCGCGCGCTCTCGTTGGTGGTGAACGCGCCCGGGGTTAGACTCGACTCGCTGCCGATCTGTGCCCCGTTGCAGACCCCCAGGACCGGGAGGCCGTTCGCTGCCGCCTCGCGCACCTCGGCCATGATGGGTGCCCGGGCCGCCGTGGCCCCGGCCCGGAGGTAATCGCCGTAGGAGAACCCGCCGGGGAGCATCACGCCGGTCGTGTCCTCGGGGAGGCCATCCTCGTGCCAGACGATCGCCGCGTCGATGTCCATGGCCGCGAGCGCCCGTTCGGCGTCCCGGTCGCAGTTCGACCCACCGAAGCGGATGATGGCGATCATCGTCGCTCGACCGTGACCTCGTAGTCGTGGATGGTCGGGTTGGCGAGGAGTCGTTCGGCCATCTCGTCCGCCCGCTCTCTGGCGGCCTCGGCGTCAGCGGCCTCGAGGTCGATCTCGAAGCGGTCGGCCGACCGCAGGTCCTCGAGTGTGAACCCGAGTCGCTCCAGTGCGCGCTGGGTCGTCTTCGCCTCCGGGTCGAGGACGCCCTGCTTGAGGCGGACGGTCACCGTCGCGGTGTAGTCGGTCATCGCGTGATACTGCGCGTCTGTGGTCAAAAACTCTTTTGAAAAACCACTCGGCCACCACGAACGTGGATATCTACAGCGTGCGGACCCGGTCGACCGCGGCGTCGACGGTCGGCGCGTCGAAGAGGTCCCTGCCGAGGTAGGCGTTCGCGCCGGCGGCGTAGAGGTTGCTGGCCGCCGTGAGGACGTGTTCGGGGAGCGGTTTGGGGGAGACCTCGACGAGGGTCCGCCAGTCGGCGACGCCCACCTCGCGTGCCTCGGCCTTGGCCGATCCGACCGCCTCCACCCACTCCGGGTCCGTCCGCTTGTAGTACTGGCGGATGACCTCCTTGGACACCTGCTGGCCGTCGTAGCTGAACCGGTTCTCGTCGAAGGTGCCGACGACGTCCGCGACCCGGATCTCGCCGTCGAAGTACAGGACCTCGATCTTGCCGTCCTGGTGGACGAATCCGGTCTCCTCGGCACGGTCGGTGACCAGGCGATTCACCTCGCGAGCGACCGATTCGAGGTCGGCCACGTCGGCCCGCCCGGCGATCCGATCGGCCTCGGCCCGGTCGAGGTAGCGGTCCTGCTCTTCGTACTTCGTGGAGAATTCGACGATCGGTTCGTCGAGGGGGACGGGTTCGTCCGGCCACTCGTCGCGGTCGAGGCCGTAGGTCGCCGGTGATCCCCGCGTCCGAAGACTCGATCCCACCGGCACGACGTTCCGGAAGACGATTTCGAGGGGCACGAGGTAGTTCTCGCCCGCCACGTCGTGGTAGGCGTCGTAGTCGTAGGTACCGTCCGAGAACGGCAGGTCCGGGACCTGGGTCAGGTCGATGGCCATCTCGGTCGGCGGCGTCTCGGCGGCATCGACGGCGACGACATCGTCCCCGGCGACGACCCCCCGGTAATGGGTCGGGACGCCCGCGGCCTCGAGGCGTTCGAAGTTGTACGCGCCCATCGCACAGAGACTCGCCCCCTTCTTCGGGATGGTGTCCGGCATCTTGCCCCAGTCGAACACGGAGTAATCGTCCGTGAACGCGAACCGTCCGCGTCCCAGGGCGTCCGACGTGGCCGGGTCGTCCACCTGGAACTCCTTGACGCTGGTCATGCCCCAACGTGAGAAACGTGGCCACTAAGCGTTTCCGCTGGCGTGCATATTCTCCCGCCCTGCGGGGGCGGTCGATGCACGGTCGTGGATAGCCGGATGCCGGGACCCGGTCGTTTATGGGACCGACGCGGCTATCGAGTGGCATGGCAGACGCCTTCCGGACGCGAACGAACGTACCCCGTACCGCGTTCGCGTTCGAGCACCAGCCAGCGACCGAGCAGTCCTTCGAGAACGCGCTGGCGAAGGCACGGGACGGCGAGCGCCTCGACGTCGAGGACGCGGTCGCCCTCCTCACGACCGGCACCGATGGCGAGGGGATCGACCAGGAGCGACTGGCACAGGTGCGTCGGGTCGCCGACCACCGACGCCGCGAAGTGGTCGGCGACGAGGTGACCTTCGTCGCCAACCTCAACAACAACGTCACGACGGCCTGCAACACGGGCTGTCTGTTCTGCAACTTCCGGGACAGCGCACACACCTTCGAATCCGGCCACGAGGGCCACGCACGAGGCTTCACCAAGACGCCGGCGGAATCGCGGGAGATCGTCGCCGACGCGGTCGACCGGGGCATCTACGAGGTCACCTCGGTCAGCGGCCTCCATCCGGCGTTCGTCCTGAACGAGGAGCACCGCGAACGGCTCGACCCGGACGACCCGACGCTGGATTACCGACCGCCGTCGGTCTACGACGTGGACCCGGGGACCTACGTCGAGCAACTTCGGGCGATGTCCGTCGACGGGGTCCACCTCCACTCGATGACTCCCGAGGAGGCCCACCACGCCAAGCGCGGGACCGACTGGTCGTACGCGGACGTCTACGAAACCCTCTCGGCGGCCGGACTCGACTCGGTGCCCGGGACGGCCGCGGAGATCCTCGTCGACGAGGTCCGGGAGGTCATCTGTCCCGGGAAGATCGGGACCGAAGCGTGGCTGGCAGGCATGGAAGGCGCCGCGGCGGCGGGCCTCCCGACGACCGCGACCATGCTGTACGGCCACGTGGAGAACGAACGCCATCGCGCGATGCACCTGGCCCGCATCCGCGAGTTACAGGACCGGACCGGCGCCATCACGGAGTTCGTCCCGCTCTCGTTCGTCCACCAGAACACGCCCCTGGCAGAGCGCGGCATCGTCGATGGCGGCGCGACCGACGCGGAGGACGAACTACTCGTTGCCGTCTCGCGCCTGTTCCTCGACAACGTCGAGCACATCCAGACGTCGTGGGTCAAGTTCGGGGACGAGACGGCCCTCCGCATGCTCGAGGCGGGAGCCGACGACTTCATGGGGACCATCCTCTCCGAGGAGATAACGACCCGCGCCGGCGGCGAGCACGGCGAGTTCCGCTCGTTCGCCGACTACGTCGACCTGATCGCGAGCATCGACCGCGTCCCGGTCGAGCGCTCGACCGACTACGAGCGACGGCGCCGGGTCGACCCGGAGCAGTCCGACCCCGGTCCCCGCCTGGGCCCCCGGGCGGACGGCACGCCACTCCTCGCCGCGAAGCGGACGGACCCGCCGTCGGCGGACGATTGAGGATGATGAGTACCACCCACGCCGCCATGGGGGCGGCCGTCGCAGCAGCCCTCGTGCCCGTGGCGCCCGACCTCGCGGGCGTCGCTGCGCTCGGCGCCATCGCCGGGGGCGTGTTCCCCGACCTCGACCTCGCCTTCGAACACCGGAAGACGCTGCACTACCCGGAGCATTACTGGGTCGTGGCGGTGCCGATGCTCGTCGTCGCGTCCATCCGGCCGGGCGTCTGGACGGTCGCCCTGGCCGCGTTCTTCGGGTCTGCGGCCCTCCACTCGGTGACGGACGTCTTCGGCGGCGGGCTGGGATTGCGACCCTGGGAGGCGGACGACCAACGCGGCGTGTACTCCCACTGGAGCGGGCGCTGGATCGCCCCACGACGCTGGGTTCGGTACGACGGCGCCCCCGAGGACGTGGCCCTCGTTGCCGGCTTGTCGGTCGTTCCCGTGCTCGTCTTCGACGGGACCGTCCAGACCGTGGTACTCGTCGGGCTCGCCGTTTCCGCCGCGTACGGACTCGTTCGGCGACGCCTCCCAGACCTCTACGAACGCCTCGTCTAGGGATCCCCGTTACTGGCCAGCTGGCAATTTTGGCTGACTTTATCACCGATGCCCGGACCAGCGGGGACCATGCCGGTGACGGCCAGGTCGGCCCAGCGGTAGCGGGACGCCACCGACCTGGACGCGGCGCGGCGTCCCCTGTTAGCCAACTGCGTTCGGCTCGGTCACGGGCCGATTAAGGCTCATTCCACGTCCTCGACGAACGGGTGCCCGTCGAGGACCGACCGGTAGCGTCGGCCAGCAGGTGTATCGCTCCGTATGGCTCGACCGATGGGTTCGGGGACCCACTCGTTCGAGACGGCGTCCGTCGGGAGGAACCGTTCGTAGACGGGCAGCCGTTCGCGCAAGGGGACGCCGGCAGTATCGGCGATGGCTCGCAGTTCGTCCACCGCCGGCCAGGCGTAGTCCGGATTGACGTGATCCGTCGTTACCGGGGAGACGCCGCCCAGGTCGTCGACTCCGGCGTCGACGAGGTCGCGAACCGGCGCGAGGTTCGGCGGCACCTGGACGGCGACCGCGTCTGGCAGCGCGGTCCGGGCCATGGCGACCGTCCGCCGGAGCGTGGCGAGGTCCGGCGAGCCACCGCGCCATCGCTCGTTGTCGGCGACCGGCTGGACGATCACCTCCTGGACGTGACCGTAGCGTTCGTGCAGTTCGCGGATGGCGAGCAGGCTCTCCGCCCTGTCGCGGGCCGTCTCGCCGATGCCCACGAGGATGCCGGTCGTGAAGGGAACCGATAGCTCACCGGCCGTCCGGATCGTGGCGAGCCGCTGGCCAGGGGATTTCCCGCGGGGGCCGGCGTGGGCCTCGACGGACGCCGTCGTCTCGAGCATCACCCCCATGCTCGCCATCAGGTCGGCGACCGTTTCCATCTGGGCTGGCGTCTGATCGCCCGGATTCGCGTGTGGGAGCAGTCCCTCTTCCAGGGCGATGGCGGCCGCCTCGCGGAGATACTCGTGGATCGAATCGTGTCCCCACTCGGCTAGCTGGGCGTGGACCGCTTCGTATCGGTCGTCGGGGTCGTCCCCGAACGTGAACAACGCTTCCGTACAGCCAGCCGCGGCCCCCCGTCGAGCCGTCTCCCGGATCTCGGCGGGGGCCATGAGGGAGGCCTCGCCAGGCGGGTCGTAGAAGGTGCAGTAGGTGCAGGTGTACCGGCAGGCGGTCGTCAACGGGAAGAAGGCGTTCTTCGCGTAGGTCAGTTCCGCCGGCGGGTCGACGTCCTCGCCGTCGACGGACAGCAGGCGCTCTATGGCATCGTCGGTGATGGACAGGTCGACGTCGTGTTCGGCAGCGCCCGGAATCACACCGGGAGTTGTGACCGCCTGCGCAAAGGCGTTGTGTCGCCGGCACGCCCGGCGGCGCTCTCACGACCTCGCTCAGCGCACCGCTCGCGGCTCTCCGCCATCGATCTCGACGCGGAACCCCGCCTCCCGAAGCCACTGCGTCGCAGCGCCACCGCCGTGGACGAGCACCTCCAGTAGATCGGCCGGGTCGTCGACGTCCGTCGAGAGCCGGAACGAATCGAACTCGCGGACGGACGCGCCGGCCTCGCGGGCCTGGTGCAGGTGGTCGCTGAAGGACGCGCCGTGGTAGTCGACCCGGAACGCGGGGTCACGGACGACGAGGGCGTTCGTGCCCGCCGCCCGCCCGGGTGCGACGACCACGTCACCGTCGGCGTCGAACAACCGTCGGAGCGTCGAGGGCGTGGCCAGCGCGAGGTCGGCCATCACCACGGCGAGTGGCGTTCCGGCGTCGATGGCGTCGTTCACGAGCGGTGTCAGTGGCCGTTCGTCGATGGTGATCGCCGCGTCGACGTCTATCGGCCCGGTGGTCAGGACCTCCGGCGTTCGGCCCGCGTCGCGCACTGCTGTGACGACGTCCCGGAGCATCGCCTCGGCGAATTCGCGTCGCTCCGGGCGGTCGAGGACGGGCGCGAGTCGCGATTTGGGTTCGTTCGCGTCGAACGGGATGACGACCCGCATGGGGAAGGGGACGGTGTCTCAGCCGAGTCGGTCGTAGGTTTCGCGTTGCTGGAGGTACCAGTAGATGCCCCCAGCCACGAGCACGAGCAGTACCACGACGCCACCGGCCATCAGCAGGAGGTCGGTCCGGTTTGCCGATTGTGCGGCGCTCTCGGACTGGTTCTGCGCCTGCGAGGCCAGATCTTCGGCATTCGCGAAGTTGCCGTTCTCGTACGCGGAGATGGCGTTGTTCACGAGCGATTCGGCCTCTGCCGTGTCTGCGCCGGCCGCGTCGGCGTCGTCGATGGCGTCTCTCGCGTCGTCGATGGCCGTCCGCGCGGCCTGGCTGTCGGCCGTGTAGGGCCGGGCGGTGTACGTCGCGACCTCGCTACTCGAACCGCCTTCCTGGGCCTGGGCGAACGTCGCCAGCGTCAGTTGCTGTGGCGGGTCGTACTGCCACTCCGACCAGCTCGGGGGGGTGCCCTGGAGACGGACTTCGACGGACGAAACGTCGTCCTCCGACGCGATCTCGTGTTCGAACGAGGGGTTGTTGTACTGCTCTTGTTCGATCTTCGCGTCCGTCTGGTCGTAGGTCGTCACCGTCCAGGTCACGTCCGTCAGCTCCGTCTCGCCCGACAGTTGCCACCGGTCGTAATCGGTGTAGAGGTCGGAGACGGTGTACGTAACGTCCTGTTGTTCGCCGACCTCGACGGCCGACGGACTGGCCTCGTCGCTGACGGAGACGGCGGCCGCGGGTGCGACCGAGACGACGAGGAGGGCGACCAGGACGAGTGCTGCGCTAGAAGAGCGGCTCCAGTTCATCTTCGTCGTCTTCCACCAGCTCCTGGAGGTTTTCGTCGCTCTCTGCGCGGATCTCCTCGATGTTGTCCTGGGCTTCGATGGCCTTGCCCTGGAGCTCCTTGATGCGGGGGACGTTCGTCACGCCCGAGAGCAGGACGACGGACGCGACCTTGCCCGAGTCCCGGACCGGGTAGTCGCCACCACGGACTTCCATGCTGCCGGTCTGCTCTTCGAGCCACTTCCGACCGCGTTCGATCCCTTTCCGGTTCAGATAGCTGGCCGGCCCAGCCACGACGAGCAGCGCGCGCTCCGCACCGTCGATCTCGCAGGGAAGGGTCAGTCGGCCCAGTGCGGCCTTCCGGACGAGGCTCGTGATGCGGTTGGTCGTACTCGCGGAGTCCTCGCCCGCCATGTCGTCGTTACTCCGGAATCGCGAGAGCAGGCCGCCGGAGTCCTGCTTCTGGACACTCTCCGAGGCGTAGCCCACCGTCGAGATGCCGCCCCCGGCGAGCGTATTGATGATCTCGGAGGAGTCGACGACGCTCTCGGCGACGTCGCCGTTCCCGTCGACCTCGCCCGCGCCGAACAGAATGCCGAAGCGGGTGACGATCTCCTCGTTGATCTCGTCGTAGCCGCCGGAGACGGATTCGCCCGACTTCCGCCAGGCGTCGTTGTCGAACACGAGGAGGTTGTCGACCTCGTGGACGAAGGTCTGGAACGAGCGGGCGGCGTTCAACGTGTAGATGCCGCCTTCGTCCTTGCCCGGCAGAACGCCGAGTCCGTAGACCGGTTCCGTGTATATTCGTTTCAGGTGCTTCGCGAGGACGGGCGCCCCACCGGAGCCCGTCCCGCCACCGAGGGCGGAGATGAGGAGGAACGCGTCCACCTCGTGGACCGGAATGTTGTCGATCGCCCCCTGGACCTCGTCGACGTCCTCCTCCGCGATCTCGGCGCCGAGTTCGTTGTCGGCGCCGACTCCGTGCCCCTTCACCCTGGATTGTCCGATGAGCACGCGGTTTTCCTCCGGCACGTGCTCCAGTCCCATGAGGTCGGCTTTAGCGGTGTTGACGGCGACGGCTGCTCGAACGATCCCCGATCCCGTCTGTTGATCGTACTCGAGGAACTTATCGAGCACCTTCCCGCCCGCCTGGCCGAACCCGATCATTGCGAGTTTCATGCTGCAGTCTGGCCTTACCGTGTGGAAAGAAGCAATTAGGCTATAAGCCTTTTGTTGAAGTGATCCTGATATATCTGCCGACGAACCGGAAATTGCAGTCGACGGGCGGTCTCGCGTCAGACAGGGGTCGGACGAAACAACGGTGCTGTTGGGGGGTTTTATATAGGTAACCGCGGGTGAACTCCCCGACGGTGTGTCACTCGAGACCGAGGTATGACCCGAGCGTGGTCAGCGATTCCGCCGCAACCCCGAACGCGTCGACGTCGTTGTGGTCGGTGACGTTGTCGATCCGCAGCGATCTGAACTGGTCCCTCCCGAAGGGGATCGCCGACAGCGAGTCGGCGAAGGTAAGGCCTACTCTGGCCATCGACATCGGGACGGAGAGCACCGACACCGATCGCCCCTCGGCCCGGTAGACGAGTTCGGTCACGTCCGCGAGCGAGAGCACCTCCGGGCCACCGATCTCGTAGATCTCGCCCCGGTGGCGCTCGTCTTCGACGGCGTCGGCCACTATCCCCACGAGGTCCTCGATGTAGATCGGCTGGAAACGGGTCTTGCCCCCACCCGGCAGCGCCGTGACGTAGGGGGTCGTGAGCATCTTGGTGAA
>JBNJDE010000088.1:0-9230 GCA_051744605.1 Halobacteriota archaeon
GGTCAGGAGTGCGTCTCCTCCAAGTCACGATCCCCACCGGCAAACGGGAAACGGTGCTACGGGTGCTGGAGGACTACGAGATCGACTACGTGGTCACCGAGGAGACGAGCCACCGGGGCTACACCGCCATCGTCTACTTCCCGCTTCCCGCGGCGGCCGTCCAGGACGTCCTCGACGACCTCCACGACGCCGGGCTCTCCGACGAAGCGTACACGGTCGTCATGTCTGCCGAGACGGTCGTCTCCCGAAAATTCGACAAGCTGCGGAAACGGTACGAGGAAGACGAGGACAACGGGGAGCAGGTCGCCCGCGAGGAGCTTCGAGCTACCGCCGCAGACCTCGTCCGGGCGGTCCCGACCTACGTCATCCTCACGGTCGTCAGCGCGGTCATCGCCACGGTGGGCCTCCTCCTCGACTCGCCGGCGGTCGTCGTCGGGTCGATGGTCATCGCGCCACTCATCGGCCCGGCGATGTCCGCCAGCGTCGGCACCGTCGTGGACGACGCTGAACTCGTCTCCCGGGGGATCAAACTGCAGGTACTGGGCCTCGTCCTGGCGGTCGTCTCCGCCGCGCTCTTCGCCCTGTTCGTCAAGGTCACCTCGTTGATCCCGCCGGGTCTCGACCCCACCGCCATCGGGCAGGTCGAGGCGCGATTGACCCCCGACTTCCTCTCGCTGGTCGTCGCCCTCGGTGCGGGTGTCGCGGGGGCGATGAGCCTGACCGCCGGCGTCTCCTCGGCGCTCGTCGGCGTCATGATCGCCGTGGCGTTGATTCCGCCGGCCGCGACGATGGGCATCGGCATCGCGTACGGGCTCCCGGTCGTCGCCCTCTCTTCGGGGGTGTTGACCCTCGTCAACGTCCTCTCGATCAACCTGGCGGCGCTCGTCGTCTTCTGGTACGCCGGCTATCGGCCCCAGAGCTTCCTCCGCCGTGAGGAGGCCTACACCAAGACGGTCAAGCGGGTCGGGGTTCTCATCGCCGCTATCGCCGTCCTGTCACTGTTCCTCGGTGCCGTCACCTACGATTCGGTCTCGAGTGCCGAGGCCGAGCGCCAGATCCACGCCGACATCGACGCGGTGCTCGATGAACCAGCGTTCGACGACGTCGTCTTGCTCGACGTCACCGTCGGACAGACCGATCGGGTCATCTTCAGCGAACCCGAGCGCGTGACCGTGACGGTCGGCGTTCCCCCGGGGATGGACCCGCCCGACCTCGCCGACCGGCTCGACGACCGGATCGATCGCTCCCTCGAGGACGACGTGACCGTCGAGGTCAGGATCGTCCGGACGGTCGTCTCGCAGTGACCGGCTATCCGTCGAAGGGCAGTTCCGGTTCGTACCCGATGGCCTCGACGAGTGCGTCGAGTACGGCGTCGATGCCGTCGCCCGTTTCCTCGCCGTCGGCGTGCTCGGGGATGGTCATGGACAGGTCGGCGTCCACCGCGGTCGAGAGGTCGGCCTTGTTGCAGACGGTCAGGACGGGGACGTCGAATCGCGACGCGAGTTCCTCGTAGAGCGCCTGCTGGTCGGTCAGTTCGTAGCCGCAGGTCTCACTCGCGTCGTAGACGTAGAGTACCACGTCTGCGAGGTGGGTGAGCGCACTCACCGCCTGCGATTCGATGTCGTTGCGGTCCTCGGCAGGCCGGTCGAGGAGCCCCGGCGTGTCGACGAGCTGGTAGCGGACGTGGTCGCGTTCGACGTGGCCGATGCGGACGCCCTTCGTCGTGAAGGGATAGGCGGCCGTCTCGTTGCGCGCGTTCGTGAGCGCGTTGACGAACGCCGTCTTCCCCACGTTGGGATAGCCGGCCACCACGATGGTCGGTTGGTCGGGGCGGATATCGGGCAGGGTCTTCAGCGCGTCGCGAGCCTCGGAGATGGCGGCCAGGTCGTCTTCGACCTGGTTCAGCACCGAGCCCATCCGGGCGAACCCCTGTTTGCGAATCTTGATGGCGTGGTCGGTGTCGTCGTGGGGCAACTTCCGCATGTACTCCCGGCCGAGGTCGTGGGTCTTCCGGCTCGCCCAGCTCACCTGCGAGAGGTGCTGGCGCAACGCGTCGACGTCGACGATGGCGTCCGCGAGTTCGTAGTAGAAGGGGTCGACGGTCTCGAAGTCGGGCCAGGCGGTCACGACGTTCTCCAGGTTGTCCGAGAGGATGTTCGAGGCGGTCTGGAGCATCGACTCCTGGGCCTCGACGCCGTGTTTGGCACGGCCGGCGCGGGCCGCTCGCGAGAAGGCCTTATCGAGGAGTTCCTCCGACGTCGGGGTCGTCGGGAGGCCTTCGAATATCATACCTGGCGTAGGAGACCACGACGGAAAAGCGCACGTATCTCCTCTCGTGGACCGCCGTCGGCCGGTCACCGCCGGGCTTCGAGCTCGGTGAGCAGGTCCTCGAGGGACATGTCGTGCATCGAGAGCAGGACGAGCAGGTGGTAGACGAGGTCGGCGGATTCGTGGGCGAGTTCGTCACGCTCGCCGTCTTTCGCGGCCAGCACGACCTCCGTCGTCTCCTCGCCCAGTTTCTCCAGGACGGCGTTCTGTCCCTTCTCGTGGTCGAACAACGAGGCGGTGTAGGAGTCCTCCGGGAGCGTTTCCTTGCGCTCCTCGATCACGGCGAACAGCGCTTCGAGGACGTCGCTCACTGTCCCACGACCTCCCTGATGTCGTCTAAATCCTCGAAGTCCGCTCTGTCGCGACGCGCGTCCTCGAAGACCGCCTTGGCGACCTCGATGGGGGCGCCCGTTCGCGCAGCGAGCGCGAGCGAATCGCTCGGTCGGGCGTCGACGACCACGTCCTCGCGGGGCGAATTG
The DNA here is from genome assembly GCA_051744605.1 of Halobacteriota archaeon. Taxonomy (GTDB): domain Archaea; phylum Halobacteriota; class Halobacteria; order Halobacteriales; family Halobacteriaceae; genus Halanaeroarchaeum. Next base: position 2,808 of record JBNJDE010000088.1, read on the forward strand.
AGGTGGAGTTCGGCGATGAAGGTACCGTCGCGGACCTCGGTCACGACGACCCGGTCGACCCGTCCACCGAGTTCCTCGACGATGTCGAGGGTCAGGTCGTGGGTGAGGGGCCGACCGATGTCCGCGGCGTCCATGCCGCGGGCGATGCTCACTGCCTCCTCGAATCCGATGAAAATCGGGAGCACGTCGTCGACGTGCCCGACGTCGAGCAGGACGACCGGCGTCGGTCCGTCCGGCGTGCCCGCCACGCGGACGGCATCGATGGTCGCGTTCATACGTAGGCGTCGGGCGCGCTCTTCAAAAGGTTGCCCTGTCGGCGTCGGGGTGACCTATACGGTGATGGTGAGCAGCCGCACCAGGATGCCGAAGAAGACGCCGAAACCCAGGATCGTCTTCGGGTCGATCTTGATGGTGTTCTGGTTCTCGGCGTCGAAGTAGCGGACGAGGCCCGCACTCGACATCAGCCCACCGGAGTTCTGACCGGAGCTCATGCGTATCTCTCGCTCACGCTCGCGCGTAAACCTTTCGACGCGGTCCGACCGCCGTCCCGGCGATGGGGAGACGGCGGGGCGTGCCGATACGTGAGGAAACTCTTATGCGCGGGCCGTAACTATCGCCAGTAGACAAATGACGGACGTTACCCTCATGGATTTCCACGCCGACTGGTGCGGGCCGTGTAAGACCCAGGACCCAATCATCGAGGAACTGGAGGAGGACTACGGCGACGCGGTGACCTTCGAGTACGTCGACGTCGACGAGGAACCCGACGTCGCCAACGAGTACCAGGTCCGCTCGATTCCGACGATCATCGTGAAGAACGAAGAGCAACTCGTCGACCGCTTCGTCGGCGTGACCCAGCGCGATACGCTCGAGGACGCACTCGAGAAGGCCGGCGCCTGATCTCGGCCGCCCCGTCTCACTGGAATTTTACCCCCACGTCGTGGAAGTCGTCGTTGAACGCCCCGAGGTTGACCAAAAGCGGCGTGATGCCCTCGACCTCGGGCGCGTTCGCCAGCCCACCGCCGTCCAGCGGGCGGAGTCCCTCGATGCCCGCGGTCAGCTGGGATAGCTGCTCTTTGGCGTCCACGTCGTCCCCGACGAGTACCGTGTCCAGATCGATCTCGAGGTCGAGGTTGGCCAACCGGTCGGCCGAGAGGTTGTGATAGGCTCCGACGACGGGGACGTCGTCGGGCGCGACGGCCTCGACGAGCTGGGTGACACTCCCCACGTCCGGCGGGTTGTAATGGAGTCCCTCTTCGTCCCGTGACATCCCCACCGCGGGGGAGACGAGGATGGTGTCCTCGAGGACGTCGGCGACGGTCTCGACCAGGTCGGCGACGTGGTACGGGGGGACCGCCAGGACGACGACGTCGCCCCGATCGGCCGCCATCTCGTTGGCGAAGCCGGTTACCTTGCGGTCGACGTCGCGACTGGCGAGTTCGGTCTCGTACTCTTCGGCCTTGGTCCGTGCGCGGTCGGGGTCCCGGGACCCGATAACGATCTCGTGGTGGGTATCGTACGCCCATCGCAGCGCGAGGCCGCCACCGATGTCGCCGGTACCGCCGAGCAGGGAGATTCGCATACGCCGTACCTGCGTCGGCGGCGAAATAAGCGTTGTTACCGCCCGACCTCGTGCCGGGACGGCGGTCCCGGTCCCCTACCGTGGGCGTCAGGACAGTCCGAGGAGCGCGGGCAGGTCGTTGACCGAATCGACGACCGCGTCGGCCCCGGCCGCCTCGTACTTCCGACGGCCGGCCTCGCCGGTCAGGCCACCGGTCAGCACGCCCACGCCGTAGTAGGTCCGGTCCGGGTCGGCCTCGCTCGCGTTCGTCGCCGTCCGGACGTCGTCCAGCGTGTCACCGACGAAGGCGACTCGCTGGGCCGAACACCGCTCGGCGAGGGTCACGAGCGCCCGCGGGTGCGGTTTCCCCTCCTCCCAGTCGTCCATCGTGAACCGCAAGTCGGGGGGAACGTCGAGGCCGACGCGGTCGAGCGCCAGCAGCGCCTCCGCCTCGGGACGCCCGGTCAAGACGGCGACGGGGAACGCCTCGGTGAGCGCTTCGATGGTCGCCGCCTCGACGAGGACCGGTTCGTCGTCGATGTAACCCCGGGTCTCCATCGTCGCCGGATCGCCTTCGATCTCCTCGTATCGATCGGTTCCCAGGTAGAGCTGCTGAAAGACCTCGCGCAGGCGGTCCGGGTCCCACTCTTCGAGGACGCGCTCGGCGGCCCCCGCATCGAGTTCGTCACGGACGACGGTCTTCGCTCCGCTCAGTCCACCACCGGCAGCCGCGATGGCGCTGGTGAAGTCCTCGAGGTCGAGGGAGAGCCCCTCTCGGCGGGCGAGGACGAACAGCGTGGCGGCGTCCGTCAGCGTCCAGTCGTTGTTGAACCCGCCGGCGTCCTTGAACGCCTGGACCCCGGCCTTCGGGATGGTCTCACCGTAGACGGTCTCGACGCTCTCGACGATGGTCCGGCGATAGGAGTCTTCGACGTCCACGAGCACCCCGTCGACGTCGAGGACGACGGCATCGACCTGCATGGCAGAGGGCACGCCCAGGCCGGTCTAATCAGTTGTGGCTCGCGACGAACAGCGTGCCCTCGGCCACCGTCCGTGGGTCGGCGGGGACGAGCGCCGGGTCGCCGCCGAGCGTCGTGAACAGCAGGTCCGCCTCGACCGCCCTCGCCACACGCCAGACGTGTCGCTGGAGCTCCGGGGGCAGGCGCAGGGCGTAGATGGCGTCGGCGTCCTCGTAGCCTTCGGTCTCGGGCGTGGTGACGTCGTCGCGGACGAAGGTGACGCCCGCGGGGACGTCCCGCTGGACGACGTCGGTCGCGATGACGGTGGAGCCCCGCTCGGCGAGGTCGCGGGCGACGTCGGTCCGATTCCCGATGCCGACCTCCACGACGCGCTCGTAGTCGGCGAGCACGTCGACGATGGCCGGCGGGTCTGCTGGTTCCACGGCGGGATGTTTATTGCCGACGGGAAGTAAGTGCTCCCCATGCGGATCGACATCGTCCCCGTCGGGGACGTCGCAGCTCGCGTCAAGCGGGAAGCGTCCACGGCCATCCGCTCGGTCTTCGAGGGCGACGTGACGGTCGTGGACGCACAGCCGGTACCGGAGTCGGCGTACGACGCCGGCCGCGACCAGTATCTCGCAGAGGAGTTCATTGAGGTAGCCTCCTCGGCGGGACGGGGAGAGAAATCCGTCGCTATCACGCCAAAGGACCTCTACTACCGTCGCCGCAACTACGTCTTCGGCCTCGCGTATCTCGACGGTCGCAGCTGTGTCGTCTCGACGTATCGGTTGCAGACCTCCTCCGACGGCGGCTTCTCCGACCGCTCGGCCAGCGACGTCTTCGCGGACCGCGTCCGCAAGGAGGTCGTCCACGAGGTGGGCCACACCCTGGGCCTCGAACACTGCGATAACAACCGCTGTGCGATGAACTTCTCGCCGACAGTACGCGAGGTCGACCGCAAAGAACAGCACCTGTGTGGCACCTGCCAGCGCCGCGTCTTCTGACGGTCCGTCCCTCCAACCTGCCCGGCGATGGCGGCCGTCACTTCCCGGGCAATCGGTGAACTCAGCCCGTAGCCGATGGGCCGTCGGCGAGTGCACCTCCTGGCACCCGGGAATTAAGGGGGCTTCCACCATTTACTATCACGGATAACGATGTCAAACCACCATACGACGGGTGATGGCGGGTCGATCGAGTCCCGCCTCACCGAGCAGGAGTACTTCCGACCACCGACGGAGTTCGTCGGGCAGGCGAACGTCACGGACTCGTCCATCTACGACCGGTTCGAGGAGAACTGGCCGGCGGCGTACGAGGCGTTCGCCGAATTACTGGACTGGGCGGAACGCTGGGACCAGGTACTCGACGACTCGAACCCGCCCTTCTACGAGTGGTTCACCGGGGGGAAACTGAACGCGTCGTTTCAGGCGGTGGACCGCCATCTGCCGGAGCGAAAGGACCAGACGGCCATCCTCTGGGAGGGCGAACACGGCGACACCGAGCGCATCGCTTACCAGGACCTCTATCGGCGGGTCAACGAGATGGCCGCCGTCTTCCGGGAGGTGGGGGTCGCCGAGGACGACATCGTCACGATGCACATGCCGATGGTGCCGGGCCTCCCTATCTCGATGCTGGCCGCGGCCCGCATCGGCGCACCGCACTCGGAGGTGTTCGCCGGGTTCTCCGCGCAGGCGCTCGCCGACCGCATCGACGACGCCGGATCGGACGTCGTCGTCACCATCGATGGCTACTACCGCCGCGGCGAGTTCCTCGACCACAAGGAGAAGGCCGACAAGGCGCTCGAACTCGCCGAGTCCGACCCCGAGACGGTCCTGTTGTTCACGCGCGAGGACGAACTCCACGAGGACGTCTCCATCGACAGCGACGACCCCTACGTCCTGGTCGACGAGATCCTCCAGGACAAGAAGGGTGCCTCGGTCGAACCGGTCGCTCGCGACGCCGAGGACCCGCTATTTTTGATGTACACGTCCGGGACGACGGGACAGCCCAAGGGGACACAGCACCGGACCGGGGGGTACATGGCCTACGTCACGGCGACATCGAAGTACGTCCTCGACATCGAACCGGCGGACACCTACTGGTGTTCGGCCGACATCGGGTGGATCACGGGCCACTCGTACATCGTCTACGGGCCGCTCTCGCTCGGCACGACGACAGTGATGTACGAGGGGGCGCCGGACTTCCCGCACAAGGGCCGTCTCTGGGAGATGGCCGAGAAGTACGACGTCGACATCTTCCACACCTCGCCGACCGCCGTGCGGATGTTCATGAAGTGGGGCGAGGAGATCCCCCGGCAGTACGACTTCGACTTCCGCCATCTGACCACCGTCGGCGAGCCGATCCAGCCTGAGGCCTGGCTCTGGTACTACGAACACATCGGCGGGGGCGACGCGGTCATCGTCGACACCTGGTGGCAGACCGAGACGGGTGGCCACCTCATCACCAACCTCCCGGCGCTGAAGGACATGAAACCCGGCAGCGCGGGATACCCGGTCCCCGGCATCGAACCCGCGATCCTCGACGACCAGGGCAACGAGATCGAACCGGCGACCGGCCAGGCCGGCAATCTCATCATCACAAAGCCGTGGCCCGGGATGCTCCAGACGGTCTACGGGAACGACCAGCGGTTCATCGACGAGTACTGGCGTGCCTTCTCCGATACGTCCAGTGACGACCCCGAGGACTGGGTCTACAAGGCAGGCGACGGTGCCGTCCACGAGCGCGATGGCTACTGGCGGATCCTCGGGCGCCTCGACGACGTGATGAACGTCGCCGGACACCGCCTGGGGACGATGGAACTGGAGAGCGCCGTCTCCGCGGTGAGCGACGTGGCGGAGGCGGCCGTCGCCGGCCGGGACGACCCGGAGAAGGGGACCGTTCCGGACATCTACGTGACGCTCCGTGAAGGTATCGACCCTGGCGAGGACGTCCGGGATCGCATCGTCGGTGCCATCGAGGCAGAGATCGGGAAGTTCGCGCGTCCGGCCAACGTCTGGTTCGTCGACGAACTACCCAAGACCCGCTCTGGGAAGATCATGCGTCGCCTGCTGGAGGACATTTCGAACGACGAACAGCTCGGGAACACGACGACGCTCCGCGACCCCAGCGTTCCCGAAGCTATCCGACGGCAGATCCAGGATTGAAGGATCGGGGGCGTCTGGTCGTCGACGTGCTCGCAGTGCGTTCGGTCGCGGTGGAACGTTTCACCGCGGAACGCGACTACGCGCTGCCGGGGACGAGCGGCGGTCGACGGTCGGCTCAGTGCTCGACGTTCTCGATGAGGGTCTCCATGTTCGATTCCTCCCCGGAGAGGCGCCGCGGATACCCGCCGACGGTGACGACGAAATCCTCGTCGTGCTCGACCCGCGTCAACAGGAGGTAGATCGGCACTTCCTGGTCCTGGTAGGTGGTGGTCGCCTCGTAGCGTTCGACCGTGACCGTCTGGTCGAGCATCGAGGCGGAGCGGGAATCGACCGCGTCGCCGACGGTGAGCCCGTCGTACTGGGAGGCCATCTGTTTGAGCAGCTGCCGGTTCGACATCTCGCCGATCGGATTGACGGTCCGGCCCGCGAACTCGATCTGGGGCGTGGAGAACACGGCGAACATCGCCGCATCGATCGACCCCACCGGCCCGAGGTCGACCGATTTCACGTACGAGCTCAACTGATTGGTGACCGTGACCTCCCGTGTCTGGCCGGCGACGGTGAACTCCTCCTCGATGGTCGGGGACTCCTCGGCTTCCAGTTCGTAGCCAGTCTCGTCGAGGGCCGAGGCGGACACGGTGGCCGGTTCAGCGACGAATTCAAGCGGTTCGTCGCCGGTGAGAACGTCCAGACAGCCGGCAGTCGCGGTCAGGCCTGCGGCGACGCCACCGAGCATCGCGCG
>JBNJDE010000089.1:0-9080 GCA_051744605.1 Halobacteriota archaeon
GTCGTCCACGCCCACACTCCCTTCTCCCTCGGACTCGCCGCGTATCGACTCGCGCGTCGGGCGGATATTCCACTGGTGGTGTCCTATCACACGCCGACCGCGGAATACGCCGATTACGTCGCCCCGTCCTGGGCGACGCCGGCGGTTTCCTCGATCAGTCGCCGATACGAATCCTGGTACCTGGACCGGGCCGACCTCGTGTTGACGCCGAGCGAGTCGACCGCCGAGACGGTCAGTGCGTTCACCGACTCGCCGGTCGAATCGCATCCGAACGGCGTCGACGTTGGCTTCTTTCGCCCGACGTTTCCGAACGCCTTCATTCGGCGCCACGACATCCCGACCGACCGTCCGATCGTGGGGTATACGGGACGACACGGCTTCGAGAAGAACCTCGGTGCGTTGCTCGACGCGGCCGTCGACCTCGAGGTGACCGTCCTGCTCGGCGGTGACGGGCCGGCCCGAGCAACCCTCGAGGAGAGAGCCGAGGAACTGGGCATCGACGCCATCTTCCTCGGCTTCCTGGAACGTGACGAACTCCCGGAGTTCTACTCGACGCTCGACGTCTTCGCGTTCCCGAGTCCAGTCGAGACGCAGGGACTGGTCGCTCTCGAATCCATCGCCTGCGGGACGCCGGTCGTCGCCGTCGACAGCGGCGCGTTGTCCCACACCGTCGACGAGGGGCAGACCGGGTTCCACTTCGAATCCGGCGATATCGACGACTTCCGTGCCACCATCTTGCGCGCCCTCGAGGCGGGGGACTCGCTCTCCAGGCGGTCTCTCCAGCGACGTGACGAGATCAGTCTCGAACGGTCGATCGATCGACTGGAGTCGACCTACGAGCGACTACTCGAATAGGAACCAGAACTGCGGCGATCGTTCAGTCGTCTGCTTCGAGGGCGTCCGCGATACGCTCGAGTTGCGTCGTGACGTCGCCGACCTCACGGCGCAGTTCCTCTATCTGCCGTTCCAGTCGTCGGGTATCGACCCCGCCTTCGTCACTGCCCTCGGCACCGGGACCCATGCCCCCGCCCATGGCGCCGGGGCCTCCGCCACCGCCCATCATCCCGCTCATCATCTGGGCGAAGGGATTGCCACCCATTCCGCCTCCCATGCCGCCTGGGCCACCGCCGCCACCCATCATCTCTTGCATCCGTTCGCGGGGATCTTCCTCGCCGTCTTCGCCCGCATCGCGCTCGGCCTCGCGCTGTTCGCGGATCTCCTCGACGCGTTCGCGGAACGATTTCTCCTCGTCGTCTCCATCGGTGGTGTCGTCGTCTACCATGGCTCGCGGTTGGGCGTCCGGTCGGAAAAAGGACCGGTTTGCGGTCACTCGAAGGAGCCGAAACTGGACTGGAGGGACCGCGTCGACGCCGCGGTCGTCACCTCGTACCCGACGAGGTCTCGGAGGTCGACTGCATAGGTCGTCCCGACTCGGTCGAGGAGCAGCACGCGGCCCTGGGTCCCGACGATGGTTCCGCTCGCGACGGTCTCGGCGACTGGACGGGTGTCGAGTGAGAACCCATAGTCGAAGTCGAAGCTCTCGATAGGGTCGAACTCGTCGACGATCGCGTTCCAGCGGTCGCCGTCGACTGACCGGTGGAGCGATTTAATCTTCGTCGGTACGCGGACGCGGTCGGGGAAGCGATCGGCCAGGTCGGCCTCCAGTTGTCTCGCGATCCGGCCGTTCTTCACGGTCCGGATGTGTGCCGCCCGGTCGGCTCCCTGCTCGCGGAGTCGCTGCTCCAGTCGCCAGGATCGCGTTACGCCGACTTTGACCGTCGCTGGGGCGAACGCGGCCAGATAGACGGCATGCTCCTCGTGACACGCCGCTACCGGCATCGCACAGGTTCCGGTGCACATGGCACACGGCCAGTGGCTCGTGTGGACCTCGCAGTAGGGCGCGTCGTCGCGGGCACACGACTCGTGGTGGCCATCGGATCGCTCGCCTGCACAGTGACGATTTTCCAGGGTGAACGAGAGCTCTGCACCGGTGTGAAGGGGGTGCTCCTCGACGGCCCCATCGTCACCGATGACGAGGGCTGCTGGCCCGTCTCCTGCGGCGGTTTCGTACCCGACGATCTGCACGTCTCGGGGTGGGTCGTCGGCCCCTATAGCCGTACCGCTCGCCGAATCCGACGAGGTGGGAAACATTGTTAGCACGCCACGTCGAGTGAAGGATTATGAAGGTTCGAATCGGGCAAGACGCGACCGATGCGGAGGCTGAAGCGGTTGCGACGGCCCTCGCAGAACACGTCGAGGACGACGTCGAGGTGTTCGTCGGTGACGAGGAAACACCGAGAGCGACTGTGAGTCCGCCCCACTCCGCAGAAACCGGCCAGGCCAATGTCCCGGAGGACGAGCCGCTCGAACCCACGGACCGTGAGGGGGCTTTGCGCGAGGAGATAGAGGACATTTTGGAGGGAGGGCCCGAGAAGTACCGGAAGCGACTCCCCGAGCAGAATAAACTGTTCGTCCGAGACAGGATCGACCTCTGGTTCGGGGCAGATGGGCTCAAATTCGAGGACGGCAAGTTCGCGAACTTCGATGCCTGGCATCCGGACAGTCCGGACGTCGAGGAGTACGACCCAGAGACGCGATTGCCAGCAGACGGTCTGATCACGGGGGCTGCCGACTTCGAGGGGCGAACGGTGCACTTCATGGCCAACGACTTCACGGTCAAGGCAGGCAGTATGGCCGAACGTGGCGTCGAGAAGTTCCTCCGGATGCAAGAGCGGGCGTTGAAATCGGGGAGACCGGCGTTGTACCTGATGGACTCCTCCGGGGGACGCATCGACCAGCAATCAGGGTTCTTCGCGAATCGGGAGGGCATCGGGAAGTACTACTACAATCACTCTCGGCTGTCGGGTGCCGTCCCCCAGATCTGTGTCCTCTACGGGCCGTGTTTCGCCGGGGCGGCGTACACCCCGGTGTTCGCCGACTTCACCATCATGGTCGAAGGGATGTCCTCCATGGCCATCGCCAGTCCGCGGATGGTGCGGATGGTCACGGGCGAGGACATCTCCGTCGAGGACCTCGGCGGGCCGTCAATCCATACTCGCCACTCTGGCAGCGCCGACCGCATCGCCGATGACGAGGAACACGCTCGCGAACTGGTCGCTGAGCTGATCGGGTATCTCCCCGACAACGCGGACGAGAACCCGCCACGGGTTGCGTCGAAACGACCGGCGAACTCCCCGCAGGGTATCGACGCCATCGTCCCCGAGGAACCGAATCGGTCCTACGACATGCACGAGGTAATCGATCGACTGGTCGACGCGGACTCCTTTTTCGAACTCAAACCCGAGTACGGTCCCGAGATCATCACCGGGTACGCTCGAATCGACGGTCGCCCCGTCGGGGTCATCGCGAACCAGCCGACCGAACGGGCGGGAGCGATCTTCCCGGACTCCGCGGAGAAGGCCGCAGAGTTCGTCTGGAAGTCGGATGCGTACAACGTTCCGTTGCTCTACCTCGCCGACACGCCCGGATTCATGGCCGGATCGCAGGTCGAGAAGGAGGGGATCCTCGAGCAGGGCAAGAAGATGATCTACGCCACCTCCGAGGCGACGGTCCCAAAGCAAAGCGTCGTCGTCCGAAAGGCGTACGGAGCAGGTATCTACGCCATGAGTGGACCGGCCTACGACCCCGAGAGTACGTTGGCACTCCCGAGCGGCGAGATCGCCATCATGGGGCCGGAGGCCGCGATCAATGCCGTGTATGCGAACAAACTGGCCGAGTACGAGGACGAGGACGCGCGGGCCGAACGCGAACGGGAACTGCGCGAGGAATACCGGGAGGAGATCGACGCCCATCGCATGGCCAGCGAGGTGGTCATCGACGAGATCGTGCCGCCGAGCGAACTCCGGAACGAACTGATCCACCGTTTCGAGGTCTACGAGGACGTCGACAAACAGCGCCCAACGAAGAAACACGGCACCATCCTCTGAGGGACGGTGACGCCAGAGCGGTCAGTCCGCGAACGCTCGTTTCAACGAGAGGACGGTCCGGTCGAACTCGCAGACGAGTTCGTCGTCCTGATTGAACGCCTCGACGTGCATCTCGACGATGCCGCGCTCGCCATCGCTGGTCTCGCGTTTCTCGGTGACCGTCGACTGGGCGTGGATCGTGTCGCCGTGGAAGACTGGGGCGGGATGCTCCACGTCGTCGTAGGAGAGGTTCGCGACGATGGTCCCGTCGGTCGTCTCGGGGATGGAGATACCGACCGCGAGCGACATGGTGTAGAGGCCGTTGACCACCCGTTCGCCGAACTGGGTCTCCGCCGCGAATTCGGCGTCGAGGTGGAGTGGTTGCTGGTTCATGGTCATATCGCAAAAGCGCTGGTTATCGCTCTCGGTGACGGTTCGACGCGCGGCGTGTTCGATCGTCTCGCCGGTCTCGAAGTCCTCGTAGTACCGTCCAGGCATGTGGTGAGCCTCGCGGTCGACCGGCATAACTTCCGGGGCGATCATCACTCCTTGCGCCGACGACCCTTGTCACCCGTCCCATGGGCCAATCTACAAGACAGGGGGATTCGTCTGTGCCCTATGGCACGTCGCTCGCTCCTGTTCACGCCAGGCGATCGACCGTCGATGATGCGCAAGGCCCCCGAAGCCGGTGCGGACGTCCTCGTATTCGACCTCGAGGATGCGGTCTCGCCAGACGCGAAAGACGCGGCCCGGGCGTCCGTTCGAGACGTTTTGAGCGATCCATCCGTCGATCCCGATGTGGAGGTATTCGTCCGACTGAATCCGGTTGGGCTGTCAGCCGACGAGGACCTCGACGTTCTCGCTGAGGGCGACGGTCGCCCGGACGGCGTGATGCTCCCGAAGATAGGCGACGCCGACGATGTGACCACCGGGGCGCGAATGCTCCAGGAACACGATTTCCCCCAGCGAATCATCCCCCTCGCCGAGTCCGCTGCTGGCGTGCTCCACGCCGAGGGCATCGCCGCGGCGGATGCGACGGTCGCCATCGCGTTCGGTGCCGAGGACCTTGCGGCAGATATCGGCGCGACCCGAACCGAAGAGGGTGTGGAGGTTCTCCATGCACGTGAACACGTGGTGCTCGCCGCCGGGGCCGCAGGTGTGGACGCAATCGACACGGTCTTCACAGACTTCGAGGACACGCATGGACTCGAGGCGGACGCCAGGTTCGCGGTTCGACTTGGATACGACGGAAAGCTGGCGATCCATCCCGCTCAGGTCGACTCGATCAATCGGGCATTTACCCCGGACAGCGCGGACGTGGAGTGGGCTCGTCGCGTGGTGGCCGCTCGCGAGGAGACCGACCAGGGCGTGTTCAGCGTGGACGGCGAGATGATCGACGCGCCGTTACTCGCCCAGGCCGAGCGCATCCTCGCTCGTGCCGACGCGGCAGATTCTTCCTGATTGTTAACATTTGACCTGGTATTTGTTATCGTCGCCACTCTTATCTCACGATGGGCAAATTATTAACCGTCATGGCCGAGGAGAACCCATTCGAAAGTCTGCAGTCTCAACTGGACGCGGCGGCTTCCCACCTCGATCTCGGAGACGACGAACTCACACGGCTCAAACATCCACAACGGATCCTCGAGTTGAACCTCTCCGTGGAGCTGGATGACGACAGTATCGGTAGCTTCCGGGCGTTTCGCTCCCAGTTCAACGACGACCGTGGTCCCTACAAGGGTGGTATCAGGTATCACCCGGGCGTCAGTCGGGACGAGGTGAAGGCGCTCTCCGGCTGGATGACGTACAAGACCGCCATCGTCGACATTCCGCTCGGTGGAGCGAAAGGCGGGATCGTCATCGACCCGGCCGAGTACAGCGAGGCGGAACTGGAGCGCATCACTCGGTCGTATGCCGTCGAACTCCGACCGATCATCGGCGAGGACCAGGACATCCCCGCACCGGACGTGAACACCGGCCAGCGGGAGATGAACTGGATCAAGGACACCTACGAGACGCTGGAGAACGTCACCGAACCCGGCGTCATCACCGGAAAGGACCTCGACTCTGGCGGAAGCGAGGGACGCGTCGAAGCGACGGGACGCTCGGTGGTCCTTGCCGCACGGGAAGCATTCGATTACCTCGGGAAGGACCTCGAGGGAGCCACCGTCGCTGTGCAGGGCTACGGCAACGCGGGCTGGATATCGGCCAAACTCATCGACGAGATGGGGGCGACCGTCGTCGCCGTCAGCGATTCGAGTGGCGGTATCTACCGGGAGGCGGGACTCGATCCGGCGACGATCAAGGACGTAAAGCGCGACAAGGGCTCGGTCGTGGAGTACAGCGCCGTGGACGAGATGATCACGAACGAGGAACTGCTCACTCTCGACGTCGACCTGCTGATTCCCGCGGCCCTGGAGAACGCCATCGATGCGGAAATCGCGCAGGAGGTAACGGCGGACGTCATCTCGGAGGCGGCAAACGGGCCGCTAACTCCCGGTGCAGACGAGGTCCTCGAAGACGAAGACGTCCTCGTCATCCCAGACATCCTGGCGAACGCCGGTGGCGTCACCGTCTCTTACTTCGAGTGGGTCCAGAATCGCCAGCGCTTCTACTGGTCCGAAGAACGCGTGAACGAGGAACTGGAGGAGATCATCGTCGCGGCGTTCGACGACATGATCGAGGCGTACGAAGTGAACGATGCAGCGAACCTCCGGACGGCGGCGTACGTGGTGGCGATGCAGCGGGTCATCAATTCCTACAGCGAAGGCGGAAACTGGCCGTAACCGAGGCTGACCGCCCCCCCCCTCTCAACCCGTCTGGTCTACGTCGATCCGTCCCTGGAGGTCACGCTTGGAAGCCGGACTGATGGTGATGTCCGCTTTCTCGAGACGAGCTTTTACGGCTTTGGCATAGGCCGACCTGATGCTGAAGACGTCACGCCGGTCCGGATCTTCGATCCAGTAGTGAACCTGGACGATGACCGCGTCGTTGCCGAACTCGTCGAGGTACGCGTGCGGTGTCGGCGCATCCAGGATCGTGTTCAGTTCGAGGGCGACGGCTTCGAGATGGTCCAACGCAACTTCGATATCGGTCTCGTAGGCGAGGCCGATGGTCTCCACGACGCGATAGTTCCCCTTCTTGAACGGTCTGGTGATCGCCTGACTGGTCAATATCGTATTCGGAATCGTCACCAGTTCTCCATTCTGCGTCCGCACACGAGTGACGCGAAGCGTGATCGACTGGACGACGCCACTCCCGTCCGACCATTCGATGAAATCTCCGACGTTGAACTCCGGGTCGAACACCAGCGCGATTCCACTGACGATGGATCCGATGACACCCTGCGCGGCGACGCCGATGGCGAGCGTCACGGCCCCGACGACGACGGCGGAGGTCGTGAGAAATCGGACGTACCCGGCGAATCCGGAACCGACGACGACCGCGAGGAGGAGCATGATTACGCGGGTATACAGTCGAAGCCCCTCCCGTAGCGTCGGATTGTGTCGATTTCGACGGCGGATAATTCGGAGCAGGGTCGGTTCTATGACGACTCGACCGATGACGATGACGGCGAAGAAGCCGAGGAAAAACCACCCCACCCGGACGAGACTCGGGAGGAAATCGACGAGTCCCGCTGGACCGGATTCGGCCTGGGCTGTCGTCGTCTGGAGGACCACGCTGTCGAGAATCGGTGCGGCTAGCATCGAGACCGGTTGTCGGGTGGCGGGAGACATCGATCGGTCACATCTGTGGCGATTCCAAGTGGTATCGGCGATTGGACCGGCGTGGGCGCGAGCCCGTAACGTCCCCCTTCAGGGTCGGCCTCCGGTCTTTCGGGGTCTGTCGTGTGTCGACCGACGGTGGCTTCCGGGACCGTTGTTGTCACTGCTTCGGTCAGGCTTCCTCTGGATTCGACCGCCGCTTTCGCAGTACGCTCACGGTGACGATTCCGACCACGATTCCGAGGCTGGCGAGTAGTCGCTTTCTCATGGGTGCTACACGAATCCACACGAATCGGGCCGACATTAGTATGGAGCGGCTACTCGGCGCTTCCTCGAATCGACGCGGCTTTCGGCGCTGCCTCGCCGACTGTGGATAGTCTTCGGCCATCGCGAAATCTCGTGGCAGGTGTTCGGTGACGTGGATGTGACGTGGGTCCGTCCGCTCAACGTCTGGCCACGACGAGCAAGCCTGCTCCACCGAGGAGTAACCCGAGCACTGCGAGAAGACCGACGGAGTCGCGATTCGTGTCAGCCCCCGATTCAGCCGTACTGCCGACCGGGCCGGAGGCGGGGTCGGTATCGTGCCCACGGACGTCGACGGTGCCCACGTCGAATCCATCCACTGAGACGTCGCCATCGGACGCGACGAACTCGATGGACACGACTCTGCGTTCGTACGGTTCGAGTGCCACGGTCTCGGTCCCGACCACCTCTCCATCGATCGTCACGGTGAGCGTCCGATCCACCGTCCCGTTTGCCGTGTTGACGACCGTGGCTCGCAGGGTCGTTCGGGCGCCCACCCTGACCCAGTCGGCTGGCACCTCGGCGTCGACCACCTGGACGAGTCGTCCTGCGGTGTCGGCGGTCCCGCCTCGCGTGGTCTCCCCTCGTTCCATCGTCGGTTTCGTCACGGTCACCGTCCCGACGTCCATCCTATCGACGGTCAACTCGTATTCGCCGGGGTCCTCGAATCGGTGTTCGAATGCAACGTCCTCCATCCCGCCCCTGTCGATGGTGGCCGACGCCGTATCCACGGGCTCTCCGTCGACCCGTAACTGGCCGTCGAACGTTCCCGCCTGCTCGCCCCCGTTCTCCACCTGGACGACGACTCGAAGGGTCTCACCCGGGGCGAGCGACGAGTCGGCGACGGTCGGATTCGAGATATCGAAGGCCGCAGGTTCCAGCGATTCCGTCACGGTCCTCGTCTCCGACGGGGTCGGTGTCGGTGACGGAGTCGGCGTGGCGGTCTGCGGGTGTGTCGTCGATTTCGGCCCTGGTGGCTCCGTGGTCGTCCCGTGTGCTGAATCCGATTGCGACGAGTTTGAGCCGTCGCTTACCGTGTCGATGATTTCGTCCACCCACTCGTCGACGAAGTGTTCGTCATCCGAATTCGTATCGCCGTCGTTTTCCTCATCCTCACCATCGCCCC
>JBNJDE010000090.1:0-9011 GCA_051744605.1 Halobacteriota archaeon
GCCAGTATACGTAGACTACGACGTCCCAGCGGACCTCCAGGAACGAGCGCTCGAGGCGCTCGAGGTGGCCCGCGACACCGGTCGCATCAAGAAAGGAACGAACGAGACGACGAAGGCCATCGAGCGGGGCAACGCCCTGCTCGTCGTGGTCGCCGAGGACGTCTCGCCCGAGGAGATCGTCATGCACATCCCCGAACTCGCCGACGAGAAGGGGATCTCGACGGTCTTCGTCGAGGCACAGGACGAACTCGGCGCCGCCGCGGGCCTCGAGGTCGGCAGCGCGGCTGCCGCCATCACCGACGCCGGCGAGGCGGAGGAGGACGTCGAGGACATCGCCACGAAGGTCGAGGACCTGCGGTAACCCAGAACCATGAGCGCGGAAGAACAAACGGAGGGCTCGACGCCCGCCGAGGTCATCGAGGTCGTGGGAAAGACGGGGATGCACGGCGAAGCGATGCAGGTGAAATGTCGCATCCAGGAAGGATCGAACCAGGGCCGCATCATCACGCGCAACGTCCTCGGCCCCGTGCGGGTCGGCGACGTGATCCAGCTGCGTGAGACGGCCCGCGAAGCCGACTCCATCGGAGGCCAATAATGCCACAGACACGTCAGTGCGACTATTGTGGATCCGACATCGAGCCCGGCACGGGCACGATGTACGTCTACAACGACGGTCGAACGATGTACTTCTGCTCCTCGAAGTGCGAGAAGAACGCCGACCTGGGCCGCGAAGCCCGGGACGTCGAGTGGACCGAAGAGGCGCGGAGCGGCGAATAATGAGCGAGGAACGCACCTTCGTGATGGTCAAGCCCGACGGCGTCCAGCGTGGCCTGATCGGCGAGATCATCGGGCGATTCGAAGACCGGGGGCTGAAACTGGTCGGCGGGAAGTTCATGCAGATCGACCGTGACCTCGCCGAGGAACACTACGGCGAGCACGAGGACAAGCCCTTCTTCGACGACCTCGTCGAGTTCATCACGGCCGGCCCCGTCATGGCGATGGTCTGGGAGGGCCAGGACGCGACCCAGCAGGTCCGCACGATGATGGGCGAGACCGACCCCGCCGAGTCCGAGCCAGGCACCATCCGCGGCGACTTCGGACTCGACCTGGGCCGGAACGTCATCCACGGCTCCGACACCGAACCCGGCTCCAACGAACGCGAGATCGAGTTGTTCTTCGACGAAGCGGAACTGCTCGACTACGAGCGCATCGACGAAGCCTGGCTGTACGAAGACTGACGGCGGCCATTCGGACCGACGTTTTTGTGTCATCGCACCGAACAGCCACGCATGGACTTCGCAGTCGTCCAGGGTGACATCGCGGCACAGTCGGCGGACTGCCTGGTCAACGCCGCCGGGACCAGCCTTCGGATGGGATCGGGTGTCGCCGGTGCGCTCCGCCGTGCAGCGAACGGCCCGATCAACGAGGCGGCGATGGAGAAGGGGCCGGTCGAGCTCGGCGAGGTCGCCGTGACCGACGCCTTCGATCTGGACGCCGACTACGTCGTTCACGCGGCCGCGATGCCCCACTACGGGGACGGCAAAGCGACCGAAGCGAGCATCCGGGCGGCGACCAGGAACGCACTCGAGACGGCCGACGAATTGGGCTGTGAGTCGCTGGTCATCCCGGCGCTCGGGTGTGGCGTCGCGGGCTTCGACCTGGCGGACGGAGCGCGACTGATTTGCGAGGAGATAGCCGACTTCGCGGGCGAGACGCTCTCGGACGTCCGGTTCATCGGCTACAGCGACGAGGAGGTCGAGACCATCGAAGGAGTGGCCGAAGCGGTTCGTGGCTCGGCGTGAGAGACGGTCGGTGGCCGAGTGCTCGTCAGGCGTCGAGACGCTCCGATCGGAATTCCGCCGGATGCCGTCGTTTCCGCACGAAGAGCACTACCGAACTCAGGAACGCCACGGCCACGGCGGCGGTGGTGATGGCGAACGCCACTCGATACCCGAACTCGGTGTAGACGACCGTCCCGCCGACGACGTCGCCCGTCCGATAGCGGTCGAGGGCCACACCCATCAGGGGCGGGAGGGCGGTCGCCCCGAAGAAGCCCGCCGCGTTCACGGTCGCGGTGGCGACGCCGCTCACCGCGGCGGGATACTTCTCCTTGACGATGGGGAGCGCCAGCACGATGAACCCGAGACCGGTCCCGGTCAGGAAGTACGTGAGGGCGATGACGGCAAGCGGTGGCTTCCCGGTGAGGGGGACGACGGCGAGCGTCACCACGAACAGTCCGAGCCCAGCGGCCATCGGGAGGAACCGCCGCCCGATCCGGTCCGATAGCCACCCGACGGTCGGCGAACCGACGAGCATCCCGACCGATCCGAGGAGGGTGAAGTACGAGGCCGTGGTGACGTCGAGACCGTAGACCACGACGAGGTACGGGACACCCCACAGCCCGATGATCGTCAGGACGGTGCCCATTCCCGAGAAGAAGACGATCGACAGCAGCCACTGGTCGACGTCGCCGAGGAGCCTGCGGATGTAGGCGCCGGTCTCCGAAAGCGAGATGGCGGGCTGTTCGGGGACGTTCCTGATCGGTTCGAGTTCGGCAGCAGCGGGCGAACGTCTCGCGAGGCCGAAGACGGCGACCCCCGCGACGAACCCGAAAAGCCCCAGCCCGAAGACCGTCGGTCGCCAGCCGAACCGGCCGACGGCGACCGCCAGTGGCGTCGTCGAGAAGATGGCACCCAGGCCGGCGACGCCGGCGGTCAGCCCGGTCATCATCCCGAATTCGTCGGTCCGGAACCAGTTGGCGCTGAACCGCAAAATGGAGATGAAGATGACGCCACTCCCGAGGCCGGTGAGCGCCCGCGAGAGGAAGGCGACGAGATAACCGTCGCTCAGGGTGAACCCGATCGCGCCCACGCTCAACACGAACGCGCCTCCGGCACCGATGTACCGCGGGCCGTACCGGTCGGCCAACACGCCCGTCGGTATCTGGACGACGGCGTAGATGACGAAGAAAGAGGCGTGCAACGTCCCCAGCTCGGCGGCCGAGATGGCGAAATCCGCGGTCAACTGTTCGGAGAGAACGGCCGTGGAGAGCCGGTGGATGTTGACGAGCAAGAAGACGAGCGCGAGCGCGCCCCAGGCGAGCCAGCGTCGGTTCCTGGTATCGGCCAACAGACTCACGACAACTAATTGCGATGAACGAGGGTTAACGATTGTGGTGAGACCCGTCCCCGATCGAGCGCCCTGCATTCGCCCGAGGCGGCCAGCGGGCAGTCATGACGAGCGACGGCCGACGACGTGGAGAACGAAACGGGTTCGAACCGAGCCGTTACAGGACGTCGTGAACGGCCTCGGCCAGGATATCCAGACCCGTGGCCGCCTGCTCCTGGGTCATGACCATCGGCGGGAGAAGCCGGAGCGTGCTGCTGTACTTGCCCGCCGTCCAGACGAGGACGCCGCGCTCGAACGCCCGTGTCTGGATCGTCTGGACGGCCTCCTTCATCGGCTGTCCCTCGTCGTCCCGGAGTTCCATCCCGATGAACAGTCCCTTGCCCCTGACGTCCACGACCGCCGGCTCGTCTTCTCCGATTTCGCGGAGTCGTGACCGGATGAATTCACCGAGTTCCGTCGCGTGGTGGAGCAGGTCGTGCTCCTCGATGTACTCGATCGCCCGGATGCCGCCGACCATCGCGGGAACGTGTCCCCGGAAAGTGCCGACGTGGCCACCCGGTCCCCAGGTGTCGAGCGATTCGTCGTAGAGCATCGCCCCGATCGGCAACCCGGCACCCCCGATTCCCTTCGCCATGGTTATCGCGTCCGGCGTGACGTCGAAGTGGTCGCTGCCCCACCACTCACCGGTCCGGCCCAGCCCCGCCTGTATCTCGTCGACGATCAGCGGGACGTCGTTGTCGTCCGCGAGGTCGCGCAACCCCGGCAGGAAATCCGAGGGCGGGACGATGACGCCTCCCTCGCCCTGGATCGGTTCGACCCAGATACCGGCCGGATTACTGAGGCCGCCGTACGGGTCCTCCAGTATCGACTGGACCTCGTCGAGGGCGAACTGGGCCTCCGTTTCCGTCTGTGGATAGGGCGCGTGCACGACGTCGGCCAGGAGTGGCGCGTAATCGCGTTTGTACTTCTTCCCAGCGGTCAGGCTCCCCGCGCCAGCGGTGGTACCGTGATAGGCGCCGCGGAAGCCGATGAGCCCCGATCCGCCGGTGTGCTGTTTGGCCAGCTTGATCGAGCCCTCGATGGCGTCACTCCCGGATGGGCCGCCGAAGATGACCTTGCTGTTGCCGCTCAGATCCCCGGGTGCGATCGCGTCGAGTTTCTCGATGAGTTCGATGCGAGCCTCGGTCGGGAAATCGATCGTGTGCACGACCTTGTCGATCTGTTCGTGGACGGCGGAGAGGACGTAGGGATTCGAATGACCGACGTTCAGCACGCCGATTCCGGCGAAGAAGTCCAGATACGTGTTCCCGTCAACGTCTCGCAGCGTGGCACCTTTCGCTTCGTCGATAGCGATGGGGATCCGCCGTGGATAGGCGACCGCGTTGCTGTCGATCTCCTTCTGGCGGTCGACGAGTTGGCGTGATTTACTGCCCGGTGCGTCGTCGACGCTCGGGGCGTCGTCGAAATGCAGCTCGTGGATGGATGGAGAGTGGGATGGCATCCGTGCTCTATTACAAGAGCGTGCAACATTGATTATAAATCTTGCCGATAATCCCACAGAAGAATCGTATTTCGTCAGCATTCATTTTTCTTCGATCAGTTCGGATTGTACTCGACGGGCGCTGGCAGTACTGCCCTTCTCTCGATCCAACGAGCGACGCGACTCCTCCGGACGGGGCCTTCTCGAGCGGGACGCACCGAGTATCGACCCCTCAGCGAATCGGCTGTCCGTCGCCAGGGGCCGCGAGTCCCCGGGCCCGTCTCACCCTGCCCCCACGGTTCGATTCGCCATCTCGACACGGGGACCAGGTCGTCCCCGTCAGGGGAATGGCCGAGAATCGCGAGCGTCCTCTCGAAGCCCGTTCGGCGGGAACCGATCGTAGCGAGATTCGGTCAGTGCCCCACCCAGAACGCCGAAGGTTTATCACTCACTCCTGGAATATCATCTATCACGATGGACGAAGAGTTAGACGTCGACCAAAAAGACCTGAATATATTGGCCGCTATTGGAACGCGGAAGGCGACGAGCTCGAAGGAGATCAGCGACGAAACGGGGATTCCGAAGTCGACGGTTCACTACCGGATCCAGCAGCTCCGCGAGATGGGGGTGCTGAAAAACGACCTCTTCGAACTCGACCTGGAGAAGGTCGGCCTCTCGGTCACCGTGATCTCGGAGGTATTCGCCGAATTCGAGGAGGGCTATCACACGAGTATCGGCGAGAAACTCGCGGCCGTCGAGGGCGTCAACCAGGTCTACTTCACGATGGGGGAGACCGACTTCGTGGTCATCTCCCACCTCCACGACCGCGAGATGGTCAAACGACTGGTCGAGGACTTCGAGGCCATCGAGGGCATCCAGAAGACGAGTTCGAAGTTCGTCATCGAACCGGTCAAACACGCCGAGTTCCCCATCGCCGATTTCGACGCCGAGACGATGCACGAGATGCTGAAATAGCGGCACCGTGCCGTGACGGAGAGTGTCGACGGGCCATCCCGCTCGCCGGACGATCGCCGGCCTATTCTGCGACGTCAGAGAGTTCGAGTTCGATCCCACCGACGAGACTCGCCGCGGCGTTGTAGAGTATCGCGGTCACTCCGCCCACGATGACGCCCCCGACGAGACTCCCGACGGTGGACGAGAGCAATTCCGGTAGCCCGGGAAACGGTCCCCCGAGGATGCCCGTCGCGATCCAGGCGATGGAGATGATGAGTCCCCACAGGAACCCGATGCCGCCGACGACCGTCGCCAGGGAGATGACGTCGATCCGCTCGACCGTTCGCAGGTGCATGGGCGTGAAATGGTTGGTATTTTGATAAAGGTGGCGGTCGGTTCTCACCGAGTGGATCGATAGATCGCGGCGACTACCACGGCCATACCGTAGAGGTAGCCGGCCCGGTAGACGTCGAACAGCGGACCGCCGGTGGCCGGTGCAATGGCGGTCTGGACGAGGTCGAAGCCGAACAGCAGGACGGATCCCGGGAACTGAAGCAGTCTCCCGTCGACGACCAGCGCGATCCAGACCAGCGCGAGCAACACGAGATACGCCGCGAGCACGTCCCGCCCGGCGAATACCAGATAGGCCCGCGCCCGCCAGTCACTCATACGGGAACGCCGTGGAGGACGGCGAAAAAGGCGCCGGTTACTCGGCTGTCAATCGGCCGGTTACTCGGCGGCGGGGACGTCGATTTCGCCCGCGTCGAGTTCGGCTTCGATCTCCCGGGCGGCCTGGACCATGTTTGCCATCTTCTGGGAGGCGACCTCCCGAGGCAGGAGTTTGAGGCCACAGTCCGGACTGACCGTGAGTTGCTCGGGCGGGACGATCTCGAACCCGCGCTTGATGTTCTCCTTGATCTCCTCGACCGACTCGACGGTCGCGTCGTGGACGTCGACGACGCCCATGGCGAGGTCCTTCGTGAACTCGGGGTCGGTGAAGACCTCTACCTGTTCGAAGTCCCCGTTGGCCAGTTCGAGGTCGAGTTCGTCGACCGGGAACTCGAGCATCTCGGGGTAGATGCGCGAGTAGTCGCCGTAGCAGACGTGCAGACCGAGGCGGACGTCGTCCGGGATGCCGGCGGCGATGCGCTCTAAGGTCTCCCCGACGATGGCGTGGTCGTCGGGCGTGGTCGCGAGGGCCGGTTCGTCGATCTGGATGTACGTCGCCCCCGCCTCGACGAGTTTCTCGATCTCGAGGTTGACCAGGTCGGCGAGTTCGTTCGCCAGTTCGGCGTCGTCCTCGTAGACCTCGTTGAAACTCCAGGAGGCGAGCGTGTACGGACCCGTGATGGGGACCTTGACGGGGCGGCCGGCCACGTCGTCGGTGAACTCGAATTCGTCGACCAGCCAGGTCTCGTCGTACTCCACCTCGTCGACGACCGACGGCTTATCGAAGTAGTTGTGCCCCCAGACCTTCACCGGACCGTTGAACTCGTACCCACAGATGCGGTGGGCGAAGTACTCGACCATCTCGTTGCGACGCATCTCGCCGTCCACGACGACGTCGAGCCCCGAGCGCTCGTGCTCTTCGGTGATGAGGCGAGCGGCGTCGTCTTTGGCCTCCGCCCAGGCGTCCTCGTCGAAGTCCGCGTCGGCGTCCTCGAAGAGCTGGCGGGCGCGATCGTGCCACTTGGGTTTCGGGTAACTCCCGACGACCGTCGTCAGCAGGAAGTGGTCGTTCGGATGGTCGGCCGGCCGGAACTGACTGCGGGTGTCCGTCATTCGTCCACCCCCAGGTCGGCGGCCGCGGCGAGTGCGCCGAGTTTGTCTTCGAAGCGGTTCACGGGGAGGTAGAACAGTTCGGTGTTGGTGGTGACGTACACGGTGTCGAAATCCTGGGCTGGCGGCGTCTGCTGGTCGACCCACTCGACCCGGTCGACGATGGTCTCGGGCTCCTCGACGAGCGTGTTCTGCCCGTCGACGACGCCGAGGGCGATGTCGTCTTTGGTCCCGTACTCGGCGACGAGGTCGATGCTCGCCTCGTGATCCGAGACGAGGTCGTAGCCGATGGCGTCGACGTCGGCATCGAGCAGGTGGGCGTGGACGGTCTCCTCGAGGGCGCCCCAGTAGGTCTGGACGACGACCGGGACGTCGATGGCGTCCGCGACGGCGTCGATAGCCTGGCTGACCCGTTCGTCCTCGCCCTCGCCGGGCGGGTCCGTGACGAGGGCCGGTTCGAGGAGGAACAACGACTCGACGGCGTCGGGGAAGGCGTCTATCTCGGCGGCGAGGAAGTCGGTCACCGCGTCGAGGAAGACCGCGTCGTCCTCGTAGTACTCGTCGGTCGCCAACGCTGCGAGGGTGTACGGGCCAGGCGCGACCGCTTGCAGGTCGTCGGTCAGCGCAGCAGCGGCCTCGAGTTCGGCGGCCATGTCCCCGTCGGGGGTCAACTCGCCGCGGACGATCGGATCGCGATAGAAGTTGTTGTTGTCGAAGTAGCGCACGATACCGCCGGTCTCCACGTTCTCGTGGACGACGAGCGGATGGGCGAGCATGTCGTCCCAGCGGGCCTGGCCCTCGACCACGAGGTCGAGTTCGGCCGCCACCTGGGTGTCGATCAGTTCGGTACGAACGTCCTCGTAGACGGCGACGATGTCGTCGTCCTCGTCACCGCTGATCATGTCGCCTCGCTGGTGACCCTTCAAGTCGGAGAGGGTCTCCTTCGCGTCGTCCGGAAGCGGATAGAGCCCCGGCGTCGTCGCGAGTAATTGCATGTGCGTCGAGGTAGGGCAATCACGCTCTTTAATATTTTCTTTCCCGGATAATGCGCGCAAGTAATCCCATCCTCACGACACGAGTTTCAGGACGACCAGCGTCTCGTACGGGAACGACGTCTCGTCGAGGACCACCGACGAGAACCCACGCGCTCCAGCCCGTTTCACGACGGCCTCGATGCCGGTGAGCGTGCTCACGAGGAGGTAGACGCGCCCATCGGGCGCGAGCACCCGGCCGACGTCGTCCAGGAAGGGCTCGATGACGGCGCGGCCCGATTCGCCACCGGTCAACGCCACCTCCACCCAGTCGTCGCGGGCCGCGTCGTCGTCGGCCGGTAGATACGGCGGGTTGAAGGTCACCACGTCGAAGACCCCGTCGGCGAACGGGGACACGAGGTCCGCACGGACGGCCTCGATACCGGCCGCCACGGCACGACGACAGGCATGGGGGTTCAGGTCCGACCCGACGACCCGCGCCCCCGCCTCGTCTCGAATCCGGGCGCCGACGAACCCGGACCCAGTTCCGACGTCGAGGACCAGGTCGCTCGCCTCGACGTCCGCGACGGCGACGTCCGCCAGCAACATCGAATCCTCCGCCGGTTCGTAGTAGTCGGTCTCGATGCCGCGGCGGTCGGCGAGGTCCGTCATCCGATATCGGCAGCGACCGTGGCGAT
>JBNJDE010000091.1:0-9006 GCA_051744605.1 Halobacteriota archaeon
GCCAATCGAGGACGAGTCGGGCGACGTCGTCGCCATCAGCGAGAGCTTCCGGGATTACACGGAGATCAAGCGCATCGTGACGGACGCGGAAGGGCTCTCCGAACGGATCCAGGACGGTGACCTCGACGCCAGGATGGACGTCGCCGACCTGGAGGACTACTATCTGGAGATGGGCGAGTCGCTGAACGACCTGGTCGCGACGATCCAGGCCGTCGTCGGGGACATCGAAGCGTCGGTGGCCGAACTCGTCGAGGTCTCCTCGGCGGTCGTGGAGAGCACCCAGGAGATTTCCGAACTGTCGGACGAACAGTCCCACGAGATCTCGACCGTCGCCGACGAGATCTCGGGCCTCTCCGCGACGGTCGAAGAAGTCGCCGCGAGCACCCAGGACGTCAACGACCGCGTGTCGACGATCGCCGAGCGCGCGAACGAGGGGCAGGGAGACGCCGAAGAGGCGCTCGAGATGATGGACGCCGTCGCCACGTCGATCGACGACGTCAACCAGCAGATCGCCGCCCTCCACGATGCGATCGGAGAGATCGGGGAGTTCGTCGAGCTCATCGACGACATCGCCGATCAGACGAACCTGCTGGCGCTGAACGCGAACATCGAGGCCGCGCGTGTGGACGAGGACGGTGGCGGGTTCGAAGTCGTCGCGAACGAAGTCAAACAGCTCGCCGAACAGACCCAGGACAACGCGGCGGAGATCGAATCGCGGATCGACGAGATCCAACGACAGTCGGCGGAGACGACCGAGAGCATCGAGTCGATGACCCACACCTTCGATCGGAGCCGCGAGCAGATCACCGGCTCCCTGGACACCCTCGAAGCGATCGCAGCAGCCGTCGCCGAGGTCGCCAACAGCGTCGAAGAACTCTCGGACGCGGCCGACGACCAGGCCGCGAGCACCGAGGAGATCGCGGCGACCATCGACCAGTCCGCGGAGAAAGCCGCGGAGATCGCCGAGGAAGCCGAACAGATCGCCGGGATGAACGAAGAGGAGTCGGCGATGATCCAGCGGATCGATACCGCACTCGACCAGTTCTCGACGGACGACGATGGATGAACAGCACACGCCCGAAGATCGAGAGTGTCCTCGCCTCCGCGAGAACTGGACGGCTGCCATGGAGCTCGTTGACGTCGGGTCGGCTCCCCAGTACGCATTCGAGGAGCGAGTCCGGCGGGGCCTGCAGATCCTGACCGATCGGTCGGGATTCCCGCTCGCCTACCTGGCCCACATCGACGATGGACGACAGCAGTTCCGAGTCGTCAACGACGAACTCGGGGTCGACGCGGTCGACGAGGGGCGAACCGACTCGTTATCGAATTCGTACTGCCGGTTCACGGTGGCTGGAGAACCGGGACTGACCGTTATCCGGGCCGGTCGCGACGTGGGCCGCGATGACCCCGCCTACCGGGAATTTGGCTTCGAGGTGTACGTCGGAATCCCGGTTCGCGTCGACGGCAACCTCTACGGGACGCTGTGTCTCGCCGACGTGGACCCCGATCGCGAGTCGCCGTCGACGGAACTCCGGTCGTTCGTCCAATTCGTCGCCGCGTGGCTGGGCGCCCAGATTAACCGACGCGACCAGGAGCGACACGCGGCGATCTTGCAACGCGTCCTCCGCCACAATCTCCGCAACTCCCTCAACGTCATCAGCGGCTACGCGGATACCCTGCCCGAACTGGATCGGTGCTATCCGGCACTCGATATCATCCAGAAGGAGGTGTCCACACTGGTCCAGTTGAGCCGAGAGGCACAACGCATGGAGGCGATCCTGCACGGGCACACCCGGCTCCAGCGAATCGACCTTGGATCGACGCTCGCGGCGCTCGTCGCGGACGTTCGTCGGAGCCATCCGAACGCCACTATCGAGCTGAACGGCACCGAACCGATCACCGTATCGGCCATATCGGAACTCCGATTCGCCCTGGAGGAACTCGTCCGAAATGCGATCGAACACGCCGATCGGCCGGATCCGACGGTCACGGTGACACTCGACGAGGACGACGACCACGTCGGCGTCCGGGTGGCCGACGACGGCCCGGGCATTCCGGAGACGGAAGCGGGACCGCTCCGGGGACCGGGCGACCTCGATCCCGTCAACCACGGTTCCGGACTGGGCCTCTGGCTCGTCCGACTGATCGTCCAGCAGTCGAACGGGTCGATATCGATCCGGAGCGCCGATCCACGGGGAACGGTCGCCGTCGTCCGGCTCCACCGACCCGAGGCGGGCACCGCCTCGAATGAAAACGCATAGGACCGTCGGTCCCCGCCCATCAATCGATGTTCAGAAGCGGGGCATTCGTCGCCGACCACCTCGACGACGTCGGCGAGGAACAGATACAGCCCAACGGCGTCGACCTCACGCTCGACTGGATCCTCGAACAGCGCGAACCGGGCTACATCGCTCGGGACGGGACCGCCATCGGGGAGCGACAGACCGTCAATCTGGACGAGCGCGACGACGACCGCGAGACCTACTACCTCACCCCGGGGGGCTACGTCCTCCAGTACGCGGAGACGGTGTCCATCCCCGAGGAGCACGTGGGTTTCATCCTCCCGCGCTCCTCGTTGATGCGTAACTCGGCGATGCTCAACACCGCCGTCTGGGACGCTGGCTACACCGGTCGCGGCGAGGGGTTGCTCCAGGTCCACCACGATATCGAACTGGAACGGGGAGCGAGGGTGGCCCAGCTGGTCCTCGCCGCCGCGGACCACGAGGGGCTGTACGACGGGTCCTACCAGGGCGAACGGGTCGACTGACGGGAATGCCGTCCTGGGGGGACGATTTTTGGGAGTGGGCCGCGAGGCGTTGGTATGGACGGCCGCCCGATGCGCCTCGGCCTGGTCAGCACGCTCGTCGGCATCGGTGGCTACGTTCTCGGCATCGTCGTCGACTACCCTGGTCGAGCCTTCTCGGTCACGCTCGCGATGGTGGGGATCACGTTGCTCGTCATCGGTGACGACTGGGGTGATCGAGGATGACAATCCAGTCCGTGGTGTACAGCGACGACGGGACGGCAACCTTCGACGACCCGCTCGCGGCGAAACGGGCGGACGGCACCACCTGGGTCCGCGTGGTCGATCCGACACCGGACGAGCGGGCGACCCTCGAATCGGCGTTCGGCCTCCACCCGCTGTCCCTCGAGGACGTCACCGAGGGTGACGGGCGTCCCAAGGTCGAGGAGTTCGACGACCACACCGTCATCCTGGTCAAGACCGCGCGGCTCCGCGGTGGCGACGTGGCCTTCGTCGAGGAACTCCGGGTCGGTGCAGTGGGACTGTTCGTGGGGTCGGACTGGCTCGTGACCATCGGCGAGCGCGACTCGACCGCCGTCCAACGGATCTGGGACCGGGTCGTCCAGGGCGAACGACGCCTCCTGACCAGGGGGCCGGATTTCACCGCCTCGCGCGTCGTCGACGCCATCGTGGACGAGTACTTCGATATCCTCGACGAAATCGAATCCCAGATAGAGGTCGTCGAGGAGCAGGCCATCGCCACGCCCGATTCGACGACGCTCGAGCAGATCAACGAACTCCGCCGCGACCTGCTCTCGGTGCGCCGGCTCCTCTGGCCGACCCGGGACGCACTCTCCACCCTGGCCCGCGGCGACCCGGAGTTCGTCCAGGCGGAGACGGAGAAGTACTTCCGGGACGTCGCCGACCACCTGATCCAGCTCGTCGAACTGGTCGAGACCTACCGCGACCTCGTCACCGGCACGCGGGACATCTACCTCAACTCCCTGTCGACGTCCACCAACGAGGTGATGAAGACGCTCACCGTCGTCGCGACCATCGTCCTCCCCCTGACCTTCGTCGCGGGCCTCTACGGGATGAACTTCGAGGCGAGTCCCTACAACATGCCCGAACTGGCGTGGACGTTCGGCTATCCGGCGGCCCTCCTCGGGATGGCCGGAATCGCGGGCGTGATGATCGCGTACTTCCACCGCAAGGACTGGCTCTGAGCGGAGACGGTCGGTCGAGGACCCCCGACACCCCGCGATTGAAATAGCGCTCGCCCGTAGCCCCCGTCGATGACAGACGACGAACCATCCCTCCGAGAGCAGGCGAACGAACTGGCGGAGAACCTCGCGGAGAACGTCGAGGGCCCCGCCGACCGCGAATCGGGCGTCGGTTCAGACGACGAGGAGTGATCAGACGGCGCGGAGACGCAGGAGTCGCGGTTCGTAGCCGGCCGGATGGTCCGACAGTGGGAGCACCCGCGGTTCACCCCGGAGCGCGATGAACTTCGCCAGGTCGTCCTCGTCCACCCGGCGCGGCCGCACGATGTTGTACGACAGATAGCGTAGTTCGCCGTCCACCTCGGCGACGACCGGCATCCCCTCGCCCTCGAAGGCCAGGACCAGCGGGTCTGTATCCGTCCACGTGTCGGCGATGCGATCGCGATAGCCACCGACGCCGCTACGTCCTTCGCCGTCCGTCTGTCCGTGCATATCCATCGACACGGACTGCGACCGAAAAGACCCGAGCCAGACGCGGAGCGAAAGTGAAAGTGCGGGCACGGTGGACGGCCCGCGCTACGACGTGAAAAAACGGGAGTGGACCGGGCGACTGGCGACCCGGTCCGCACGAGGTGACTACTGGATCGGTGGGGCCAGTCAGTGGGATTCGGGTGCGGACTGACCGCACTCCGGACACATGGATTGGCTCTGGATCGGTACCATCGTCGCACCGCAGCGGTTGCAGTTCATGACACCTGATGCTGAGAGACCCTAAAATAAATGTCTTTCTGTATAAGCCGTCATGGTTTGATACACTATGTCCTATTATGGATGCCCAATTCCTTGTATGCCGTGTGACGCGCATGGACCCCTGACTGGGCGGCCGGCGGGCACGGGAAGACGAAACGAAGACGTCGACGGAATCGTCGCCCTCAGTCCCCGTCGTCCGCGGTCGGGGCGGAGTCCAGCCGACGCCACTTCTCGTCGACGTCGGCGTTCGCCAGAACGATCCGTTCCCCGTCGTCGGTCTCCAGGCGCGTCTTCCGCAGGCCGATGCCGGCGACGGTGCCGGTCACCGAGGCCGTCGTCACCTGATCGCCGACCTCGAAGTCCGGGTCGCGCAGGAGGTAGACACCGGACACCGTGTCGGCGACGACGTTCGAGAGGGCGTAGGAGATGCCCAGCGCGATGAACCCCGTCGCGGTCCCCAGACTCGCGGCGATCTCGCCCAGCCCGAGGATGTCGAGGGCGACGAGCACCGCGCCGAACCAGAGGAAGATCGTGACGACGAGGACCCCGAGATCCACGACGAGGTCCTCTTCGGGCGGGAGGGCCGCGCCGATGGCCCGCCGAGTGAGCGCCCGAATGACGGTGATTCCCACGGACGCGACCAGCAGAAACGTGACCGCCGCCAGGAGCGATGGGAGCGCCTCGAGGACCGAGGCGCCGACGGTATCGACGGTCCGGACGACGCCGTCCACCAGAGCGAACGGCCCGACTGTCGCGATCATATCGGGAACTCGTCGGAACGGAGCGTAAACGTGTCGGCGACTGGACGGTATCGGTCCGAATCGGACCGCCGAGCGCCGGACGCGGAGACGGTCGCTACCTTTTTGATGAGTGCGGTCGGTCGTTAGGTATCTACAGCCAGGTAGCTACCCGTATGCAACCGGTTATCCGTCGTCTCCTCACGGTCGTCCTCCTCGTCGGTGTAGTCGCCGCTACAGCGGTCGGTATGACTGCCGTCGCGGGTGCCGACGATGGGGCCGACGTGACCTTCGTCGAAGGGGACATCACGGAGGACACCACCTGGACGGCCGAAGCAGGCCCCTATCGAGTGATTCGCGACGTGGACGTGCAGGACGGCACGACCCTCACCGTCGAACCGGGGACCGAGGTGCAGGTCGCCGACGGCCGGACGATAACCGTCGCGGGATCGCTCGTCGCGAACGGGACGGCCGATGCTCCGGTCACGATTCGCATGACGCCGGGCGCGTCCCCGGCCGCGCGATGGTCGACGCTCCGCTACGAGGGGACGGCGGACTCGACGCTCTCGCTCTCGAACACGACCGTCCAGGACGCCCACGACGGAATCACCGTCGCGAGCGACGCGGGCGATCTCTCGATACACGATGTGACCGTCCGAGACGTCGCGAACCACGGTCTCGCCGTCACGGACGTGACGAACATCCCCGCGATCGACGTCGAGGACTCGACGTTCGCGAACGTCGGCGGGCACGGCATCGCCGCGACACCGGCGTCCGGGTCCCTGGAGGCCATCTCGCTCGGGACGAGTTCGAACGTGGTCGGCGAACGGGCCCGACATACCCTGACGCTGGAACCCGGCGTCGAGGTGACCACGAACGAACTCCGACTCTCCTACGGCGAGCACGGTGACGTCTCGACCGTCGATGCGGGCGCCATCCAGCGGTTCGGCGTCGATACCGACGGGGATGGCGACGTCGAGCGGTCGCTGACCCAGCACGTCACGGACGTGACCACCACCGACGGCAGGATAGCCATCGACCTGTCACGCGCAGTCACGATCGAGGGTGACGAACGCCTCGTCCTCGCGGTCGGCGGAATACGCAATCCCGAGACCCGGGGGATCTACCGGGTCGACGTCGCCGCCGACAGGGACGGCGTTCCACAACTCGCGGACGGCGTCCACGCGCCGCTCACCGTCGGTGGCATCTCGAGTGACAACGCCGATACCGACGTGGTGACGCCGACGGCCATCGAGTCGCTGTCGGTCCGGGAGACGACCTTCGAGGGGATCGGCGGTGCGGGCGTCCGCGTCGACGCGGACGATGTCTCGCGCCTCCGTCTGGCGAACAACCGTTTCGACGCGGTCGAGGGGGCGGGCGTCGACCTCCGTGGCCGGACCATCGACGGTCACCTCCGCGGGAACCAGATCAGTGCCGGGGACGCCGGCATCCGCGTGGCGGTGCGCGACCGGCTCGGCCACCTGACGGTCGCGAGCAACGCCGTCACCGAGAGCGAGAGCGGTCTCGCCATCCGGCAGTCGGGCTCCAGGGCCCGCGCCTCGCTCGGCATGACCGTCGAGCGCAACGAGTTCGCGGACAACGACCGGTACGGCATCGACGTCGACGCGGACCGGGGCCGACTGAGTGGCGGGTCGGTGTCCTCGAACGCACTCGTGGCGAACGGCGAGGGAGGGCTTCGACTGGCGACGGACGGGATCCACGGGGTCTCGGTCGCAGACAACCGGATCGCCGACAACGACGGCGACGGGATGTGGGTCCGTACCCGGCGACTCGAGTCGGTCTCCATCGCCGGCACCGCCGTGCGAGGGAACGCTGACGATGGCCTGGCCATCCGGACGTACGCCTCCGCCAGGGACCTCTCGATCCAGAACACCACCGTCGCGGATAACGGCGGCCACGGCGTGTCGATCCGGACCGACCTCGTCGCCCATGGCCTGACGGTCGCGGATAGCCAGTTCGCGAACAACGCCGGGGCGGGTATCGCCGTCACCAGCCCGCTGACACACGGCGGCTCGGTCGAGATCACGGAGAGCGTCGTGGCCGCGAACAACTACGGGATCCACGTCGCGGGGGCACTCCGGGCGAACGTCTCCGAGAACGATATCGTGTACAATACGAACGCCCACGCGAGTGCGGTCCCACTGGACGACGTCGAACCCGGAACGGCGATCAGCGTCACCGAGGGGTCGGCCGGCGTGGTCGTCGACCGCGGTGACAGCCACGTCTCCCTGTCGGACCTCGTCTCGGACCCCCGTATCGACGTGCAACTGGCCACCGTCGGCCCGAACCCCGAGATAGCGGTGGTCCTCCGGACCGACGGCCAGGGGCACACCCGGTACCAGGAGGCGGCCGCCCTGCCGGTGGCGTCCATCCTCGGCGACATCCCGACGGGCGTCGCGCTTTCGACCCGCGAAACCGCGGGCGTGACACTCGCCGAGAACGACGTGTACGACCACCCGCACGGACTGGTGGTCGACGTGGCGCCGCTCATCGACACCAACACGACCGCGCGATTGCTGGTCGAGGACGTCCGGACGGTATCCGCCGAGCGGACGTACTGGGGTGCGGAGACCGGTCCGTTCCACGACTCGATACTGCCGTCGGGGACCGGCGATCCGATCGTGACGCGAGCGGGCTGGGTCGACTTCGTTCCATACGCCACCGCGGCGAACGGCGACCGGTACGAACGGCCCCAGCCCGCGCTCTCGGCGCCCGCCGAGGCGGTCCCGAACGAGACCGTCACCCTCGACGGCAGCCGATCGACCGCCCCGAACGGGACGATTGCCCGATATCACTTCGTCGTCGATGGAACGGCCCGGTCGAGGCCGGCCGATGCCACCCACACGTTCACAATGCCCGAATCGGCGGTGACGACCCGACTCGCCGTCGAGGACGAACTGGGCATCGATAGCGAGGGGGCGGCGACCGTGACCGTCGAACGCGCGGAACCGGAGCAGACCACCACGGCGACGACGGCGGCACCGATCACCACGACGTCACAGCCGGGACCGGAAGAGTCGGGGCTGCTGGGAACCGTCCTCGCCGTCCTCGGCGGCCTCTCCTATCTGGTGGGGGTGGTGCTCGGGACCTACGGCATGTGGTTGACACTTCGTCGGCGCAATCCGCCCTACGACGGACGGATCGTCCACGGCTTCGCTATCGGTGGAGTGGTGATCTGGGCCGTCGGGGGACTGATCGTCGGGGACGGTCTCTGGCGAGTAGCCATCGCTGCCGGGGCGTTCTGGGCATTCGCCACCGCCATCGCCTACGTACTCGCGAGTCGGTGATAATCGGAGACAGTCGTCGTGGTCGTCACGGAAGTCCACACCCAGGGGGAGGAGAGAACGGATGTGGACCATGGCCCTTGCGGGCCATGCTACTGGTAGGTGTGGGACGGTGGTATGTATTCCGGTTCGGTAGAGGAGATACACACTGACCCATCCGGACTGTCGAGCCGTGCCGTAGACCGATCTGACGACGGGCTGGTGTGAACCCACGAAGTGCGATCGGGCCCACGGCATCTCGACGTCAC
>JBNJDE010000092.1:0-8869 GCA_051744605.1 Halobacteriota archaeon
TGGGCCGGCGCGAATTTGAATCGCCGTGGAGCAAAGCTCCACGAGCCTCCACTCGCTCCCGGAAGTCGCTCGTGGAGACGCGGTTACGGCCACCCGTCGGACACGCCCACCGAGCGCGCAGCGCTCGGGCCGAGGAACCCCCGAAGGGGGTGACGACGGCTTTTGGTCCAGCTTTTACAAGCGAGGTCGCTCCGCGACCGAGCGCAGTAAAAGGTGGGGGTTGAATGGGCCGGCGCGAATTTGAATCGCGGTTACGGCCACCCGAAGGCCGAAGGATACCAAGCTACCCCACCGGCCCGCACGGGGAAATAGGTCCGTGAGTGCCTTTAACGCTTCCGAAAGCGAGGCTAATACCGGGCGAAGCCGGCGGTGTCGAGCCAGTTGTGGACTACCGTCACGGCGTGGTCCGCGTGCAGGATCTCCGGGCCGAGTCGGACCCGATGATCGGTCCGCTCCTCGAGCAGCGCCGCCTCATCGTCGGTGAAATCGCGGTGGTCCGAGAGCACGAACGCAGGGTCGGCGGGCGGTTCGATCGTCGCGATGGCGTCGCCGTCCTCGTGCAACTGGAGGATGGTCGCCTCGCGGGCCACCGTTTCCAGCACCGGCTCGAACCCGCGCTTCGAGATGTAGATGCCTGGCGTGCTCTCGGCCTCCTGATGGCCGATGGCCTCGCCTTTCGCCTCCAACGCGGACCGCAGCAGGGCGGCGACGTTGCGCTCGTCGGGGTTCATGTACCGGAGTTCGCTGGCCTCGATGCGGACGGTGAGGCTGTCGTCGAGGACGAGAGACACCCGGACGTCCTCGCGAATGTCGTGGGAGAGGAAGACGGCGGCGGAGACGGCTCTACAGAGGACGTCGAGACGACCCGCGCCCCCGGCGAGGTCGTCGAGGGCGAAATCGGAGTCCGTCGGGGCGTCGTGCCCGAGGACGATGAACTGGCGCATACGGGAGCGAGGCGGGCCAGCGGAAAAGGTCGACCGGTTCACTCGCGGATGGCCGCGCGCTGGTCGGGGACGAGGTCGAGGTCGGGGTCGACGTCACCGAGGACCAGCAGGGCCCAGTAGCGGAGGTAGGTCTGGACGGGGACCTGGACGAAGGCGACCACGGCGAGCATGAGGAGAGCGAAGGGGATACCGAGGACCGCGAACACCACCACGTTCAGTGCGGGGATGCCGACGGCCACCGCGCCGAAAAAGAGGAGCGCGAAAGGGATGGCGACGACGATGGCGAGGACGGCCATCGCGATACCGACGGCGATGCCGACGGCGATCATCACGAACAGGCCGACGAGCACGAAGACGCCGAACTGCAGCCAGTTCCCGCGCATGACGCCCCAGAGGCGCCGCCAGCCGGAGACGACGCCGCGGTCTTCGAGGACCATGATCGGTGCCACGAACGCGGTAGTGAACACGTAGACGATGCTCCCGAGGACCGAACCGAGGATGAAGACCGGTATCAGCAGGGCGAAGAGGACGAGATAGCTCGGGTCGAAACCGAGCAGGGCGGGACCGACGGCCAACAGCGCCACCGACCCGACCACGAGGACGCCGAGCAACCCGAAGATCAGACGGAACGCGAAGAGACGGGTGCCGGCACCGGTGTACCGCGAGGAGTACTCGCGGATGCGGACCTCGTCGCTGCGTATCGATTCGAGGAAGGTGAACTCGAATATCGAGGCGATCCACGCCAGGAGTGCGCCCAGGAAGACGAACACGAGGACGACGGCGACGATGGCCAGGAGATTGGTCTCGAGGAACCGTGCCAGGTCGGCTCCCGTGCCACCCATCCACCGGTCGACGGGGACGGTCCCACCGTCGGGGGTGTACTGGGCGGTGTTGCCCGGTGCACCGCCACCACCGCCGCCACCGCCGGTTCCCGCGACGAACAGCGAGAGGAGGGCGAGACGAGCCCAGCGCCCGAACTCGAACGGCCAGAGGAACGACCGGGTGGCTTCGAATGCGTCCGTGAGATCGTCGACTGCGTGGAGGGCCATATCGGATACGTGTCGCCCATCCCACATAGTGGTACTGTGCCAACTGGGCGCAATCGAAGGATACGTGGCCGTCGGCCGGATAGAGAGCGCCATGAGCCTGCTGGACGACGCGCGAGCGGTCCTCGCCGAGGGACCGGTCTGCGACGCCTGCCTTGGACGGCCCTTCGCGGACCGGAGTTTCGGCCTGACGAATGCCGAACGGGGTCGGGCACTCCGCGTCACGGTCGCGATGGCCGACGACGAGCCCTACGAGACCCCCGAAGAGCGATGCTGGGTCTGTGAGGGATTGTGCGAGACGTTCGACGACTGGGCCGACCGCGTGGTCGACGCCATCGGCGACGTCGAGTTCGAGACCTACCAGGTCGGCACGCGACCGCCGCCGCTCGTCGAGGAGAACGAGGCGATGCTCCGCGACCTGGCGGGACTGCCGGACGACGCCGGCGAACCGTTCAAATCCGAGTTCAACCGCGAGGTGGGAAAACGCGTCGGGCAGGAGACGGGTGCCGAGGTGGATTTCAACCGGCCGGACGTCCAGGCCACCATCGACGTCGAGGCCGACGCCGTCGAGGTACACGTCAACTCGGCGTTCGTCTACGGCCGCTATCGCAAGCTCGAACGCGGAATCCCCCAGACCGAGTGGCCCTGCCGGGAGTGTGGCGGCAGCGGCGAGCGGGCCGGGGAGCCCTGTCTGTACTGCGAGGGGACGGGATACCAGTACCCCGAAAGCGTCGAGCAGTTGACCACGCCACCCGTGGTCGAGGCGATGGACGGCGAGTCCGCGAAATTCCACGGCGCTGGCAGGGAGGACATCGACGCCCGGATGCTCGGAACGGGTCGCCCCTTCGTCATCGAGGTCGCAACGCCTCGCAAGCGGTCCCCGGACGTGACCGCCCTGGAAGAAGCCATCAACGACTTCGCCGAGGGAAGCGTCGAAGTCGAGGGCATCCGTCTTACGACCTACGAGATGGTCGAACGGGTGAAGGAACTCGACGCGTCGAAGACCTACCGGGCCGAGGTCGAGTTCGGGACGGCAGTGGATCCCGACGCCCTCGACGAGGCGATGGCGGCACTCGAGGGGGAGACGATCGAACAGTCGACGCCCGAGCGAGTAGACCACCGGCGGGCGAGCAGGGTCCGAGAGCGCCAGGTCTACGAGGCCGCTGCCACGATGTCGGACGACACCCACGCGACCGTCGAGGTCCACGGCGAGGGCGGTCTCTACATCAAGGAGTTGATCAGCAGCGACAACGGTCGGACGGAACCGAGTCTGGCCGGCCTCCTCGGCGTCGACGCGATGGTTACCCACCTCGACGTGCTGGCCGTCGAAGGCGAGTCGGAACCGTTCGAGGACGACGACTTCTTCGGGGACTGAGCGTCCCGCCGGCGGGGCGACTCGGCCCCATCGGGAGTCGGGACGAAACGACTAACCTGCCAGCGGTCGAGTCCCGAGACATGCGATTCGGGGTCGACGAAGCCGGGAAGGGGCCCGTTCTGGGATCGATGTTCGCAGCCGCGGTGCTCGCCGACCCCGATGCCGTCCCCGACGGCGTCGCCGACTCGAAACGGCTCAGTCCCGCTCGCCGCGAGGCTCTGGCCGCGACGCTCCGCGAGGACCCGAACGTACACGTCGGCGTCGCGGAGATCACCACCACCGTCATCGACGACCCACAGACCGACATGAACACGTTGACCGTTCGCGCGCAGGCCGAGGCGCTCTCCCAGGTCGCCAGGGACGGCGTCCACGGCCTCCTCGACGCCGGCGATACCGACGAAGCGCGGTTCGCCCACCGGGTCCGCGAGCGGGTCGACGCGGACCTCGACGTCACCGCGGAACACGGTGCCGACGACAGCGACGACCTCGTCGCTGCTGCGAGTATCATCGCGAAGGTCGAACGCGACGCCCACGTCGAATCGCTGGCGGCGGGGTACGAGGCCGACCTGGGCAGCGGGTACCCGAGCGACGAGACGACCATCTCGTTTCTCACCGAGTACCTGGCGACGGAGGGACAACTCCCCGACTGTGCGAGAACCTCGTGGTCGACCTGCCAGCGTCTCGTCTCGGACGCCGAGCAGGCCGGCCTCGACCAGTTCTAGTCGAGGACGCCCTCGTGGGCGAGCAGTCGCTCCTTGAGCGAGACGCCGCCGGGCGCCGAGTACCCGCCGAGTGAATCCGCGGCGACGACCCGGTGACAGGGGACGATGAGCGGCACGGGATTCCGGCCGGCACCCTGCCCCACGGCGACCGGTGCCGTGTCGAGCGTTTCGGCCAGATCCCCGTAGGTCCTGGTCTCGCCGTACGGGATTTCGGCCATCGCACGCATGACCCGCCCGGCAAACGAGTCGGGGGAGGTGACCGAGAGGTCGAACGTCTGCCGGTCGCCCGCGGCGTACTCGTCGAGCTGACGGACCATGGCCGCCCGGTCGGCGGCGACCAGGCCCTCGTCGATGGTCACGGCACCGCCGAGCAGGGTGTACTCCATGTGGCGAGGAGTGCTCGCACGGGCAAAACGGTTCGGCTATCGTGGCGAACAGGCGACACGAGGGCGGCAACCGGAGCGCTCGGCCATCTACCGAGCGCGAATCAACGAACACCGGGCGGTGTGTCGCACTCCCGCGTGGCCGACCCGGCGGTGACGATCAGCGCATACCGACCGGTGGCCCGGTTTCGGTACAAGAAGGTTGGGTGGCCGTTCAGCGGTCCATCGTCAGCAGCCGGCGGAGGATGTCACCGTACGCCGGGCGGGTAACGATCACACCCACGAGGACGCCGAGGATAGTGATGATGGCGAACCCGCGGAGGTCACCGAGGCTGAGCACCGCGAGCGGACTCATCGCGATGATGGTCGTCGCGGCGGCCGCGCCGATGACCCAGAGCGCCTTGCGGAATCGGCTCTGGAAGACCCGCCGCGAGGACACCTTCTCGGCCATCACCTCGTCGGCGATGATGACGAGGTCGTCCACCCCCGTCCCGACCACGGCGATCAGCCCGGCGATGTGCGAGAGGTCGAGGGCCAGATTGACCGTCGCCGCGAAGCCGAGGAGGATGTACACCTCGGAGAGGGCGGTGACGATCATCGGCAGGGCGATCCGCGGCTCACGGTACCGGAAGAACACGGCCCCGCTGACCGCGAAGACCGCCAGGATACCCGTGATCAGCGAGTAGGTCTTGAACTGCGATCCCATGCTCGGGGCCATGAAGAACGTGTCCTCGACCGACAGCGGGGCGGGCAGCGACCCGGCGCGAAGGTCGACGTTCAGCTGTCGCGCCTCCTCCATGTCCGTCGCGGTGATGATGAACGTCGGGTCCTTGACGAACTCGCCGTTCGCGAAGGACTGTCCGAGCGAGCCACGGACGCCCGCGGAGTAGACGACCGACTCGTCCCGGACGGTCAAAAGACAGTAACTCCCGTCGCCAGCGGTTCCGTTGTCGAACTCGCAGTTGCTCGCGGCCCCCGATTCGGAGAACCCGTACTCGACCATGTCATCGGCGAACTCGTTGGCCACCTCGTCCGAGAGGGTCACCGGGACCGCTGGCTGGCCGTTCTCGGTCGTCGTCGGGACGCCCACCTGGCCGTCTTGCAACTGGTCCTGGGTGAGGACGGTCTCGTTGACCTGTTCGCCGTCGCGCGGGAAGTTGGCGTAGATGGTGACGACCCCGCGACTGGTCATGAGGTCGGTGACCTCCGAGACGTTCCGGTTGGCGGCCTCGACCACGATGTAGTGTGTCCCCTCGCCGGTCTGTGCCTGGACGTCCTGGACGTTGGCGGCCGCGAAGCCGCTCGCGTCGATCTTTGCCTGGAGCGTCTCGACGATGTCCGTTCTTGTCTCCTCGGTTACGCCTTTGTCGACCGAATCGTACTCGTACCCGCTGTTGTCGAGGGCGTCCTGGAGGTCAGATTCGCTCACCTCGCCGAACGCTTCGACGGTCCCACCGTTCTGGCCGGGGCGGGCCCGGACGTCGGCGATTCGGAGGTCCATCTCGTCCGCTACCTGTTGTGTAATCTCGTTCTGGTTGTCCTGGGTGACGTTCACTTCGGTGGCGGTGACGCCGTCGACGGTCGCCCGAACGCGGGCGCCACCGGAGAGGTCGAGCCCGTACTGCAGGTTCGTCGCGCCGGATTGCTGGGCCACCGCACCGTTCTCCGCTGCCGGCTCCGCGAGCCCCGGGGCGAACAGCGCCACCGAACTCAACAGGAGGAGGACGACGAGGGCCGTGACCCGCCAGTACTCACGGATCGCGCTCATCGGGTCACCCCCTCGAACTTGTACCAGCGAAGGAGCGTCACGTTCATCATGTAGGT
The DNA here is from genome assembly GCA_051744605.1 of Halobacteriota archaeon. Taxonomy (GTDB): domain Archaea; phylum Halobacteriota; class Halobacteria; order Halobacteriales; family Halobacteriaceae; genus Halanaeroarchaeum. Next base: position 6,295 of record JBNJDE010000092.1, read on the forward strand.
GTTCACCAGGTCGGTCACGAGGCCGAACACGAGGATGAGGCCGATGGAGGTCAGCAGTTGGATGCCGAAGAGGTAGGCGACGACGGCCATCACGATCATCGCGGCGATGGAGGTCAACGTCATCGTGACACCGGTACGCATGGCACGCCTGACGCTCTCGTAGAAGTCACCCGAGCGCCGGAGCACATGATTGTTCAGGAGGATGTCGGAGTCGACGCTATACCCGATCAACATCAGGAGCGCCGCCACGGTACCGAGCGAGAGCTTGATCCCGAAGATGTTCATGAGCGCTACCGGCACGACGATGTCGCCGAACGCCGAGACGACCACGGCGATGCTCGGCACGAAGGTCCGGAACAGGGCGAAGACGACGAGACTCATCCCGAGGAAGGCCACGCCCACCCCGATGAGCGCCATCCGCTGGGTGCTCTCACCGAACGTGGGGGAGGTACTCGAGGACATCGGCACCTCGAAGCCGGCGTCCTCAGCGAGTTGCTGTTGTTGTTCCGGGTCCGCTGATGGATCGAACGAGACGATGTAGGTGTTCTCCTCCGTCTGGACCGGTTGGACGTTCTGGACCTCCGCGCTGAACGGCTGGGTGACGTCCGTCTGTCCGTCTGGCGCGACGACCCGGAGTTCCGTCCCGCCGGTGAACTCGGTGTCGAGGGCGACCGGCGTCCCCGTCATCGCGAACGTCGCCCCGATGACGACGAGCGCGAGCAGCATGACGACGACGGGAGGGCCCACCAACTGACGGTTCGAGTACCGGCTGAAGTCGATCTCCGGGACCTCGAGCTGGGGCATAGTTCCGGGTGTGGGACGCCGGAGGATAAGGTTTCTTATGTCCAGGCATCACCGCCGGGGCCGGCTACCCGCCAACAGCCGATCGTCCAGCGGCTGGGCAATGGCTCGGGGACGGTTCGTGGAGAACCAGTAGCGCCGTATCGGACTCAGTGCAGGTCTTCGACGAACCTGGCGGGGACGTGTGCCCGGGCCGCATCCGGCAACCGACCGACGAGCCATTCCGAAATCTTGGCCATCGGCTTGCGGATCAGAACGTACGCCGCCGAGACGGCGAGGAGCGCGACCACCCCGAGCGTCAGGGGGCCGTCGAAGACGGCCAGCGCCGGCAGGGCCATCATGGTTGCCAGTCCCAGGTCCTCCGGAGAGCCGTCGTACCGGATCCAGCGGCGAGGGACGATCCACTGCCGGTGGAAGTGGCTGTAGACGGCCCGGTCGGAGGTCCCGCGCCACGGGCGAAGTTCGAGGCCACCACCGAAGGCGTCCATCACCGAGTGAACCGCCGCGGCAACGAGGAACAGCGCCCCCGCGACGGTGAGGGTCGTTGGACCCAGGGCCGCGATACCGACCGCGATCGCGGCAGCGACGCTGAAATAGACCGGGAAGTGGAGCGTCTTTCGGTGGCCCGCGTAGAGGTCGAGGTCGGGGAACAGCCCCCCGACGGCCGCCGCTGCCACCGCAACGACCGATACCTCGGGAAACACGGCTGCGGCGGCCGCGGCGACCGCGACCCCGGTCAGCACGTGCGTTGTGGCCATCATCGTTGGCGACCATAGGTCGATGCCCAATAAAAATATGTCGGCCAGTGACGGTCAGAAAGCTGCCATCACCGCCACTGGGCGACCCCGACCGTTATCCACCCCCGGCGTGTATCCCCGGCCGTGACGCCTCGTGCCGCCAGACTGGGTCTGTTGGCCGTCCGTGCCATGCAGGCCACCATCGCCGTCATCCTCGGCTGGGGCCTGTGGACGGCGAACGTCAGCGTCGCCATCAACGGCTTCCTCGGACTGACCGTCACGGCGCTCCCGGGCCTCCTCGAACGCGACTTCCAGATAACCATCGGCCCGTGGCTCGCGTCGCTTCTCACGCTCGCCATCCTGTTACACACCGTGGGCATGACCGGTCCCTACGAGGCCGTCTGGTGGTGGGACCACCTCACGCATACCTTCTCGGCGAGCATCGTCGCCGTGGTCGGCTACGCCACCACCAGAGCCGTCGACGAACACGTCGACGACATCTACCTCCCCCCAGATTTCATGTACGTGTTCATCGTGCTGTTCACCCTCGCCACCGGCGTTCTGTGGGAGGTCCTCGAGTTTCTCGCCCGCGAGCTGGCACTGCTGACCGGCCAGGAAGCGGTCCTCGTCCAGTACGGTGTCGAGGATACCATCAGGGACCTCATCTTCGACGCGGTCGGGGCAGCCATCGCGGCGGTCTTCGGTATCCCCCGCGCACAGAACCTGGTCGAGTCGATCGAACGGGCCCTCGACGTCGAAAACGGGGGTTAGGGGAGATATCGCACCGTCACGACTCCCGGCGAGGCGCGGATCTCGACCCGGTCGACCCCGAGCCTGGCGGCCATCCGGAGCGTCGACTCGTCCTCGCGAACGTCGTCGACTGCCGCGTCGGTGAGATCCGCCGGCACCGTGATGACGTGGATGGCGCCCGTTCCAGCCCGTTCGCGGGTCTCGAGGTCCCCCTCGTCCATGGTCGCGGCCAGGTCGCGACTGGTCTTCGTCGGCCGTTCGTCGCTCACCTCGACGGCGATACTGCG
>JBNJDE010000093.1:0-8850 GCA_051744605.1 Halobacteriota archaeon
GGCGAGTTTGCCGATCATCGCGGCGTCGCGCATCTCGTCGAAGACGTCGAGGTCGTTGTTCGAGGCCGCGCCGTCGGTGCCGAGGGCCACGCCGACCCCGGCGTCCAGTAAGCGTTCGACCGGTGCCATGCCAGAGGCGAGTTTCATGTTGGATGCAGGGCAGTGGACGACGCTCGTTCCCCGCTCTTCGAGAAGGTCGATCTCGCTCTCGTCGAGGTGGACGCCGTGCGCGATGAAGTCGTCCTCGCCGAGCATGTCGAGCGAGTCAGCGTACGCGAGCGGACGTTCACCTCGATCTTCGACGATCGGCGTCACCTCTTCGCGCGTCTCGTTGGCGTGGAAGTGCAGCGGGACGGCTGCCGCCCGCGCCTGCGGGACGAACTCCGCGAGTAACGCCTCCGAGACGGTGGTGAGCGAGTGGGGGGCGAAGGCCGTGCGCACCCGCCCGTCGGCGGCGCCGTCGAACTTCTCGGCGACAGCGATCCCCTCCTCCAGGTCGGCCCGGGCATCCGCGTCGTCCTTCCCGACCGTGACGACGCCGTGGGCGATCCGTGCCTTGAGCCCCGCGCGATCGACGGCCTCGACGACCTCGTCCATGTGGAAGTACATGTCCGCGAAGGCAGTCGTCCCCGACCGGATCATCTCGGCCATGGCCAGTTCGGTCCCGGCCCTGACGTCCGCCGGTTCCAGGGCCGCTTCGGCCGGCCAGATGTCCTCCTGGAGCCAGCGATCGAGTGGCTTATCGTCGGCGTATCCCCTGAGGAGCGTCATCGCGGCGTGGGTGTGGGCGTTGACGAGTCCCGGCATGACGAGGCCGTCCGTCGCATCGAGGACCTCGTCCCCCGGTTCGACATCGCCGATGGCCCGGATCGTGCCCTCGTCCTGATCGAGGAGGACGTCGGCTCGCTCGACGGTCAGGTCGGGTCGGAGCACTCGTCCGCCCCGGATCTCGACGGTGGTCATGTCCCCCCGTTCGGAACGTGGATGCCTGAATCCGTCGAACCGGGCCGTCCGGCCCTCTCGGCGAAAACTAATTCCATCGGCGCAGCGAAAGCAGACCCAATGCGAATCGCGGTACCCAACAAGGGCCGACTCCACGACCCGGCTATCGACCTGCTGGACCGGGCCGGCCTGCACATCACCGATGGGATGGATCGACAGCTCTACGCGTACACGGTGGACCCGGACGTCACGTTTCTGTTCGCCCGGGCTGCCGACATCCCGGAGTACGTGAGCGACGGTGCCGCCGACATGGGCATCACTGGCTACGACCAGTACCGGGAGGCGCAGGTGGACGACGTGGTCGAGCTGCTCGACCTGGAGTTCGGGACCTGCCGCCTCGTGGTAGCGTCGCCAGAGGAGGACGACGTCGAAACCGTCGCGGACCTCGCCGGTGCGACCATCGCGACGGAGTTCCCGAACGTCACCCGCGAGTACTTCGAGGGCCGGGGGGTCGACGTCGACATCGTCGAAGTGACCGGTGCGACCGAACTCACTCCCCACGTCGAGATGGCCGACGCCATCGTCGACATCACGAGTACGGGAACCACGCTCGCGGTCAACCGCCTCGAGGTCGTCGATCAGGTCCTCTCGAGTTCGGTCAGGCTGTTCGCCCACGAGGACGTCGCGGACGACCCGAAGGTCTCGGAAGTATCGATGGCACTCGAGTCGGTGCTCTCAGCCGAGGACAAACGCTATCTCATGATGAACGCCGCGGCCGACGACCTCGACGCCATCAAGGACGTCATCCCGGGGATGGGTGGGCCGACGGTGATGGACATCGACGGGGACGATCGGGTCGCGGTCCACGTCGTCGTGGACGAGCGCGAGGTCTTCTCGACTATCACCGAACTCAAACGCGTGGGCGCGAGCGATATCCTGGTCACCGAGATCGAGCGCCTCGTCGAGTAACACGCCCGGTCACCGAGACCGGGCTGGCCCAGTACCGCTCAGTCGCGTTCGCCGAGTTCTTTTCCCTTCTTCGCGAAGTACGCCGGCACGCGCCAGGTCAGCGCACTGACGATCGACAGGATGGCCAGCGTGAGTGACGCTGACTGGAGAGCGAGGACGTCGGGACTCAGGACGACGACGCCGGCGGCGATCAGTGGGGCGGGCCACGCCACCGAGAGCCACTCGCGCTCCCCCAGAAGGTAGTACGTGCCGATGAGGACGAGTGACGATCCCGTGAGTGGAACCAGTGTCGCCCGCGGTGTGGCGACGGCGACCGAGATACCGGCCGCGATGGTGGCACCGAGAAACGTGATGGCACTCCCCTTCAGGACCTGCTGTCGGTACCGTTCCATGGGGAGAAGACGACCTCCATGGCGCATAACGCCACCGATATCGACGAATCGACGGGGACGGGTGCTCGCCGGTTGGCTTATTCGAGGAGTCCGAGGTCTTCCAGCCGGGAGACGATCTTGTCGACGGCTTCTTCGGCGTCTTTCGGGCGCTTGCCACCCGTGATGACCAGTTTGCCGCTGCCGAACAGCAGGGCCACGACCTCGGGTTCGTCGAGACGGTAGACGAGCCCGGGGAACTGCTCCGGTTCGTACTCGATGTTCTCGAGGCCGAGACCGATGGCGATGGCGTTCAGGTTGAGTTGTCGGCCGAGGTCGGCGCTCGTGACGATGTTCTGGACGACGATCTCGGGGTCCTCCTCGACCTGGATGTTGAGATCGCGGAGTTTATCGAAGACGATGCGGAGGCTCTCGTGGACGTCGTCGGTGCTCTTCGCCCCGGTACAGACGATCTTGCCGGACCGGAAGATGAGCGCGGCGGACTTGGGCTCCTGCGTGCGGTAGACGAGGCCAGGGAACTGTTCGGGGTCGTAATCGGCGCCTTCGAGGTCCATCGCGACCGACTGGAGGTCGAGCTCCTGGCCGATCCCGGTGGAGGCGACCACGTTCTCGATGTTGATGGTTTCCTTGGGATCCGTCATATACGACTTAAGTGTCGTATTTAAGGTTTATAAAGGTTGGTAGTCCCGGTCACACCTGCTGTGTTTTTTCACCCTGCTAACAGGGGTCGTGGGGCGCCGGCCGCCGGCAGGGACCGGTTCGCTTACGGTCGGTCGGGACGCAGCCGGGGACGTGTACGTCCTGGAACTCGGCGGAGAGGACGACGCGTTCGCCGCCGCTGAGGCCGGCGTGGCGGCGAGCGACGTCGAGATCGTCGCTCCCGGTATCGCCATCGCCGATACCCTCGACGCCGACCGGTTCCGCTCGCTGGCGTTCGGTCGGCGGGCAGGCCAGTTGATCGGTCGGTGCAGTTCCGCACCGGATGCGGCCGCTTCCGTCGTCCGTTCCGCGACCACCGAGCGCGACGGCACCGTCGCCGTCCGCGCCCGTGACGTGCGGGGGACGGCCGCCGTGGACTCCCAGGCTATCGAACGAACCGTCGGACGGGCCCTCGTCGAAGGCGGGTTCGCCGTCGACCTCGAGACGCCAGACCACGTCCTCCTCGTTCTTTGCGCCGAAGACGAGTGTCTCCTGGCCTGGCAGATCGTCGAGAGCGACCGCGGGTACGGCGACCGGTTGCCCACCGACCGACCCTTCTTCCAGCCGGGCAGTATGGACCCGCTGCTGGCCCGTGCCGTCGTCAACCTCGCAGGAGTCGAACCGGACGACGTCGTCCTCGACCCGATGTGTGGCACCGGCGGTCTCCTCATCGAAGCGGGTCTCGTGGGTGGACGACCGCTCGGGTTCGACGCCCAGCGGAAGATGGCCAGGGGCACCCGACAGAACCTCGCCGCGTACCTCGACGGGCGCTGGGACGTCGGCCGGGCCGATGCAACACGGCTCCCGCTCCGTGATGGCGCCGTCGACGCCGTGGTCTTCGACGCACCCTACGGTCGCCAGTCGAAGATAGCGACCCACGGGCTGGGCGCCCTCGTCGTGGGCGCTCTCGAAGAAGCCCGTCGCGTCGCTCCCAGTGGCGTGCTGGTCGCGGACCGATCCTGGCGCGTGGCGGCCGAGGATGCGGGCTGGACCGTCCAGCGGGTCTTCGAACGTCGCGTCCACCGCTCGCTCGACCGATACGTGCACGTCCTCCGCTGAGGGCTGGCCGAACGGGAGATCAGGTACCCAGCTCGGCGAGCAGTCGACCCACGTGAATGCGGTCGCTCGTCCCCTGGGTCATGTCGAACTCCACCTCGCCGGCGAGCCGATGGAGTTCCGCTAGCCGGCGGCCGTCGTAGCGAGCGCGGGCGACCCGCAGGAGCTGGTCGAGCACCTCGCCGCCCGAGAGCCCCTCGTCGACCAGCAGGTCGTCGAGCACCGACCGGGCGTCCGTGAACTCGCCAGCCTCCGCGGCGTCGAGCATCTCTTCGAAACGGTCGTCCAGGCCCACGTCGGAGAGCGCCTCGTAGGCGGTCTCCATGGTGATCTCCCCGTGGGCCTCGGCCGTGGTCTGTGCACCGAGAATGGCCTTCCGGAGGTTGCCGTCGCCGTAGCTCGCGACGAACGACAGCCCGTCCTCGTCGTACTCGACGGCCTCTGATTCGACGATGCGCTCGAGGACCTGGACGGTCTCCGCGTCGGTCGGTGACCGCACCGACACCGGGAAACAGCGCGACCGGATGGGCGGGATGAGTTTCGTCGGTTGACGCGTGGTGATGACGAACTGCGTCGCCTGGTGGTACTGCTCCATGACCCGGCGCAGCGCCTGCTGGAAGTCCTCGCGGATCGCCTCGGCGTTGTCGAGGAGGATGGTGTTGTACTGGCCGGAGACGGGCGGATAGCTCGCGGACTCCTTGAGCACGTGGTTGATCAGGTCCGCCTTCGACGATTCCCGCCGTCGTTTCGAGGAGATGAACCGCGTGAACCGCGGGTCCTCGGAGACCTCCTTTTTGGTCATCCCGAAGAAATCAGCGACGTTGATCTCGATGAGGTCGTTGTCCGGGTCCTCGTGGGCGGCCTCGGCCAGCGCCCTGACCGCGGCGGTCTTGCCGCTCCCGACCGGGCCGTGCAGCACGAGGTTCACCGGGTCGCCGACGGCGTCCTGGAGGCGGTCGCGGACGTCGGGCTGTGGGAGCTCCGACAGCGTGGGCGCGTACTCGTCGATCCACAGCGGCTGTTCCATTACCGCCAGTTCGGCACTCGGGGGCAAAGAATGGGTCGGTACGCGCCGCCCGCCATCGGTTCGCGAGCGAGCGGCGCGGGGACTGCCACTCCGAAGGCGGTTTATCCGCGACACGAGAAGGGCCTGCCATGAGCCTCCAGGTCACGTTCCTCGGGACCAGCGGTGCGGTACCGACGACCGACCGCAACCCGAGTGCAGTGTTCTGCCGACGAGAGGGCGACGGGATGCTCTTCGACGCCGGCGAGGGGACCCAGCGCCAGATGATGCGCTTCGGGACCGGTTTCGACGTCGACCGGGTATTTCTGACACATCTCCACGGCGACCACGTCCTCGGGTTACCGGGGCTGGTCCAGACCTGGGACTTCAACGAACGCGAGGACCCGGTTACCGTCTACACGCCGCGTGGAACGGGTCGTGAGATCCGAGACCTCGTGTACGCCATCGGGGCCGACCCGTCCTACGGCGTGGACGTCGTGGAGGTCGGCGCAAACGAGACCATCGTCGACGAAGAAGCGTACGCGGTTCGGACGATCGCCACCGACCACCGCACCAGATCGGTCGGCTACGCGCTGGTCGAGGACGACCGGAAGGGGCGCTTCGACCGCGAGAAAGCGGAGCAACTGGGCGTTCCGGTCGGTCCGAAGTTCGCGACGCTCCACGAGGGGACGCCGGTCGAACTCGAGGACGGGACCGTCGTCGAACCGGAACAGGTCGTCGGGCCCCCGCGGCCCGGTCGCACCGTGGTCTACACGGGGGACACTCGCCCCGTCGAGAGCGTGGTCGAGGCCGCCAGGGACGCGGATCTCCTGATCCACGACGCCACGTTCGCCGACTCGGCCGCCCAGCGCGCTCGGGAGACGGGTCACTCGACGGCCCGGGAAGCTGGCGAAGTGGCCGAACGGGCCGGCGTCGATCGCCTCGTCCTGACGCACATCTCCTCGCGCTACGCTGGTGACACCGGGGTCCTCAAAACGGCGGCCCAGGAGGCGTTCGCGGGCCGCGTGCTAGTCGCTCGTGACGGCGACGACATCGAGGTACCGTACGCAGAACTCGGCTGATCAGTCGTCCGTCGGGCCGGACCCTCGCTGCCAGACCGAGTTCGCGTCATCTGTGTTCGGGTGCGTGTGGGAAACGTCTGCCATCGTGCTCATGTGTGGTAGAACTTCACACCATCGCCCCTTATGAATCCTCTGTATATGGAATATAATTGCATATTAAGACTGGCGGTGGGGTCGGCCCCTGGCGCCCTCAGAACAGGCCGCTGACCGTCCCGTCCGCGTCGACGTCCATCCCTTCGGCGGCCGGTTCGGCCGGTAACCCCGGCATCGTGAGCACGTCACCGGTGAGCGCCACGACGAATCCCGCGCCCGCGGAGGGGTACAACCGTCGGACGGTCAACGTCCAGTCCGTGGGCGCGCCCTTCCGGGAACTGTCGTCAGTGACCGAGTGCTGGGTCTTCGAGATGCACACCGGGTACTCGTCGAACCCGTCCGCCGCGAGTCGGTCCAGGTCCTCACGCGCGTCGTCGGTGAATGTCACGCCCGCCGCCCCGTAGGCCGTCTCTGCGACGGTCTCGATCTTCTCCTCGAGCGTGGCGTCGAGCGGGTAGAGCGGTTCGAACGTTCCCGAGTTCGCCTCGGCGAGGTCGACGACGTGGTCGGCGAGATCCATTCCGCCTTCGCTACCCTTCGCGTGGACTTCGGAGACCGTGACCCGAACCCCGCGCGATTCGAGTTCCTCGACGACCGCCCGGATCTCCTCGTCGGCGTCCGCGGGGAACCGGTTGACGGCCACGACCGCGGGGAGGCCGAAGGCGTCGACCGTCTCCAGGTGGCGTTCGAGGTTCGCCAGGCCATTGAGGGCGGCCTCGGGGTCCGGTTCGTCGAGTCGGTCGTAGTCCACCGGCCACATGTCCAGACCGTGGTACTTGAGCGCCCGGATGGTCGCGACCACGACGACGGCGTCGGGGGCGAGACCGCGGCGGGCCACGATATCGCCGAACTTCTCGAAGCCCAGGTCGGCGGCGAACCCGGCCTCGGTGACGGTGTACTCGGCGAGCGAGCGTCCCATCTCGTCCGCCAGTATCGTGTTCGTTCCGTGTGCGATGTTCGCGAACGGGCCACCGTGGACGAACGCGGGCGTCCCCTCGATGGTCTGGACGAGGTTCGGGCGGAGGGCGTCCTTCAGCAGCATGGTCATCGCCCCCTGCGCGTCGAGGTCTCCCGCAGTCACTGGCGTTCCCTCCTCGTCGTCGGCGACCACGATTCGGGCGATCCGCGCTTTGAGGTCCTCGAGATCGGTCGCCATGCCGAGGATGGCCATCAACTCGGAGGCGGCGGTGATCAGGAAGCCATCAGAGCGCGGCGGCCCGTTCGCGCTCCCGCCCAGTCCGACGACGGTCTCGCGAAGCGCCCGGTCGTTGACGTCGAGTGCGCGGGGCCAGACCACCGCGTCGACGTCGACGCCCAGTTCGTTGCCGTGGTGGACGTGCGCGTCGAGCATCGCGGCGAGGAGGTCGTGGGCGGCGGTCAGGGCGTGGATGTCACCCGTGAAGTGGAGGTTGATGTCTTCCATCGGGAGCACCTGTGACTGCCCGCCGCCGGCCGCCCCGCCTTTGATGCCGAAGACGGGCCCGAGGGAGGGTTCCCGGATGGCCGCGACGGTCGGGTTGCCGCGGGCGTTCAACGCCTGGCTCAGGCCGACCGTGGTGACGGTCTTGCCCGCTCCTTTCGGCGTGGCGGTCATCGCCGTCACGAGGACGAGGTTCCCATCGGGCACGTGCCGGTCGCGGATGCGCGCGATGGCGTCGCGGGTGAGTTTCGCCTTGTCGTCGCCGTACTGCTCCAGGTCGTCGGGCGACAGGCCGAGGTCGGCGGCGACGTCTGCGATGGGACGTGTCTCCGCCTCGCGGGCGATCTCCGCATCGGTCCGCTCGAGGCCGACACCGGTAGCTGTCATATACTGAATACGACGCACCGACCGCTCAATAAACGAAAACGCGATTCCCAGCGTGTGAAAACGAAGAATACGACCGGCTTACCCGTACTTGTAGGTCATGCCGGTACCGTTCTCCGGCCACTCCCAGACCACGTTGTCGTACTGGCAGGCCCAGCGGCAACTGCCACACTCGAGGCAGTTCTCGTAGGCGATCATCGGGACGCCGTCCTCGTCGCCCTCGTTCCGCCAGACGTTGGCGGGACAGACCGACACGCAATCGTAGGTGTCACACCGGTCCTCGCAGAACCCCTCGACTTTGACGTCGAGGTGGCTCTCCTCGTGGTCGGTGTACTTGTTAGCATAGAGGCGGTCCTCGATGCTCGCGTTCTCGACGTCCGGTGTCTTGGGGTTGGCGCTCATGACAGGAGCCTCCTGAATTTCCAGGCCCGTTTGGCAGCGCCGATGTAGCCGCCTGCCGCCTGGAGTACTATATCCTTGGCTTTCTTCGCGTGTGACTCTTTCGGCTCTTTATCCATGCGGAAGTACTCCTTTTCCGCTTCGGCGATGGCCGTCGGGAGTTCCTTGAAGAGGAACTCCTCTTCCTGGCCGATGAGGTCCTGGAACCAGCTGTAGTTCTCGAGGTTCTGCATCACGAAGGAGTTCTCCAGGTCCTCCGGATACTGCGAGAGCGCGGCCTCGTCGGTCCGGCCCCGGCCGAGGGCGTCTGCGATTGCGTTGGCCGCGTGATAGCCGCTCTCGGCGGCCATGTTCGTGCCCTCGAGGTGGATGCCGTTGTTCAACACGAGGCTGGCGGTGTCGCCGATCAGGACC
>JBNJDE010000094.1:0-8838 GCA_051744605.1 Halobacteriota archaeon
GAGGTCCACGCAGCGATTTCCCAGGACGCCGTTCGGATTCGCGTCGTCGACGACGGGCCGGGGATTCCGCGGATGGAACGGGAGGTACTCTCGGGCGAGACCGAGATCGGTCCCCTGTACCACGGCAGTGGGCTCGGCCTCTGGTTCGTGAACCTCGCCGTCAGACAGGCGGACGGCGTCCTGCAATTCGAGGAAAACGAACCACGCGGAAGCGTCGTGAGTATCCGTCTCCCTCGCTGAGGGGCCAGACCACGTGGAGATACGACGGGACGACGATGCCCGACCGGGGCGACCCGCTCCCCGCGTGGCCAACCCCGAAGTGTTTTCCCGCCGGCTGACCCCGGGTCTGGCATGCAACTGACGTTCCTCGGGACCGGGAGCGCGATGCCCGACGGGAACCGCGTCCAGACCGGACTCCTGCTCGAAGACGACGAGCGGACCCTCCTCGTCGACGCCGGCAGCGGAGTCCTCCACCGACTCGCGGGGACCGAGACCGGCTACGAGGGAGTCGACACGGTCCTGCTCACCCATCACCACCTCGACCACGTCTCCGACCTGCTGGTGCTCGTCAAGGCCCGGTGGCTCGCCGGCGAGGAATCGCTGACCGTCGCCGGACCGGCGGGAACGAGGGACCTGCTCGATGGACTCTTCGGCGTCCACGAGTACATGCAAGAGCGGATCGACCTGGACGTCCGCGAGGTCGACGCCGGTTCGTTCACCCTCGCCGGGTTCGCCGTCGACGCGATGGAGACGCGACACTCCCTTCCGGGTCTCGCGTACCGGTTCGACGACCGGGTGACGATCAGCGGTGATTCGGAGGCGTTCGACGACCTCGCGGCCTTCGGCGCGGTCGGGGACGTTCTCGTCCACGACTGCTCGTTCCCGGACGAGGTGGACGTCTCGAACCATCCGACGCCCCGATCGCTGGGCGAATCGCTGGCGGGTCGGGCGATCGACGAGGTCTATCTGACCCACCTCTACCCGCACACGAACGGCAAACACGACGAGATGCTCGCGTCCATCGCCGAACACTTCGACGGCGACGTCTCGTTCGCCCGGGACGGCCTCACCGTCTCCGTCTAACCGATCAGTTCAAGCGGTAGCGCAACAGCGCCGCGATGCCGCCCAGGTTCCGCAACTGCTGGCCGGGGTCGAACTCGTGGGAGAAGACCGTCACGTCGCCACCCTGCTGGTCGACCGACTCGACCAGGTCGTTGACGTCGATCGCCCAGTCGCCGTCGCCGGCCCGTTCCTGTCTGAGCCGTTCGTCGAGGACGAGGAGCGTTTCGACCGCGCCGTACTCGACGGCCTGTTTCACCTCGTCGATCCCGTAGGCCACGGCGCCGTCGGTCGCCATGCCCTCCATGAGTTCGTCGATCAGCGCGGACTCCTCGGCGATCCGGGTCTGCTCCTGGACCTCGTCGACGGCCCCACGTTTGAGGACCTCGTGGACGCCCCGCCCGCCGGCCGCGCTCGTGTCGACGACGGTGATGGCGTCGGTCAGGTCGGGATAGGTCTCCTCGATGTAGTCCAGTGCGTCCCGTTTCGTGAATCCCGGCCCCGCGAGGATGATGGCGTCCGTCTCGAGGTGGGTGAGGGCGCTGGCGAGCTCCTCGAAGAGCTCCTCGCGACCCCGTGAGAACTCGCCTTTGCCCGTCGTGTTCGTGACCGTCGCGTACTCGTCGATGCCGTACTGGGCGACGGTGTGGATGTGCGCCTCGCCCTCCTCGACGGTCGCGATGGCGACCTCGGGCTGTTCGGCTGCCTCGACGGCCGCCTCGATGCGGTCCAGCTGGTCCGGTTGCCAGACCTTCTCGATGGTAATCTTCTTGTTGGTCTCGACGTTGAGGGTGTGGTGTAACCCGAGTTGGTCCTCGCGCGAACAGTCGGCGATGACGCCGCTGACGCGGAGTCGGTTGGCGAACTTGTGGAACTCGACCTCGTCGACTTCGAGGGTCACGTACATGTGTTCGCGCTCACCGCCCGTATCGCGCAATTGCTCGTCGTCCCGCTGGATGCGGCGGTGGGTGTCCCCCGCGACGAGGTCGTCAGGCTCCAGCACGTACGTGAGATGCCAGAGGTCGTCGAGGCTCTCGGGAACGAGCGTGATGGCGGTTCGACCGCCCTCCCGTTGCTCCCGGTCCGAAACGTGCATTGGGTGGGGCTACCCGGTCGCCGGCCAAGAGTCCTTCCGTTCGGGACCGCTCCGCCGCCGGTCAGTCGGCCATACGACTGCCGCCGGGCGGCATGAACAGCTGGATTTCGTCCGGGCTGGCGACCTTCCTGACGAACGAGGTGTCCGCGAAACGGTCGCGGAACTCCCGGTAGATGCGTTTGGCCGCATCGCCCTGGGCGTACCGCCCGGGTTCGAGCCGAATCGACGTCTCCGTCTGTGCCTCGATGGCCTCGGGTGGCCCGCCGACGACCCGCGTCTCCGGTTCGCAGGTGATGCCCACCGCACACCCGACCGGTGTGTCCTCGAAGTACGTCCGGTCGCCCCTGATGGCGAAGCCACCCTTCTCCAGGTACTCGCCGCTCTCCGGCGTCTTCGAGACCTGCTCCGGGTCGACCATGTAGGCGTCGCCGGAGAACTTCCCGTCTTTCCACACCGAGGAGTGGGTGACCGCGAACTGGGCGGCCTCCTCGAGACTACGGTCCGGCACGTCGATCTCCGTCGACGGTTCGCTCGGATCGGAGGTCTTCAGGACGGTCACCGGCCCACCGTGGGCCTGGGCGTGGAAGAACCGGTCGGTGGGCTCCATGTACTTCTGGACGATCTCCTCGTTCTGGTCGGCGTTCCGGCCCCCGATGACCAGGAAGCCGTCGCTCGTCCTGAACCAGCGGAACCGGTCGTACCACTTCTCGGGTTTGCGGACGGGGATCGAGGTGCGCGAGAGCCAGTCTATCTCCTCGTCCGCCGCCGCGTTTTCCGTCTCGTCCGGTTCGTCTCGCGATCGCCACTCCTCCCGGCGGCGTTGCAGATCGGCGAGTTCCTCCCGGGTGTTCTCGACGGCGGTCAGTGCACCCTCGCGTTTCTCCTCGATCCGCTTGGCTTCGGTGTAGAGGCGGTCGGCGTTCTTCTCGACGCCGTGTCGGGGGTCGAGGGCCACCTCGTAGTCGTCGAGTTCGACCGTCACCATCCCCTCGGCACCGTCCACGTCGACGACCGCCGCTGCGGCCTCGACGCCGGCGTCGGCACCCTCGGCGAGCGTCTCCTCGATGTCGTCCCAGCCGTGGCCGGCCTCGCGTGCCTCCCGGATAGTGGTGAGGATCTCGTCGACCAGGTCGTACCTGGCGTACACCAGTTCGGCCTTCTCGCGTTCCGTCTCGGCGTCGGCCTCGAACTCCTCGATGGCGTCTTCCTGCTGTTCGATGATGCGCTCGCGTCGTTCGATCTCCTCGGCGAAGTTCGGTCCACCGGATTCGGCGGCGGCCGCCTCCTCGTCCTCCGCGTCGAGATTCGTGAAGTAGTCGTCGAGCGCCTCGTTGATGGTATCGAACGCCTCGCTGTCGAGGTGGGCGTACTCCTCGAGCGGGACCGGCGTAACGTCGACGCGATTGTCGTCCTCGTAGTAGACGCGAGGATCGATTTCGCCGGCGAGGATCGGGTCGACCAACCGTTCGGCCGCGTCGAAGAGTCGTTCGTAGTCGTCCTCGGTTGCGTCGGGTATATCGAGGGCCTTCTCGACGCCGGCGCGGGTGCAGATCTCCTCGCCGTAGAGGCCGCCGAAGTTCAACTGGGTCGCGAGGGTGCGCACGACGTCCGTATCGGAGTCCTCCATGTGCGCGACGAACGCGTCGAAGTCGAGCTCGAGCGGGTTCACCCGCGATTGCGGGAACCCGTACTGGGCGCCCGGTGCGACGGTCCGTGACTGGAGGCGAACGGTCTGGAGGGAGTCGATCACGTCGCCGGCCTCGTCGAGGACGGCCACGTTACCCTCCCCGAAGAGTTCGGCGACGATGGTGGTGTCGGCGTCGCCCCGTCTGAACTCGAACTCGAGGATGCGATCGAAGCCGTGCTGGCGCACGCCCGCGAAATCCGCGCCGGCGATCCGGTTGCGCAACATCTTCGCGAAGTTCGGTGGTCGGCCCGGGGCGTCGGGGACGTGTTCCGGGCGGGCGACGTTCGCCCGCTTGCGCTCCCCGACCTCGACGAGCAGTTCGATCCGCCCCCGGTCGTATTCGCGCATCTTGAGGCGGACGAGGTCGTCCCCGTAGAGGTAGGCCTTGTCGACCTTCGCACCGGTGTACGCCGACAGCTCTCGGGTGAGTGCCACGAGGTCGAGGCTGGACACCTCCCGCTTTGGCTCCATGCCACCGGCTTCGACGCGCCCACCCTTTTGCCCTGCGGTGTCCGCCCCGGGGTTCATCTGTGAAGCCACGCCCAGGACGGTCCGTGCGCTGACCGCCGATCGGCTCGGAACGCGAAATCCGCGGTGGATCCGGGCCGAGACCGACGACCACCGCGTGTTCGCCATTTCGATAGCGTCGCGGCTGCTCTCCCGCCGTTCCGGTAGTTCGCGCTGCCGGTCTCTAGAGCGACGTGCTCACGTACTGGCCGTCCTGGTAGTACCCGAGCTTCTCCCGGTAGTACTCCCTGGCGCCGATACCGGAGATGACGCTCACCTTGTCGTAGCCGGCGTCCGCCGCGATGTCCTCCGCGCGGCGAACCAGGCGCTTCCCGTACCCGCGGTGCTGGAAGTCTCCTTCGCCAGCGCCGACCCCGACCTCGTTGCCGTAGACGTGGAGTTCGCGGACGAGTGCGGCGTTCCGTAGCTCCGGTCGCGCGACCGTTCCCGGGAACCGCAGGCGGAGGAAGCCGACGAGCAGGTCCTGGTCACGATCCTCGAAGGTCAGGAAGTGCTCGGTGCCGCCGGCGACCTCGTAGCTCTCGACGTCGAAGGTGACGTCTTCGGGGTCCTCGTCGTTCATTCCGACCTCCCGACAGCGGATGCACTCGCAGGTCGTCCCGCGGTCGTCCATGCGCTGGCGTGCCAGTTGCCGGAGGTTCGACTTCCACACGCCGGCGTCGATGAAGTCGGCGGGGATGTCCCGCTGTACCCGCTGGAGTCGCACGTACCGGGGCAGGTCGGCCTTTGCTTCGGCGACGAGTTCGGCCGCCTCGTCGTTCGTCAGCGGGTCGAAGTCGCCACGCCGCCACTGGTCGTAGACGCGCGTCCCGCGGACGACGAGCGTCGGGTAGATCTTCAGGTAGTCGGGGCGCCAGTTCGCGTCTTCGAAGATGCGCCGGAAGTCCTCCCGGCTCATCGCCCAGGACATCCCCGGTTGGCCCGGCATCATGTGGAAGCCGACCTTGAAGCCGGCGTCCCTGAGCCGTCGGTTCGCGTCGATGGCGTCCTGGACGCCGTGGCCGCGGTGCATCCGCCGGTTGACGTCCTCGAAGGTGGTCTGGACGCCGAGTTCGACCTTCGTCCCGCCGAGTCGCAACATCCGATCGACGGCCGCCGGTCCGGCCCAGTCCGGCTTCGTCTCGAAGGTGGTGCCGACGTTGCGGACCGTCCCGGTCTCGTTGTCCGCGATGACGTCCTCGAGGTACGCGAACTCCCGCTCCGATGTGGCTTGCGCGAAGCTCTTCCCCTCTGCGGGGTCGGGCGGGTCGTCGGGGTCGAAGTCGTTCATCGCCTGCAGGGCCCGCTTGACGAACCACTCCTGGTAGTCCGCAGCGCGGGCGGTCAGCGTCCCGCCCATCAGGATGAGTTCGACCTTGTCGACCGGGTGGCCGATCTCGCGCAACTGGGCGAGTCGGAGCGTGACCTGCCCGTACGGATCGTAGTCGTTCTGTTCGGCGCGCGCAGCGGCGGGTTCGTGTCCGGTGTAACTCTGCGAGGAGGAGAACTCCGAGGCCGGCCCGCCCGGGCAGTACAGACACTTCCCGTGGGGGCACGGCTCGGGGCTCGTCATGATCGCCACCGGGGTGACGCCGGATGCGGTACGAACCGGCTTTCGCTGGAGGACCGCCTCGACGGTCTCCCGGTGGGCCTCGGGTGCGACGTTCAGGAGGTCGGTGTGGGTCGGGACGGTCGAGGCGCCGTGTTCGCTACAGGCGTCGAGTTTCGCCCGTTCCACGTCGTCTTCGCCGACCTCGCCGTCGATGATCCGCTCGACGACGTCCCGGCAGACGGCCTCGAAGGTGTCGTCGACGCCAGAGCTCATTGCACGAATGCAGCCGTCTGTGGCGGAAAAGGATATCGTTCGTTCAGGCGAGGCGGGACGCGATCTCGTCGACGACCGCGTCGACGACGGCCTCACGCTCTCCGGAGAGGAACTCGATGCGGCCGTCCCGACCGCCGCGCGGCGTGACACCCGCCTTCGGAAGCGCCTGCGCGATGGTCTCGGCGACCGTCCGGACGTTGACCGGTCGCGTGCTGCGGACGCGGAGTTCGTCACGTTTCACGGCGACCGTCACGCGCGGTCCGTCCGTCGCTTCGCGACGCCGATGGAGGGCGTCGACGAGTAACGCCGCCGGTGGGAAGTCGTAGCGGTGGGTGTACTCGTCGACCTTCAGCACGTCGAAGACGACGCCCGATTCGTCGCGCGCTTCGAGGTGGGCGATGGCCGTCTCGAGCTGGGACTCCAGCTTCTCCGAGAACTGTTCGCTGATCGGCGCCGCCAGGGAGGCGTTGCGCTCGTCCCAGAAGAGGTCGGCGATGAGTTCGCGCTTGTCCTCGTAGGACTGGTAGAACGCTTCGAGGGTGACCGCGTCACGGATGTCGTCGAGTGCGTCCATGTCGTAGCCGGCGGCCGCGGCCAGATCCTCGTAGCGGGCCGGTCGCTCGTCCCAGTAACTCGCCGCCGGAAGGTGGCGCAGGTCCGCTCTGACGTCCTGGTTGACCAGGGCAGCGAGATGCGACCCGAGCGTCCCCGTCGTGACCGGGTCTCCGCCGGCGGCGGTGGGGCTGACCAGCACGTCGGCGGTCGTCGCTGCGGCGGCGTCGGCGTAGCCGCCGTCGACGACGACGCTCTTCGCGTCGTAGATGTCCAGCAGTTCGAGGCCGTCGGTGGACTCCCGTGTACTCCCGGCATCGACGAGGACGAACAGCGGGTGTTTCTCGTCGTGGCGGTCGGCCGCCTCGAGCATGTCGGTGACGTCGCCCGTCGCGGCTTCCACGTCGTAGAACTCGTCGTCGAGGGGCCGGCGGTCGACGTAATGGTACTCGGCGTCGCTCTGGGCGTGTTCCTCCCGGATGAGAGGCAACAGCGCCCGCTCGAGGGCGGTACCGGCGACGTAGCCGTCGAGCGTTGCCGTGTGCCGGACGATGACCGGACGCGCCTCGATGACCGCACGGCGGATCGTCGTCGCTGCCGCGACCAGGTCCTCCAGCACGACGGACACCTCGGGATCGTCGACGAGGAGCGACGTGTCGGTCGGTGCCGCTCGTTCCTCCATGGCGGCCTCGAGTCGGGCGAGAACGGCCTGGCCGTCGTCGCCAGTCAGTACCTCGAGGTCGCTCGTCTCTATCTGGAGTTCACCGCGGCGTCGTTCGACCTCCCCGACGAGTCGGATTACGTCGTCGACTTCGACGTCGGGATAGGCGCGAACGCCGGCCTCTTTGAACGCGGCACAGTCGATGGTCCCCGTCTCGTCCGTCACGTCGAAGATGGTCGGCCCGCCGGTCTGTCGGATGCCGGCGACCGTCCCCTCGACGGTGACTGTCTCGCCGATTTCGTCCGCTAGCTGACCGATCTCGACGCGGTCCGGTGGGGACGTCTCGTCTTCGGTGGTGTCCGCCTCGACAGCGGCCGATTCGGTCGTTTCGACCGGTTCTGTGGATCCCTCGACGGCGTCGTCCGTCTCCTCGACCGGTTCGGTGACGGCTCGGGCGTCTGCAGAGCCATCTGTCACGGTGTCGTCCGATCCCGTCGATTCGGCGGACCCGGATTCGGGCTCCGTTTCCGTCTCTGGGGCGGTTTCAGGCTCCGTCGCCGTCTCCGCCGCCGTCGTAAAATCCGACTCGGACTCCGTCTCGACTGGTGTGGGCTCCGAGATGGGACTGGAACGGCCCTCCGCCTCCTCCTCGTCGTCAGCGTCCGTCTCCGGGGCCGCCTCCGGCGGGTCGTGGAGGTTGCCGCGGAACTCGCGTTCTTTCTGGCGGATGGACCAGCCGAGGTCGATGTTGCCGTTGTCGTGGACCTGGAGGACCTGGACGAAGACCTCGTCTCCGGGGTCCCAGTCGAGCGATTCGAGTCGTTGTGGTATCTCGCTACGGTGCAGGAGGCCGGTCACCGGGCCGATGTCGACGAAGACGCCGAACTCGGCGAAGCCGTCTACGACGCCACGATAGTAGCGACCTGCGGTCAGGTCGTCGGGACGGTCTCCGTGAAACGTGAAGGAGACGTCCTCTTCGTGGGTCTTGCAGATGCGGCCGTCGGTGGGCTTGCCACAGATAATACACGTGCCCATGTTATCAGGACAAAATCAACCCGACCGTAAACGATTGTCGAAAGTCCCCTGCCCGTGCGAACGGCACAGTGGCCACTCACTCGAAGACGGGACTGTCCGCTGCGAGGGATTCGACGTCGGCGGCGAGGTCGAGGACCGTCTCGGGGAATAGCGCGACTTCCACCGTGTTCCCGTCGTCGTCGGTGAAGACGAGTTTCACCCGGTCGTCGCCGAACTCGCGAACGGTCGCGGACTCCACGTCGTACTGAGCCACCGAGGCCGTCTTCGGGAGGGCGCCGACGTTCTTGATCGCGCCGTCGTCGACCTGAATGGTGAAATCTGACACTTCTAGTGTGAGCATATCTCCCCCACGCACTCCCGGCAGAAAAAGGGCTACGCGGTTCGGTGGACTGTAGCAGGCGGTCCGGGACGGTGTC
>JBNJDE010000095.1:0-8736 GCA_051744605.1 Halobacteriota archaeon
GGGCGCTCGCGGTGAATCGCGACCTTCGGGCTTTTCAAGCCGCTCAGGTCGCGAATGCTTGCAGCGGTTGGTTCGGTGCCGAAACCGCCGTTTGGTGGCGAGGCCCGCGTCTCCCGACACCGCTTTCACGCTCCCGTGCGACTCTCCATTCATGCAGATTCGACTGGACCGCAACACGTGCATCGGGATGTTTCAGTGCGTCGCGGAGTGGGACGAGGGATTCGAGGCGGACCAGGACGAGGGCAAGGTCGACCTGCTCGACTCAGAAGAGATCGAGGACGGGATCTTCGAACGCGAGGTCCCCGAGGACGCCGAACTCGACGCGAAGTTCGCCGCCCGCGCCTGCCCCGTCGACGCCATCGAAATCTGCGAGGACGGCGAACAGACCGTCTGAACGGCCCGCTACGGCCTCACGATGGGTTCGGGTACCTTATCACGTCGGACGCCCTGAGGAGGAAGGGGCATGAACGATTTACGCACGGGGTTGAGTTACGGCGACGTTCTTCTCGTTCCGAAACGGTCGCCGGTCGACACGCGAAGCGATATCGACCTCTCCACGCGGCTCACCCCGAACGTCGAACTGGAGACGCCACTCGTCTCCGCGGCGATGGACACCGTCACCGAGGCGGACCTGGCGATCGAACTGTCCCGGGCCGGCGGGATCGGCGTCCTCCATCGCTTTCTCACCGTCGAGGAGCAGGCCGAACAGGTCGAGAAGGTGGCCGAGGCCGGCGAGCAGGTCGGCGCGGCAGTGGGCATCAACGAGGATTACGTCGAACGGTGTCGGGCGGTGGTCGAGGCGGGCGTCGACGTGCTCGTCGTCGACGTCGCCCACGGGCACATGGAACGGACGATCGCCGCGGTCGAAACGCTCGCCGACGAATTCCCGGACACGGACATCCTGGCGGGCAACGTGGCGACCGCTGCGGGCGTCGAGGATCTGGCGGCAGCCGGTGCCGACGGCGTGAAGGTCGGGATCGGTCCCGGCTCTCACTGCACCACGCGGAAGGTGGCTGGCGCCGGCGTCCCCCAGCTGACGGCCATCGACGACTGTGCGGCGGCCGCCACGGACCTCGACGTTACCATCTGCGCGGACGGCGGTATCCGGACCTCCGGGGACGCGGTGAAGGCGCTGATGGCGGGTGCCGATACGGTGATGCTCGGGAGCCTCTTCGCGGGCACCGAGGAAGCGCCCGGGAGAATCGTGGAGGTGCAGGGAACACGCTACAAGCGCTCTCGCGGGATGGCGACCACGGCAGCGGCCGAGGACCGCGAGGACAAGGATACCGACGTCACCGCCGACGAGGGCGTCGAGGCACTCACGCCGTACAAGGGACCGGTCGGAACGGTGGTCGAGGAGTTCCAGGCTGGCATCCGGTCCGGGCTCTCTTACTGCGGTGGACACACGATCGACGACGCCCGGGAGCGCGCGGAGTTCATCCGGGTCGCCGCGAGCGCCCAGGAGCGGGAGGGCTTTCACGCCGATCACGACTGGGAGGGCGTCAGCGTCGATAGCGAAGCGAGAGCCATCCCGACCGAGACGACCTCGCAGTCCGGCGTCGAGACCGACGGCGGTCGCGAGGACACCGACACCTGACCGGCCGTAGGTCCAAACCGCGGCCTAGCGGCGCTGCTGACGCCGGGAAACCACCATCCAAAAAACGGCAATCCGGGGTGATTGCGGTCCGTTCTCAGGAGATCTGCTCGTACTGATCGGCGAGCTTCTCGGCGGCCTCGTCGAGCTGATTGCGCTCGAACTCGCTGAGGTCCCACTCGATGACCTCCTCGACGCCGTTCGAACCGAGTTTGAGGGGGACGCCCACGGCGGAGTCCTCGAGTCCGTATTCGCCGTCGAGGACGATCGAGCCCGGGAGGACCTCGCCGGTGTCGCGCAGGACGGCCTCCGCCATGTGGGCGACGCCCGTGGCGGGACCCCACTCGGTGGCGCCCTTGCGCTCGATGACGTTCATGGCGCTCTCCTGGAGGTCGCCCAGGATCTCCTCTTTCTCGTCGTCGGAGAAGGTCGGGTCCGCACCGTCCACGCGGACCTTCGAGAACACGGGGACCTGCGCGTCGCCGTGTTCGCCGAGGATGGTCGCGTCGACGTTCTTGATGGGGACCTCGAAGCGCTCGGAGAGCACGTAGCGGAACCGGGCGCTGTCGAGGCGGTTGCCGAAGCCGATGACCGTGCCCCGCTCGCGGTCGCCCGTCTCGTAGAGGTGGCGGTTGAGGACGTCGACCGGGTTCGACGTCGTGATGGAGACGAAGTCGTCGTTGTACTCGGCCAGCGACGAGCCGATGTCCTCCATGATCGGGGCGTTGTCGCCGGCGAGGTCGAGGCGGGTCTGCCCCGGCTTTCGCGGGAGGCCCGCCGTGATGATGACCACGTCGGAGCCTTCGGTCGCTTCGTAGCCACCCTGGACGATGGTCGTGTTCGAATCGTAGGCGATGCCGTGATTCGCGTCGGCTGCCTGCCCGACGGTCTCGTCCTCCTTGTCGGGGATGTCCACGAAGACGAGTTCGTCGACCACGTCGCGGAACGCGAGGTTGTACCCCGCGGCCGCGCCGACGGTTCCTGCCGCGCCGATGACGCTGACCTTCGACATATCACTTGAAATACCCCCGCGAAATGCGTTAAACGCTTCGGATTGTGCTACCATTCCACGGTCGTCGAACCGACAGTTCGCCCGGCGTCGGCCACCGTTAAGGCCGTCGAACACTTTTGACCCGATATGAGCGACGACTTCGACAAGGAGGCCGAACGCCGCCGCCTCCGGGAGAAGTACGAACGGGACAGGGAGGACCGCGAGTCGACCGAGCGGATGAGCGAGCTCCTCCTGCAGGGCGCGACGATGACCAACCGGCATTGTGACACCTGTGGGAGCCCCATCTTCCGGTATCAGGGCCAGGAGTTCTGCCCGAACTGTCAGATGGCGGCCGAGGCGAACGGGGAACCGACGGGGGCCGCCAGCCAGGGTTCGGGGGCGGCCAGTGAGGGGGACGGAGAGGCTACCCGGGCCGAGGACGCTCCCGGAGCGGACGTGCAGACCGGCGCTCCCGAGCAGGCCCCATCGGACCAACCGGGTGACGGACGGCCGGAGCAACCCGCAGCACAGACGCCACCGTCGGCTGACGTCCCCACACAGCCGGGCCAGGGCACGGGACCGGCGGTCGACGCCGATTCGTTCGACGAGATCCGGGCCTCGCTCACCGGGACGCTCGCCCGGTTCGCCCAGCGAGCGGCCGAGACCGAGGATCCACACCGTGCCCGCGAGTACCTCGAGACGGCCAGGAGCGCCGCGGAGACACTCCGGGCGTTGCCACGTTGAGATGCCGTCGACGAAACACGACATCGGCTCCATCCTGGCGCCCATCGACGGCTCCGACTGTAGCTTCCGGGCGCTCGAGTTCGCCACTGGCATGGCAGCCCAGTACGACGCCACGCTCGACGCCCTCCACCTGACCGACGAGCACGCGCCGGCCACCGACGACCTCCTGGACCGGGCCCGGACCCTCCTCGGCGCGACCGAACTGGACGCCGACGTCGAGGTCGTCGTCGACCTGGATCTGGAGTTCCGGCCCGCCGACCAGGTCGGGGAGACCGTTCTCCATCTGGTCACCGAACGGGGCTACGATCACGTGGTCATGGGCCATCACGGCTCGGGGGCTTTCGAACGAGCGATCATCGGGAGCGCGGCCGAGACGGTCGTCGAGGCGGATCGCGTGCCCGTCACGATCGTCCCCTGAGACGCCGGTTCTCGCCCGTCGCGACGGTCAGTTTCCCGGTCGGTCCGGTTCGTAGTCGGTGCCGACGACCTCCCGGATCCGGTCGGCGGTCACTGGGCCGACGCCGTCGACGTCGAGCAGCGTTTCCCTGTCGGCGGTCAGCACGGCCTCGACGCTCCCCAGTGCCGCGAGCAGCGTTCGCGCGGTTACCGGTCCGATGTCGGCGATGGACGAGACGACGTACTCCTGCTGTTCGGCGAGCGTCTTGGTCGTCTTCTCGCCGTGGACGCTCACCTCGCGGTCCGAGACGTCCTGTTCGCGCTGGGCGATGGTCAACAGGAGTTCCCCGGTGTCGTCCTCGTCGCGGGTCCGCAGTACGCTCACGCCGAAATCGACGGCCAGGCTGGCGAGGGCGCCCCTGATGGCGTTCGGGTGGACGTCGCGTTCGGCGTAGAGGTCGCCGTCCCCCTCGAGGACGAGCACCGGGCGGGAGTAGTGACTCGTCATGTCGCCGATCTGCTCGAAGAGCGAGCGATCGGCCCCGAGCAGCGTATCGAGGAAGTCCTCGAAGGTCTTTCGCTCGACGGCCACCCGGTCGCTCAGGACGTAATCGCCGACGGCGAGCGTCTCGAGTCGGGTTTCGACGTCGGAGCGCTTGGAGAGGTCGCGGGCGATGTCGGCGTCGAGTTCGCGCTGGTCGACGACGATCTCGACCGTCTCGGCGTCCTCACTCCCGGCCCGTTCGATGGTCGCGTCCTCGCTCGTCCCCTCGCGTTCGGCCCGCTCTTCGGTGCCATCGTCACCGGACTCGTCGGCGCCGCTCTCCGCAGCCTGCGCCGCGAAGTCCGCGAGCCCCGACTGTCCCGCGCCATCCGCTGCCGAGGGACGCTGTCTTGCGGTCTCCGAGGGAGGCGATTCCGTCTCCGCGTCGCCGTCTCCGTTCTCCCCGTCCTCGTCGAACGTCTCCACCGAGGCCTGCTCCCTCGTCAGCGCTCCCTCGACCTCGTTGGCGACGTCCTTGAGGGCCTCGAGTTCCGCCTGCATCTCCTTCTCGCGCCGGCGGGAGATCCAGTAGTACGCCTCGTCACGGGTGTCCTCGGCCATGAGGACGACGACACGGCCCTCGGTCTGGCGGCCGGTCCGGCCCTTCCGCTGGACCGAGCGGATGGCGGTCGGCACCGGCTCGAAGAACAGCACGAGGTCGACCTCGGGCACGTCGAGGCCCTCCTCGGCCACCGAGGTGGAGACGAGGACCTCGAACTCGCCGGCCCGGAAGTCGGCCAGCGTCTCGCGCTGCTGTTTCTGGGTCATCCCGTCGGAGCCCTCCTTGTCGCCCTGGCCGACGAACCGCCGGGTGGCGAAGTGCTCGCCGAGGAAGTCGGTGAGCGCCTCGGCGGTGTCCCGCGACTCGGTGAACACGATGACGCGCTCGCCGTCGGCGATGCCCAGCGTCTCCGCGAGGAGCATCCGGGCCCGCCGGAACTTGGGGTGGAGATCGTCGAAGTCCTCGGCTTTGCGCATTGCCGTCTTCACGCGTGGATCGGAGACGAATCGCTGGCTGGCCTTCGACGCCCCGGAGGAGCGCGCGGCGTTGCGCTGGCGCTCGAAGTACCGTTCGAGGGCGGCGACGCTCTGGGTCTCGACCAGTTCGACGGCTCGTTTGAGCTTCATCACCTCCGCGTGGATGGACATCCCCTCGTAGCCGGCCGAATCGTCCTGGTCGATGAGTCGCTGGAGCTTCGATCGGATGGCGTTGAGGTCCTTCTGGGAGAGGTCGGGGCTCGTCCGGGTCGTGACGCCGAGGTCGGCGAGCGTCGAGAGGCGGTCCTCGATGACCTCGTTGAGTTCGTCGCGAATCTCGATGACGGCGTCGGGGAGTTCGATGCGCTTCCACTCGACGTCGGTGTCGTAGGTGTACTCGGCGACGTCGGGGTCCTCGTCCGTGAGCACCTCGACGTTCGTCAGCCCGAGGTTCTTGGCCACCTGCAAGATGGCCTCCTCGTCGTCTCCCGGGGAGGCCGACATCCCGGTGACCAGCGGGTCGGCCGCGTCCTGGTGGTACCGCTCGGCGATGTAGGTGTACGCGTAATCGCCGGTGGCGCGGTGGCACTCGTCGAAGGTGCAGTGGACCACGTCGCGAAGGTCGATGCGCCCGCCGACGAGGTCGTTCTCCACGACCTGTGGGGTCGCGATGACGACGCGGGCGTCCGTCCACAGGTCGGCCCGGTCGTCCGGGCGCGTCTCGCCAGTGAAGACGACGATGTCGTCGTCCGGGATGGCCAGCGCCTCCCGGTAGAAGCCCGCGTGCTGTTCGACCAGTGGCTTCGTCGGGGCGAGCAACAGGGACTTCCCGCCGACGTCGTCGACGAGTCGATCCGCGGTGATGCGGAGGCTCACGGTCGTCTTTCCGAGGCCGGTCGGCAGCGACACGAGCGTGTGTTCTTCGCGGGCGCCGTCCACCAGTCGGGTCTGGTAGCGGCGCTCCTCGATGACGCCGTCTTCGAGGAGCGGGTGGGTCACGTACGTCGTCTCGCCGCCGGTCATTCGAGCCGAGATTGGTCGCGTTCCCGTTTAAGGGTTGTTCAGACGAACGCGACGACGAACCACATCGCGGTCCCGGCGCCGACCGGGATGGCGATGTTGTCGTCGATGTACCGGGTACCGATCTTGAGGGTCACGCCGTCGGCGATGGTCGCCACGAGGGCACCGGTCACGCCGGCCAGGAACGGAATTTCGAGGAGCAGGGCGATGGCCAGCGTGATGGCGAAGGTGACGAGCAGGACCGGCGCCCGTTTGACGCGGCTCTCACCGCCCGCCAGATAGCCGGATACCGGATCGGCGATGGCGAGCATCAACATCGCGGCCACCGCGATGGGCGGATCGAAGGTCCACGCGACGAAGGCGAAGCCGAAGGCGTACCAGGCGTAGCCAGCGATCGACCGCCACTCGTAGTCGCGGGTGAGGCGGTCGAAGAGCCACCACTCGACGGTGTGGGTGAGTCGGAGCACCTCCAGAACCAGGGCGGTCGCCGCGCCCACCAACACGACCCACTGGATCACCAGCCAGTCGATGCCCAGCAGGTAGCTCAGCGGGATGGCGGACCCGCTGACGTGGACGAGCCGACGACCGAGTTCGGTCATTCGGCAGGGGGGTAGTCGTCCTGGATGTCGGCGAATTGCCGGTCCCCGTCGCGGATCGCCGCGAGTTCGTCCGCGAGTGAATCCGCGGGAACGCGTATCTGTGCGGTAGTGTCACGGTCCCGGAGAGTGACCGTCTCGTCCTCCAGCGACTCGTAGTCCACCGTCACGCCGAAGGGCGTCCCGATCTCGTCCTGGCGGCGGTACCGACGACCGATGCCGCCGGAGTCGTCGTAGGTCACCGAGAACCCGGCGACCCGGAGGCGTTCGGCGATGTCTCGGGCGCGTTCGCCGAGACCGTCCTTGTCCATCAGGGGGAAGACCCCCACCGACGTCGGTGCGACCCCGGCCGGGAGTCGCAGGACCGTTCGCTCTTCCTCGTCGACCCGATCCTCCTCGTAGGCGTGGACCAGGACCGTGTAGACGGCCCGGTCGACGCCGAACGACGGTTCGACCACGTGCGGGGTGATGTGTCGGCCGGACTCGGTCACCTCGTCGACGCTGAATCCCGTCTTCTCGGTGGGCACCGCGATGGACTCGCCGTCGACGTCCACGACCACTTCGTCGCCCTCGAAGGCCGATCGGTCGCGCTCGACGAGCGATTCGAGGGCCTCGGCGACGTCGCCGGCCTGGCCGCCGAACTCGGGCCCGAGGTAGGACATGTCGGGGTCGACGGTCGCGCGCTCGACCGTCTGCGGTTCGTCGTACTCCTTGAACACGGTGAACCGCTCGCCGGAGTGCTCGGCGTGCTTCGAGAGGTCGTAGTCGCTCCGGTAGGAGAAGCCGGCCAGTTCGATCCACTCGGGGTCCTCGCCGGGGGCGCTCACGTCGGCCTCGGCGTCCCAGCAATCGGAGGAGTAGTGCGCCAGTTCGCCGGGGAGGTGCTGGCGGAACCGGAACCGGTCCATGTCAACACCGATGCGGTCGTACCACTCCCTGGCGACGCCGAGGTAGTAGGCGATCCACGGGTCGGCGATGACGTCCTCCCCGACCGCTTCGCCGATGCTCGTGGAGACCGGGCTGCCGTCGTCGTCCGCCTGCATCTCGGCGCTGTACAGCGGGGCTTCGACGTCGGCGACCGACGCGAGGTCCGGTTCGTCCTCCTCGGGGTCGACGAACAGTTCGAGTTCGGCCTGCGTGAACTCCCGCGAGCGGACGACCGCGTTGCGAGGACTGATCTCGTTGCGGTAGGCGCGACCGATCTGGGTGACGCCGAAGGGCAGGTCGCCGCGGGCGTACTCCTTCAGTCGGGGGAAGTCCACGAAGATGCCCTGGGCCGTCTCCGGTCGGAGGTAGCCCGCGTTCGTCGAACCGGGGCCGATGTTCGTCTCGAACATGAGGTTGAAGTCCTCGACGGGTTGGCCGGCCAGCGGTTCGCCACAACTCGGACAGACGAGGTCGTGCTCGCGGATGAGCGATTCGACCTCGTCGATCGGGAGGCTCTCCGCCTCCTCGATGGCCGTCTCGTCCTCGATGAGGTGGTCGGCCCGGTGGCTCTCGCCGCAGGCGGCACACTCCACGAGCATGTCGTCGAAACCGTCCAGGTGCCCCGAGGCCTCGAAGACCGCCTCGGGCATGATCGTCGGGGCGTCGATCTCGGTGTGGCCCTCGCGGACCGTGAACCGCTCTCGCCACTGCTCCTCGATGTTCGCCTTGAGCGCGGCACCCTGGGGGCCGTAGGTGTAGAAGCCGGCGACACCGCCGTAGACCCGACTCGACTGGAAGAAGTAGCCGCGCCGCTTGGCGAGTTCCGTCAATGCCTTCATAGAGCGGCCACCAGGTCGATGTCCCTGACCATGCCCGCGAGTTCGTCACCCCGCACCAGGGGGATCTGCTCGATGTCGTTGTTGAGCATCATCTGGGCGGCGTCCCG
>JBNJDE010000096.1:0-8635 GCA_051744605.1 Halobacteriota archaeon
TGTAACGCCATCGAGGATGCTGCCGCCGATGGCGGAGACGTTCGCGTCCCCAGCCACGGATTCTCCACCAGCTGGCCCGACGGGCCACCGGTCCGACCGCCATCGGGCGGCCAGGGATCCGAATCGGTCCACGAGCCGGGACAGGGATCCGCGATACGGCTGCCGCCGATCGGTTTCGGCGCTTCACGGTACAGAGACGGCACGTACGTCGACCGCATCGAGTCCATCGCGACGGCCATCGACGCCGGCTACCGGCTGTTCGACTCCGCCGAACTGTACGGCAACGAATCGCGGATCGGATCCCTCCTCGCGAGGGCGGGGACGCCGGACAGGGACCACTACGCCATCATCGGCAAGGTCTGGAAGACGAACCACGAGCACGTCGCCGAGGCCTGCGAGGGGAGCCTGGACGAACTCGGTCTCGAGTCGTTCGACGCCTACCTCCTCCACTGGCCCGAAGCCTGGGAATACCAGGGGCCGCTCAGGGATCTGGCAGCGAAACCGGTCGACGAGCAAGAGGCGTTGACCTTCCCCACCGACGAGACCGGACACCCTGCGACGGTGGACGTCCCACTGACGGAGACCTGGCGGCGTCTGGAACGACTCCACGACCGGGGCCTCACCCGCACGCTGGGGGTGAGCAACGTCACCGTCGAACAGCTGGAGACGGTGCTGGATTCGGCCCGGATACCTCCGGCGATCGTCCAGGTCGAATCCCACCCGTACCGACCACGGAGCGCGTTGGTCGAGACCTGTCACGACCTGGGTATCCGGGTCGTCGCCCACTCGCCACTCTCCGCCCCCGGACTCCTCGAAGACCCAGTCCTGCTCGACGTCGCCGAGACACACGACAGCACCCCTGCGCAGGTCGTCCTCGCCTGGAATCGGGCACGAGGCGTGGTCCCGATACCCGCGAGCAACGACCGCGATCACATCGTCGAGAACCTCGCAGCAGCCCGGATTACGCTGGACGCCGCCGAGCGAGCACGGATCGACGCTCTCGAAGACCCGACGTTCGAGCGATGACCGGCCAGACCGTCGACCGATCCGGACTCGAACGGCCGTTCGGCCGCGTGGTCGTGGGGTTCACGCTCTCACTACTGGCGATCGCCCTCGGAGTGGGTACGCTCGCGGGAACGTCGACCGCCATCCGATGGGCGATACCGACGGTCGCGGTCGCGGCCATTGCACTGGCGTATTGCTACCGCCTCCTCGAGCACAACCACCCTGCAGGGGCGGCCCAACAGGTGTTCGACTCGATCGGCGTCGCGAACCACGTAACCCTCGCCAGAGGCGGCCTGTTCGCGGCGGTCGCTGGCTTCGCGGTTCTCGAACCGACTCGGTGGACCGGCTGGCTTCCGGCCCTCCTCTACGGGGCCGGGTCCGCGCTGGACGCCGTCGACGGGTTCCTGGCGCGGGTGAACGGACGGACGACCGTCCTCGGTGCGAAACTCGACATGGCGTTCGACTCGCTCGGGTTCGTGGTCGGACCGGTCGTCGCCGTCCTCTGGGGGCGGTTGCCGGTCTGGTACCTCTCGCTCTCGGTGGCCCGGTATCTGTTCCTCGCGGGCACAGCGTGGCGACAACGGCGAGGCCGTCCTGTCTTCGAACTGCCCGAGAGCCGGGTCCGGCGGCCGCTCGCGGGATTCCAGATGGCGTTCATCACGTTCGCGCTCGCGCCCCTCGTTGCGGCCGAGACGATCCACACGCTCGCCGTGGTCGCGTTGCTCCCCTCCTTGCTGGTGTTCCTCAGGGATTACCTGGTCGTCACCGCTCGGGTTGGAGGTGGGGAACAATATTAACCGTGCCGAGTATTGTTCACGATGTGAACCGTATAGCTCGCTATGAGGTATCAGTCCGAGCGACCGACGGAACCCCACCGTCTCGCCACGACGATGCACGGATGACCCGGCAACGGCCCAGGGCCCCGAGCCGCCCTCGAGCACCACCGCAGGAGTGGTCTTCGGGCTGATGGAGCAACGTTCGCTCTACTTCACCGGACCCGGGGAGACAGCCATCCGGGAGTCCCGAGTGGCCGCTGCAGAAGACGAGGTACTGGTCGAGACGGCCGTCTCGGCGGTCAGCGCTGGCACCGAACTCCTCATGTACCGGGACGAGGCGCCGGGGAGCCTCGAAGCGGACGCGACCATCGACGCACTCGACGGCGACCTCTCGTATCCGGTCAAATACGGCTACGCGACGGTCGGGACGGTCACCGAGACCGGCCGATCGGTCGACGACGACTGGCGAGGGCGATCGGTCTTCGCGTTCAACCCACACGAATCGCGGTTCGCCGCCGCCCCCGACAGCCTCATCCCGGTGCCCGATGGCCTCTCCGTGGAATCGATGGCGCTGTTCCCCTCTGTCGAGACCGCGACGTCGCTCGTCATCGACGGACGGCCACGGATCGGCGAGCGCGTCGTTGTCTTCGGGGCGGGTATCGTCGGCCTCTGTACCATCGCCCTGCTCTCGTCGTTTCCCCTCGACCGACTGACCGTCGTGGAACCGATCGGGGAACGACGCGAGCACGCGCGAAACCACGGGGCCGACCGGGCCGTCGCGCCGGAGGAAGTACGGACCGAACTCGACTTCGACGACGACCCGGCGGGAGCCGACCTCGTCTACGAACTCTCCGGGAATCCGGCGGCCCTCGACGACGCGTTGGACGTGACGGGATACGACAGCCGCGTGATCGTCGGCTCCTGGTACGGGACCAAACGGGCCGACCTCGACCTGGGCGCCGATTTCCACCGGGACCGTGTGTCCATCGAATCGAGCCAGGTGAGCACCCTCGCGCCCGGTTCCCGGGGTCGGTTCACGCGCGACCGGCGAACGGCGGTCGCCCTCGACCGGCTCCGGACGATGGATGCCACCTCGTTGATAACCCATCGGATCCCGTTCGCCGACGCCGACGCCGCGTACCGCCTGCTCGACGGACGACCGGAAGCCGCCATCCAGGTACTCCTGACCTACGAATGACCCGAACTACCGACACAGCAACGGCCGAGACGAATCGCTCGGAGACCGACTATACGCTCGGCGTCAGCCGAGACCTCGTCGCCCAACACTTCCTCACGGTCCCCGATCCCGGGCCGGAGGGAGAGGTCCATAGCCATCACTTCGAACTGGAGGTTCGATTCGCGGGGCCCGCCCTCGACGAATACGGCTATCTCGTGGACATCGACGCCGTGAACGACGTCCTCGACGACATCGAGAACCGGTATCGCGACGCCCTCCTCAACGACCTCCCCGAATTCGAGGGCGAGAACCCCAGCGTGGAGCGATTCGCCCGCCACGTCGGCGACCGGATCGCTGCCGAACTGCCCGATGCCACCCCGGATAGCCTCGTGGTCCGCATCTGGGAGGACGAATCCGCCTGGGCGAGTCACCGGCGCCGACTCGAGTGATGGACCACGCGGCGATCCGGTACCTGGAGGCGAAACGGTCGGTCGACGACCGGGCGATGGCCGACGCGGTGCTGGAGACGGTGCAACGGTCGCTCCCGCCGGCCCCGACCATCCTGGAGGCGGGCTGTGGTACCGGGACGATGGTCCCCCGGCTACTCGACCGCGGAATCGCCGATGGCACGTATCGCGGTGTGGACCGAGACGAGACGGTCATCGGCTTCGCCAGGGGCGGTCGCCCGAAAGAACTCCGGTACGGTGGTCGACAGGTCGACGTATCCCCGCGGGGGTTCCGGGTCGAGGACCTGACCGTCTCGTTCGGGGTAGGTGACGCGCTGGACGCGTTCGCGGGCGTGAGCGACGCAGATTGCTTCGTCGCGGCCTCGTTCGCAGACCTGGTTCCGATAGCGGCCCTGCTCGATACCATCACGACGGCGCTGCGCCCCGGAGGGCTGGCGTATCTCCCCCTCACCTTCGACGGCGAGACCGTCTTCCAGCCGGACCACCCCGCCGACGACCGGGTGATCGGTCGGTACCACCAGGCCATCGACGCCGGACCCGGTCGGGACGCCCGGGCTGGTCGTCATCTGCTCCAGCAGTTCCAGGAGCGACCGGGCGAGTTGCTCGCCGTCGCGTCCTCCGACTGGATCGTCCGTCCCCACGATGGGTCGTATCCGGCCGACGAGGCGTACTTTCTCGGTCGGATCCTCGACTTCGTCGAGTCGTCGCTCTCGAACGCTTCGCCGCCGGTTCCCGGCCTCGCGAACTGGCTCGAGGCCCGGCGAAGCCAGTTGGCCGCGAGCGAACTGACCTACGTCGCCCACAATTACGACCTCCTGTACCGGACGGCACGGGACTGAACGGAGCGGTCCCGCGCTAACCAGGGTTTCTTCCGAACTCCCCTCTCCCCCTTCCCCCACGATGTGCAGGACTTTTCACCGACCCGACAGAGTGACCAGTCATGTACGAGGTCGAAGTGAAGGTTCGTGCGGACCACGACGCCGTCCGGAGTGCACTGGAACGACTCGACGCCACTCGCGTGGGAACCGTCGAACAAGCGGACGTCTACTACGACGCGCCCCATCGGAACTTCGCCGAGACCGACGAGGCGCTCCGAATCAGACGGGAAGTCGATGCAGCTGGCGAATCCGAGGCGGTCCTCACCTACAAGGGGCCCCTCGTCGAGGACGATTCGAAGACCCGCGAGGAGATCGAGACGCCCATCGTCGAACCACCCGCGTTCGAAGCCATCCTCGATTCCCTCGGGTTCGAACCGGCGGCGACGGTCGAGAAGACGCGGGAACGGTGGGAAGTCGACGCCTACGTCGTCTCCCTGGACGACGTGGCGGGGCTCGGAGGCTTCGTGGAGGTCGAGGCCGAGGCGGAACGGGAGGCAGTTCCGTCGGTTCGGGACGGCGCCTACGAGGTCCTCCGCCGTCTGGATCTCGATCCCGAATCGCAGATTCGGACGTCCTATCTCGGACTGTTGCTCGAGGACGGTGGCTAGCGCCCGGGGCGCCACCGGAAAATGCACGTGACGCATATTGTCGGCCCCAGTTCTTTTCGCAAGTTATAGAACGCCCGGCAGGTAACCTTCGACAATGACCGAGCGAAACATTCGAGTGCAGGCCCTCGACCGCGGCGCGGTCGAAGACCAGGAGGTCGAGATCGTCGAGCGGAAGGGCATCGGTCACCCCGACTCCATCTGCGACGGCATCGCCGAGGCCGTCTCCCGGGCACTCGCCCAGGAATACATGGACCGGTTCGACAAGGTCCTCCACTACAACACCGACGAGACCCAGCTGGTCGCCGGCGACGCCGCTCCCGCCTTCGGTGGTGGCGAGGTGATCGAACCGATCTACATCCTCCTCGTGGGTCGCGCGACGAAATACTACGACGGGACCGCCATCCCCGTCGACGCCATCGCGCTGGAAGCCGCCCGTTCGTACCTCCGCGAGACGCTTCCCAACCTCGACCTCGAGTCGGACGTCATCGTCGACGTCAAACTCGGGGAAGGGTCCGGGGACCTCCAGGAGGTCTTCAGCGAAACGGGCACGGCCGTCCCGATGGCCAACGACACGAGTTTCGGGGTCGGCCACGCACCGCTCACCGAGACCGAGCGCATCGTCCTCGAGACCGAACGACGACTCGACGCGGAGTTCGGCGAGAGCCACCCCGCCCTCGGCGAGGACGTCAAGGTGATGGGCAAGCGCGAGGGCAACACGATCGATCTGACGGTCGCCGCTGCGATGGTCGACGCCTACGTTCCGAACATGGACGCCTACAAGGCCGAGATCGAGGCGGTCCGCGACTTCGTGAACGACCTCGCCTACGAGTTCACGGACCGGGAGGTGCGGGTGCACGTCAACACGGCCGACGACTACGACGAGGGGTCCATCTACCTCACGACGACCGGGACGAGCGCAGAACAGGGCGACGACGGCTCCGTGGGCCGTGGCAATCGCGCCAACGGGCTCATCACCCCCAACCGCTCGATGTCGATGGAGGCGACGAGCGGGAAGAACCCGGTCAACCACATCGGCAAGATCTACAACCTCCTCTCGAACCAGATCGCCGGCCGCGTCGTCGACAACGTGGCCGGCATCCGGGACCTCCGCGTCCGCCTGCTCAGCCAGATCGGCTCGCCGATCGACGATCCCCACGTCGCGGACGTCCACGTGACGACCGAGGACGGCGTCGGCCTGGGCGACATCGAACAGGACGTTCGGGACATCGTGGACGACGAACTCGCCCACGTCGCCGACGTCACCGAACGGACGATCGACGGCGAACTGACGACGTTCTAGCGAAGGCGGTATAGGGTGCGGGTCCGTTCTCCCGCACATGACGGTCCCCGGTGCCGACGCGGTACTCATCAGACACGGAGACATCGGTGTGAAATCCGCCCACGTCCAGGCGTCGATGGAGGGGGACCTCGCCGACCGCGTCGCCGCGATGCTCGAAGACCGGGGCGTGGCGGGAACGGTGGACCACGAGTGGGGACGGCTGTTCGTCAGAACGCCGGCGGCGGAGGCGGCGGTAGACGCCGTCACGGACGTCTTCGGCGTCCACACCGCCAGTCCGGCCCGAACCGTCCCGGCATCGATCGACGCGATAACCGAGGCGTTGGCAGCGATCGCGACGGTGACCTACGACGGCGGGACCTTCGCCGTCGATGCGCGGCGGACGGGCGACCACGACTTCACGAGCCACGAGGTCGGCAAGCGGGGCGGGGACGCCATCTGGCAGGCCGTCGAGTCCGAGTTCGATCCCGCAGTCGACCTCGACGATCCAGATCACCCCTTCTTCGTCGAGGTGCGCGACGATGCCACGTACATCTTCACCGAGAGACGAGACGGCCCAGGCGGCTTCCCGCTCGGAAGCCAGGCCCCGCTCGTCGCACTCGTCAGCGGTGGCATCGACTCGCCGGTGGCCGCCTGGCAGGCGATGCGGCGTGGGTCGCCCATCGTTCCGGTCTACCTCGACCTCGGAGAGTACGGCGGTAGCGACCACCGTGCCAGGGCCATCGCGACCATCGAGACGCTCTCCCGATTCGCGCCCGCCCAGGACATGCGACCCAGAGTCGTCCACGTCGGTGAGTACGTGGACCGGCTCGTCGAGGCGATTTCCTCGACGCGGATGCTCTCGTTCCGGCGGTTCATGTACCGCGTCGCCGAACACGTCGCCGAATCGACGGATGCTGCCGGCGTGGTCACCGGCGAGGCGCTGGGACAGAAGTCGAGTCAGACGGTCCGGAACCTCGCTGCGGTCGATCGGGCCACCGAGCTGCCGATCCACCGGCCACTGCTGACCTGGGACAAACAGGAGATCATCGCCGAAGCCCGCCGGATCGGGACGTACGAGGACTCGACCATCGACGCCGGCTGTCATCGGGTCGCTCCCGACAAACCCGCGACGCGAGCGACCGTCGCGGCGGTCGAAGCCGCCGAGCCACCCGAGCTGTTCGAGTGGGCCACGACGGCGGCGGAGAACGTCGAGGTGATCGAGGTCGGCGAGCCAGATCGAGTCGTCGAGGGGGTACCGTGACCAGGGTCTGTATCCTCGGCCAGGCGGACGTGGCCATCAGAGCGGACCTGCTCGCCTACGAGACGGCGCGGTCTGCACTCGCCCCCTACGAGTTCGAAACCCCGTTCGAGAACTCACTCGCCGTGAACACGGTGAGTCTGGGGGCGGCGGTCTCGCTGTTGAACGACCTCAACTGGTATCTCGTCAGACTCGCCCGCGAGGCATTCGTCCAGGACCGTTCCATCAGCGAGACGGAGTGGCTCTCCCGGGACCTCGCGACGGCGATTCGGAACGGAGCGATCACGAAAGAGCAGTCCGGCGACTATCTGAAGGTCTATGGGGTGCAGGACGGCGAACTCGTCGAACCGATGTTCGCCGCGCGAACCGTCGACGGCGTGCCGGAGTACGACCTGCGCGACGTCGAAAAGACGGTCGTTGTCCGGGTCACCGAAGCCGAGTTCGGCGACTAATCGTCGAAGAGACCGGTCGAGAGGTACCGCTCGCCGGAATCGGGGAAGATGGTCACGATCAGTGGCTCCCCGGGGCCGTCCGGATCGGCGGCCAGTCGCTCGGCCACCCGTCTGGCTGCCACGCTGGCCGCGCCACTCGACTGTCCGACGAGGATGCCCTCCGTCGACGCGAGACGACGACACTCCCGCTCGGCGTCCTCGAGGGCGACCGATTCGACCGCGTCGATCTGGTCCACGTCGAGCGTCTCCGGGACGAACGATGGGCCCATCCCCTGGAAGTCGTCTGGAGCGGGTTCGCCGGTCGAGACGAAGGGGTTCGCGGCCGGTTCGACCCCGACGACCGTGAGATCGGGATACTCCTCGCGGAGGTAACGGGCCGTCCCCGAGATGGTGCCGCCCGTCCCTACGGCCGCCACGAAGGCATCGACGTTGCGTCCATCGACCTGGTCGGCGATCTCGGGGCCGGTTGTTCGGTAGTGAGCTTCGGGATTGTTGGGATTCGTGAACTGCGAGATGTGAAACGCACCCTCGTCCCCGGCGATGGCCTCGGCCCGTCGGTTCGCCTCGCCGACGTCGCCCTCGACGAGTTCGACCGTCGCGCCGTAAGCCCGCATGAGTCGGCGGCGTTCGGGGGACATCGACGCCGGCATCACGATGGTGAGGTCGTACCCACGCGCGGCTGCGACGAGCGCGAGACCGATGCCCGTGTTCCCGCTGGTCGCCTCGACGAGTCGG
>JBNJDE010000097.1:0-8611 GCA_051744605.1 Halobacteriota archaeon
AAACCGGCCGGCTCGCCGGTCGAGACGGCCCCCGAACGGATGGCTTTTTATGATGGGTGTGCCTACACGCGAACAAGATGTTTAAGGCCATCGTGAGTGCCGATACGCTCCGGACCACATTGGACTCCGTGAGCGTGCTGGTGGACGAATGCAAGATCCACCTCAACGAAGCGGGACTCGCCATCCGCGCTGTGGATCCGGCGAACGTGGGAATGGTCGACCTCGAACTCGACGCGACGGCGTTCGAGTCCTACGAGGCCGACGGGGGACTCATCGGCGTCAACCTCACCCGTCTCGAGGACATCGCCGGCATGGCCGACGCGGGCCAGCTGGTCCAGCTCGAACTCGACGAGGAGACCCGCAAACTCCACATCAAGATCGACGGTCTCGAGTACACCCTCGCGCTCATCGACCCCGACTCCATCCGCCAGGAACCCGACCTCCCCGACCTGGACCTCCCCGCGCGGATCGTCATCGAAGGGCGCGATATCGACCGGGCGGTCAGAGCCGCGGACATGGTCTCCGACCACATCGCGCTGGGCGTCGACGCGAGCGAGGAACTGTTCTACGTCGACGCGGAGGGCGATACCGACGACGTCCACCTCGAACTCGGTCGCGAGGACCTCATCGACCTCGAGTCCGGAGACGCTCACTCCCTTTTCTCCCTCGATTACCTGAAGGACATGAACAAGGCCATCCCGAAGGACGGCGAGGTCGCCGTCGACCTGGGCGAGGAGTTCCCGGTCAAGATGCACTTCGAGATCGCCGAGGGGCTGGGGCAGGTCACGTTCATGCTGGCCCCGCGCATCCAGAGCGACTGACCGCCGCCAGTCAGCCGACGTTAAGGGTCTCCGGAACCGAGCAGATGTGATGAGTGCCAACCGGAAGGGGGACCGCCGCGAACGCGAACTCGTCAACGAACTCGACGAGCACGGCTTCGCCGTGATGCGCGCCCCGGCGAGCGGGTCGGCGACCGCCCGCGAACTCCCCGACGTGCTGGCCGGCAACGGCGACGACTTCTACGCCATCGAGGCGAAATCCAGTGCCGGCGACCCCATCTACCTCACCGGCGAGGAGGTCGAGGCGCTGGTCTACTTCGCCCGGAACTTCGGGGCCAAACCCCGCGTCGGCGTGCGATTCGACCGCGAGGCGTGGTACTTCTTCCACCCCGGCGACCTCCACGTCACAGATGGCGGCAACTACCGCGTGAAAAAGGAGACCGCGCTCGCGTCGGGCGAGGACCTCCCGTCGCTGGCCGGCGAATCGACCCAGTCCCGTCTCGGCGAGCGGTAACCGCGCTTCGGTGGCTTTTTGCTCGCCCTGACGAAACGGCGGGGTATGAGCGTCGGACGCGACACGATCCGGGAGGCGCTGCTCGCCACCGTCGGGGTCGTCGTCTTCATCGCATTTCTCGTCGCCGGCGGGAGCATCTCGCCGGACGGAATCGACACGACCGGGGCGTACGTCATCGTGGGTGGCATCGTCGCCTTCATCCTGACGATGGCAGTCATCGGCGTCTTCTTCATCGGCGACGACTGACCGCGGTCGGCCCCGGTCACTCCTCGGCCGTGGCGTCGCGTTCTCGCCAGTCGGTCAACTCCTCGTCGTCGGCGTCGTCGAGTTTGACCTCGTAGTAGGAGAGCGGGTGGGAGATGGCATCGCAGAGGTCGTCGGGGTTGACGCAGTCGTCGTAGGCCTTCATCGTGGCACAGGAGGGCGCCGTGTATTCGGTCGGACTCGACTCGCCCCGGATGTGGTCGGTCTGGTACCGGGTCATCTCGCGGCCGAAGCCCGGGTTCACCTGGTAGAGATCGACGATCTCCTCGGTCGAGAGACCGATGTTCGCGAGAAAGGAGGTGATGGCGAACCGCGAGTGGTGGGGGAGGTGGTCGCCCCGCTGGATGCCGTCGAGGAGGTGTTGCATACAGGGCGGGAACAGTTCCGGAACGACGGTGTCGATGTCCCTGGTGAAATCCAGTTCCGACAGCGTCTCCTCGACCGTCTCGACCTCCCGGTCCAGTTCCGACGCGATGGCGTCGGGGACGGACAGGGGCAGGCCCGCAGCGACGCGCTCCTCGATGGCCCGCTCGAGGATGCGGTCGAGTTCGGCCGCCTCGAGCGGGACGGTTCCGTCGGCCAGTGCTCGCCCGGTCAACCGCCACTCCTCGCCCCGGAGGGACGCGGCGTACTCGAGGTACGGGGCCACGTCCATGCGATAGCCATCTTCGACCCGGCGAACGGCGACAGAGAGGTCGAACTCCCGCAGAAGTGCATCCCGCGTGAGGCCACTCGAACCCACGGAGCGCATCTCCGCGTCGTCGTCGAAGTCGGTCGTAAACCGCTCGAAGGCGGTCGCGGCCTCGGCGCCAGCATAGCGCCGACGCGCGACGTCCGCGTCCACGAGCGAGACGAGGACGCGGGCCACCGGATAGGAGAGCAGTTCGACCCGTGTCGAGCGGGCCATCGGTCCCACCTCCCGGTCGGTCAGCGAACGGGTGACGCGTTCGACGGCCCGCTCGACGACGTCCTGGTCGGTCGCGACGACGTCGGCGAGGTCCACCCCGGCCTCCTCGACCGCCGTCCTGGCACCGGCGAGGAACGGATACCGAGCGTGGCGTGCGTCCATCGGGCGCGGTTTGGGCGCCACCCCGAATAAACCCCCCGCTCGTCGTCCCACACCCGAAGGTTCGAGTCGTCGGCAACCGTACCGACGACCATGCAACTCGCACCCGGGACCTGGCGACTCGCCGGCCCCGCGTTTCTGGCCGCCGTCGTCGTGTTCTTCCTCTCGCCGCTCTGGAGCGTGGGTGCCGCCGTCCTCGGCCTGCTCATCCTGTGGTTCCACCGCGATCCGGATCGCACCCCACCAGCCAGCGGTATCGTTGCACCGGCAGACGGTCGCGTCTCGGTACGCAGACGCGAGGACGGCCGGGTACGCGTGGGGGTGTTCATGAACGTCACCGACGTCCACGTGAATCGGGCACCGATCGGGGGCACCCTCCGGGAGCGGACCCACGTTCCTGGGGCCAATCGGCCGGCGTTCACGAAGGATTCCGACCGGAACGAGCGCCTGCACTTCGCGTTCGACGACGTCCGGGTGACCCTCATCGCCGGGTGGTTCGCCCGACGCATCTACCCCCACGTCGACCCCGGCGAGCACGTCGAGCGGGGCGAGCGGATCGGGCACGTCTCCTTCGGCAGTCGTGCCGACGTCCTCCTCCCCGAGACGGTAACGATGGACGACGTTCAGGTCTCGAAGGGCGATCGAGTTCGGGCGGGCGAGACGGTGCTCGTGGCAGGCTGATCGACGAACCGCGTCCGGTGTCCGTCACTCGTGTCGGTCGGTGTCCTCGAGCGGCCCGGTTCGGTCTCGTTCGAGCCTGGCCGCCTCGGTCGCCAGGTCGTGCTGGTGATAGACGAAGTCGGTCATGGTAACGACGCCGACGAGTTCGTCGTCCTCGACGACCGGCAATTTCTTGATACCGTGGTCGTGGAGGACCTCGATCGCCGCCTCGAGCGACGTCTCCGGGTCGACCGTGACCGGATTGACGCTCATCGCCCGCGTCACCGGGATCTCCTCGAAGGGCCGCCCGTAGGTCGTCCCGACCGCCAGGACGTCCGTCTCGGTGACGATACCGACCGGTTCCGATCCCTCCACGACGATGACGCTGCCCACGCGGTCGTCGAGCATGCGCGTGACCGTCTCCTGGAGGGACTTCTCGCGCGTCACCGTCACGAGGTCCGTCGACATGATGGCTCGAACGTCCATAGCTGGGAGTCGTGTGTCCGTTTACACAAAACTTTTTGCGATTGTCATAACCGTACAATATCACAGGTCCGACCGGCGGTCCGGTTCCGGACCCACGCCTTTTTCTCCCCATGGGTCCGTGAGACGGGTATGAAGACCCAGGGCGGGTCGGACGCGGCGAAGCGACGGGCCGGCGAGAGTGCTGCCGATCTGGTCGGTGACGGTGCGGTCGTCGGGCTGGGAACCGGAAGTACGGCCGCCTGGGCCATCCGTGCCCTCGGCGACGCGGTCGACGCGGGACTCGACGTTCGCGGTATCCCGACGTCGTACCAGTCGCGCAAACTCGCCATCGAGGCCGGCATCCCCCTGACCAGTCTGGACGCGGTCGAGGCAATCGACGTGGCCATCGACGGTGCGGACGCGGTCGCCGGACGTGCTCTCTTGAAGGGCGGGGGCGCGGCCCACGCGCGAGAGAAGATCATCGATTCGGCCGCCGAGCGCTTCGTCGTGGTGGTGGACCACTCGAAGATGGGCGAGACGCTGTCGCGACCCGTTCCGCTCGAGGTGCTCCCGGACGCCAGACCGGTCGTCGAACGCGCGGTCGCGGACCTGGGCGGCGAACCGACCCTTCGGGACGCGACGGCGAAGGACGGACCGGTGGTCACCGACAACGGCAACCTCGTGCTGGACTGTTCGTTCGGCGCCATCGAATCGCCAGGCGACCTGGCGGGGGCGCTCTCCGCGCTCCCGGGGGTCGTCGAGCACGGTCTCTTCGTCGACCTCGTGGACGAGATCCACGTGGGATCGACGGACGGCGTAACGGTCGACCGATTCGACTGAGCGAGCGCTGGCGGGTTCTGGGTCAAAAAACCGGATCAGTGCGTCTGGCTTACAGGTCGCGCGGCTGGACGGTCTTGCGACCGTTCTCTTCGGCACGTCGGCCGGCGTCCTCGAGCAGCGCGTCGACCTTCTCGTCGAGCGCGTCGTAGAAGTCGGATGCGACGTTTTTGTCAGCGAGTGCTTCCTTCACAGCGGCCTTGACGATGAGGTCTGCCATACGAAGACCATTTTTCAGACTACCCTAATAAGAGTTGCCATAATCGGACGCCTTAGCCGCCCTCCGGCCCCCACACGGCACCCACCCCCGAGGGATTGCTGTGCTCAGACGCGGGTCACGTCAGTATAGCGACCTGTTTTTCGCCCGTCGCGACCGCGACCGAAACCGGGAGGGTTGCGGGCGACGAACGGGTCGTCGTGCATCACGTGTACGTCCTCGCCTGCGCCGACGACACTCTCTACACCGGGTACACGACCGACGTCGAGCGACGCGTCGCCGAGCACAACGCCGGTAACGGTGCGAAATACACGCAGGGCCGGACTCCCGTCGAGGTCGTGCACGTGGAGTCCTTCGAGACGCGGTCGGCAGCGCTATCGCGGGAGTACGCGATCAAACAGCTCTCCCGGGCCGAGAAGGAACGTCTCGTCGGCGACTGAGGGGACCGACCGGTGCCGTTTTGTCGGACCGCGTACATGGTGGCCGCATGGATGCGATTTCGTTCGGCACGTCGGGGTGGCGTGCCACACTCGACGTCTTCACCGCGCCGCGGGTCAGAATGGTTGGGCAGGCCGTGGCCGATTATCTCGACGACGAGGGGCGGGCTGGCGACCCGGTCGCCATCGGGTACGACGCCCGCGAGACATCGCGCGGGTTCGCCGAGGAACTCGCCCGGGTCATGGCGGCAAATGGCCACGACGTCCTCTTGCCCGCTCGCGATTGTCCCACGCCGGCCGTGGCCCACGCCATCGTCACCCGGGAGTTGGCCGGCGGGCTCGTCGTCACCGCATCGCACAATCCCCCCGAGTACAACGGCGTGAAGTTCTTCCCGGCCAGTGGCGCTCCGTCGCTGCCAGCCGTCACCGAGGCCATCGAGGCCAACATCCGCGAACCCGTCGCCGGGCCCGAAGACGAGTGGGGGTCGATCCGGGAGGTCGACTTCGTAGAACCGCACCTCGACGCCGTAATGGAGCGGCTCGACCCGGCACTCGACGGCCTCACGGTGGTCTACGACGCCATGTACGGGAGCGGGCGCGGCGTCACCGATCGACTCCTCGAGCGGGCGGGTGCCGAGGTGGTCTGTCTGCACTGTGAGCGTGACCCCGAGTTCGGCGGGACGGCACCCGAACCCTCGCGGGAGCGACTCCAGCCCCTCGTCGACGCGGTCCGCGAGGAAGACGCGGACGTGGGCGTCGCCAACGACGGCGACGCCGACCGCGTCGCCATCGTCACCCCCGAGCGCGGGTTCCTCGACGAGAACTTCTTCTTCGCGGCCGCGTACGACTACCTCCTCGAGTCCGATTCGGGTCCCGCAGTCAGGACCGTCTCGACGACGTTCCTCATCGACCGCGTCGCGGCGGCCCACGGCGAGGAGGTCATCGAGACGCCGGTCGGGTTCAAGTGGGTCGCCGACGCCCTCCGGGAGCACGACGCACTGATGGGCGGCGAGGAGTCGGGCGGATTCACCGTGCGGGGCCACGTCCCGACCAAGGACGGCGTGTTGATGGCGCTGCTCGCCGCTACGGCCGAATCCGAGCACTCGCTCGACGACCGGGTCGACGCGCTCCTCGCCGAGCACGGCGACGTCTATCAGGACAAGGTGAGCGTCGACTGTCCCGACGCGGAGAAGTCGCGCGTGCTCGCGGACCTGGAGGGACGGTTCCCCGAGACGGTCGCCGGCCACGCCGTCGAGGAGATCAA
Source organism: Halobacteriota archaeon (assembly GCA_051744605.1). Classification (GTDB taxonomy): domain Archaea; phylum Halobacteriota; class Halobacteria; order Halobacteriales; family Halobacteriaceae; genus Halanaeroarchaeum. The sequence continues at coordinate 6,504 of JBNJDE010000097.1, forward strand.
CCCTGCCGACGGGGTGAAGGCGCTCCTCGAGGACGGTTCGTGGATCCTCATCCGCCCCAGCGGGACGGAGCCGAAGTTGCGCGTGTACGCCGAAGGGGCGAGTGAGGCCGCCGTCGACGAACTGCTGGCCGCCGGCCGCGACATCGTCGAACCGCTCGTCTAGACGCGTTCGGCCCAGTACCGCTCGCCACGCGATTCGAGGTCGAAAGAGAGCGACTCGTAGAACGGCCGGACCGGTGGGTCGAAGGTCGCCGTGAGTCGGCCCCACCGATCGGCGGCCGACTCGACGAGCGCCGTTCCGATCCCCTGGTCGCGGCGCCGCCGACGGACCGCGATGGCCTCGATGTGCACGCCCTCCCGTCGTGGAATCGCGACCAGCGCGCCGAGCGGGCGCCGCCGATCGCCGGCCACGAGCACCATGTCCGCCTCGATACGCCGGGCGACGGTATCAGCGGAGATGGCGATGTTGGCCCCGTCGAGGACGTTCATCACTGCAGTCAGGTCGCCGGAGGTCGCGTCGCGAACCGTCATCCGCCCCTGACGAGTCGCAACACGGTGACGGCAGACGATGCTATCGGCTGGTCCTCCGGGACCGGGCGGCCCTCCACGAGCACCGACGCTTCGTGCGTGCTCAACCCGACGGCGTCGAGCAGGTCGGCGTAGGTTCCGTCGGTGACCTCGACGTCGTGGGTCCCCTCGCCGACGACGTCGACCGTGACGCGCATGTACTCGCGCAGTAGACGTGTCTCGATAATGAGGGTGTCGGCCGACGGGTGCGACGTTCCTAGCGCGACTCGGCGGCGTCCGCCCCGGCGTCGCTGTCGGGACCGTCACCGTTCACCGGGTCGCCGTCGTCACCGGTCTCCGCCCCCTCTTCGCCGTCGCCTCGCCGCTCCGCGAAACGACCACGCAGCCCACTACCCAGCGCACCGAGACCGACCAGCAGCGCGAGGAAGGCGGCGATCCCACCGACGATCGGGATGAACCCGAGGAGCGAGAAGACGAACAGGCCGAGAAGCAGTGCCTTCCACTTCCCCTCGGAGCCGAGTCGGGTGAGGAGATACCGGCCGACCGCGAACTCGCCGTACACGACGCCGACCCAGATGGCCAGTACGTACAGCATCAGGCCGAGGAGCGCCACGGGGATGCCGACGATGGTGATGGCGAACGCCACGAGGAGGATCGGGATGCCGAAGAGCAAGAGGAGGCCCCAGCCACCCGAGCGGGCCGTGCGCTCCTCCACCGCGTCGGCGACCTCGTTCGAGAACCGGGGGAACAGCGCCAGCAGGAGCGCGCCCAGCAGCAGGTTCGCGAAGAACCCGTAGACGGTGTCGACCCAGCCAGGGATGCCCCAGTTGGTGCCCCACCCGGCCGGACCCATGCCGCCACCGATGCTGTCGTCCCGGATCACGGATCCCTCGACCGTCGCTCCCTCCTGCAGGTTCAACGCGCCGTCGTACCGGAGGTCGCCGGCGACGACCGCGGACGGCCCGACAGTGATCCGGTCGGCGCCCACCGTCACGGTGCCGTCGATCTGTCCGGCGATGAGGACGTTCCCGGCACCGAGATTGACGTCACCGCCGATCCGTGCAGGTCGCTCGAAGACGACGTTCCCGCCGGCGAAGTCGACGTTCCCACCGACGGTGCCGGCGATTCGGAGGCTACCGGCGGCCCCGTTCACGTTCCCGGTCACCGTTCCGGTCTCCTCGACGACGACGTCGCCGGAGACGGCGTTCACGTCACCGTCGACCGTTCCGCGAACGACGACGGTTCCAGCAACCGTCGAGATGCCGTTCGACGTCTCGCCCTCGTCGACCACGACCGTCCCTGCTGGACCGGTCTGCGCGGGAGCGATTCCTTGCGATGGCTGTGCAGCCACGACGCCGGCGACGCCGGCGAAGACGACGAACGCGACCACCGCGAGGACGGTCGCCCGACGGAGATGGTGATGACGGTTCATACCATCGATATTGGGCCGCGAGAGGCATAAAGACAGATTGACATTTTGTGTCCTGCTACTCAGTATCGGTGTCTTGCTGGCTGGAGCGGTTCAGTTCGCTGGGACCAGTCGGGGTTCGCGGCTCACTACGTTCGCCGCTCGACAATTC
>JBNJDE010000098.1:0-8159 GCA_051744605.1 Halobacteriota archaeon
GTCGAGGACGACGGCCCCGGCATTCCGGATCACGAGAAGGCGGTCCTCCGCGAGGGCGAGGAGACGCCACTCGCTCACGGGAGCGGTCTCGGTCTCTGGCTCGTCTACTGGATCGTCACGATGAACGGCGGTCGTCTCGAGATCAGCGACAACGAACCGCGGGGGACCGTGGTCGAAATCGACCTCCCGAGATTCTCGGACGCGTCCAGGAAGGCCGAGATGGACCCCGTTCTGGCGAACGACTAGACACTCGCGAACTGCTCGCGAACCTTCTGGACCTTTGGTTCGGCGTACACCGAACAGTAGCGGTCGTTCGGGTTCTTCTCGTAGTAGTCCTGATGGTACGCCTCGGCCTCGAAGAACTCCTCGAGCGGTTCGACCTCGGTCACGATGGAGTTGCCCTCGTACGCCCCCTCGGCCGCCAGATCCGCGATGAACTGCTCGGCCGCCTCGCGCTGCGCCTCGTCGTGGGTGAAGATGGCCGAGCGATACTGGCTCCCGACGTCTGGCCCCTGTCGGTTCAGCGTCGTCGGGTCGTGGATGGTGAAGAAGACGGCGAGGAGGTCCTCGTAGGAGACGACCTCCGGGTCGTACTCGATCTGGACGGCCTCCGCATGACCCGTCTCTCCGGTGCAGACCGCATCGTATGTTGGGTCGGCGACCGAGCCACCGCAGTATCCCGAGGTGGCCGACAGAACGCCATCGAGTTCCTTCATCGCGGCCTCGATGCACCAGAAACAGCCACCGGCGAGCGTCGCAGTTCGAGTCATTACCTCCAAATACGGGGGCGACGGCCAAAGGGCTACCGACGACCCCCTCGGCGACCCTCGGTCGATTCTCCAGGATAAATTAGCATCATTCAAGGGGACGTGGTGACCTAGACACAGTAATGCCAGAACCGAACCCGTTTGGTGCAATCCGCGACATCGAGATCGACGGATCGACCTACAAGATGGCGGACCTCTCCGCCCTCGAGGAGGAAGGCATCATCGACGATGCCGACAAGCTCCCCGTGAGCATCCGCATCCTCATCGAATCCGTCATCCGCAACGCGGACGGCGACATGATCACCGAAGAGGACGTCGCGAACGCTGCCTCCTGGCAGCCCGACGTCCCCGACCACGAGGTACCCTTCACCCCCTCGCGTATCGTCCTGCAGGACCTCACCGGTGTTCCGGCCGTCGTCGACCTCGCCGCGCTCCGCTCGGCCGCCGATCGCAAGGGCGTCGACCCGAACGTCGTCGAACCCGAGATTCCTGCCGACCTCGTCATCGACCACTCCGTCCAGGTCGACTACTACGGCTCCGAGGGCGCCTACGAGAAGAACGTCGAGATCGAGTACGAGCGTAACGCCGAGCGCTACAAGGCGATCAAGTGGGCCAACGAGGCCTTCGACGACTTCAGCGTCGTCCCACCGGGAACCGGTATCGTCCACCAGGTCAACCTGGAGTACCTCGGACAGGTCGTCCACGAGCGCGAAGACGGCGGCGACGAGTGGCTCCTCCCCGACACCCTCGTCGGCACCGACAGCCACACCCCCATGATCGGCGGCATCGGCGTCGTCGGCTGGGGCGTCGGTGGCATCGAGGCCGAGGCCGCGCTGCTCGGTCAGCCAATCACGATGAAGCTCCCCGAGGTCGTCGGTGTCAAGCTGACCGGCGAGATGCCAGAGGGCGCGACCGCGACCGACCTCGTCCTCCACGTCACCGAGAAGCTCCGGCAGGTCGGCGTCGTCGACCGCTTCGTGGAGTTCTACGGTCCCGGCGTCTCCGAGTTGACCGTCGCCGACCGGGCCACCATCTCGAACATGGCCCCCGAACAGGGCTCGACCATCAGCATGTTCCCGGTCGACGAGGCCACCCTCGATTACCTCGAACTCACCGGCCGCGACCCCGATCACATCGACGTCGTCCAGGAGTACCTGGAGGCCCAGGGCCTCTTCGGCGAACAGAACCCCGAGTACACGGAGGAAGTCGAACTCGACCTCTCCACCATCGAACCCAGCCTGGCCGGGCCGAGCGAACCCGACCAGCGGATCCCGATGGGCGATATGCGCCATCATTTCCGCGGTCTGCTCCGGGATGAGACCGACTACGAGGGCGCGGACGAGGAAGCAATCCAGCGCTGGCTCGAGAACGGCGGCGCCGCACCGGCCGCGGAGGAAGCCGACGAGCTCCCGCTCGGTGACCTCAACGAGAAGTACGAGATCGAGATGCCCAACGGTCGAACCACCGAGTTCGGCCACGGCTCCATCGCGGTCAGCGCGATCACGAGCTGTACGAACACCTCCAACCCCTCGGTGATGATCGCCGCGGGCCTGCTCGCCCGCAACGCCGTCGAGGCCGGCATCGACGTCCCGCCGCACGTCAAGACCAGCCTCGCGCCGGGTAGCCAGGTCGTCACGGAGTACCTGAAGGAGTCCGAACTCCTCGACGACCTCGAGGCACTCGGCTACCACGTCGTCGGCTACGGCTGTACGACCTGTATCGGGAACGCCGGCCCGCTGCCGGATCCCGTCGAGGACGTCATCGACGAACACGACCTCTGGGCCACCAGCGTCCTCTCTGGCAACCGCAACTTCGAGGCGCGCATCCACCCGAAGATCCGCGCGAACTACCTCGCCAGCCCGCCGCTGGTCGTCGCCTACGGCCTCGCCGGGCGGATGGACATCGACCTCGAAGAGGACCCGCTCGGGTACAACCCCAACGGCGAACCCGTCTACCTCGAGGACATCTGGCCGGACCAGGACGAGGTCCACGAGATCATGACCGACTCCGTCCACAAGGAGATGTTCCAGGAGAAGTACGACTCCGTCCACGAGGGCGACGAGAACTGGAACGCACTCGATGCGCCCACCGGCGACGTCTACGAGTGGGACGAGGAGTCCACGTACATCCGCGAGCCGCCCTTCTTCAAGGACTTCCCCGTCGAGAAGCCCGGCGTCCAGAACATCGAGGACGCGCGCTGTCTCATGACCCTCGGCGACACGGTCACCACCGACCACATCAGCCCGGCCGGACCGTTCAGTACTGAGGTCCCCGCCGGCGAGTGGCTCCAGGAGCAGGGCGTCGACCCCGCCGACTTCAACACCTACGGCTCGCGCCGTGGCAACCACGAGGTCATGATGCGCGGGACCTTCGCCAACGTCCGCATCGAGAACGAGATGCTCGACGGCGTCGAGGGTGGCTACACCGTCCACCAGCCGACCGGCGAGGAGACCACCGTCTTCGAGGCATCCGAGCGCTACCGCGAGGAGGGCACCCCGCTGGTGGTCCTCTCTGGCACCGAGTTCGGGACCGGCTCCAGCCGCGACTGGGCCGCGAAGGGCACCGACCTGCTCGGCATCCGTGCCACCATCGCCGAGAGCTACGAGCGCATCTACCGCGACAACCTCATCGGCATGGGCGTGCTCCCGCTGCAGTTCGAGGACGGCGACTCCTGGGAGTCCCTCGGGCTCGACGGCGACGAGGAGTTCGCCATCCACGGCCTCGAGGACGGCCTCGACGTCGAGGACGAACTCCACGTCGAAGCCGTCGACGACGACGGCGAGGTCATCGAATTCGACGTGACCGCACAGGTCGGTACGCCCGCCGGCGTCCAGTACATCGAGAACGGCGGCGTCCTCCACCTCGTGCTCCGCCGGATGCTCCAGGAAGAACTCGACACGTAACCGCGCCGCACCCGATCCGTCGGCCCGAGTCACGATCGGTCGATTGTGGCCGTTCGGCGGCCGACCCAGTCAGCGTTTTTCGTTCGGTCCCAGTCGGTATCCGTTTTCTCGACGGCGAGACGAATGGGTGAGCCATCGCGATGTCGACCCGAGGGAGGGTTCCAGCACCCCGCGCTAGATTCCGAGTGCCGGCGGGGCGTATCGGTCCCAGACGACGATCAGCGACGGGACGAAGAAGATGGCCGAGAGGTAGGCGTACAGGACGCCGAGCGCGAGCAGGATGCCGAAATCCTGGATGAGCGGGATGAGCGCGACGTAGAGGACGCCGAGCCCGGTCACCGTCGTCAGCATGCTCCCGGTGAGCGCCCCACCGGTACCCTGGACGGTCACCCCCAGGGCCTCCGGGAGGGGCGTCCCGCGCTGATACTCGTCGACGAACCGGTGGGTGAAGTGGACCGTGTAATCCACGCCCAGCCCGATGGAGACGGAGAGGATCGGTGCGTTGATCGGCGTCAGCGGAATGTCCATGAGCCGCATCGTCCCGACGAGGACGCCCACGGTCACGAGCACGGGGAGGAGGTTGATCATCCCGTACGCGAGCCGTCCTTCGAGGAGGCGGTAGGTGACCACCAGGAAGACGGCCGTGAGGAGGATGGCCGCGAACAGGCTGCGGATCGCCGACTCGAGGAGGGCGTCGATGACGGCCTCGTTGACCGCGAGCTGACCGGTCACGACGGCGTCGAGGGGAGTTCGGTCGGCGATGGCCTGCGCGTCGGCGACCGCGGTTTCCCCCTCTACTCCGGCGCCCTCGATGGTGAACTCGACGATGGCGCTGCCGCGGTCGGCCGCCAGATAGTTGCGCGCCTGGTCGCTCCGCGGAGAGTCCAGGAGGGCGTCGTAGACGGCGTCGACGTCGCGGTCGGGCACGCCCGTCCCGAGCCGATCGCTGGTGGCGACGAGCCGGCCGAACTCCTCGTCCGCCGCGGCGTACTCCTCGATGACCGTCACGACGCTGGACGCACGCGCGGTCCCGTCCGGTGCCCGGGCGAAGCTATCTGGTGGGTTGTGCGTCGTCCGGTCCAACAGTTCGAGAGCGTCGTCGTCCCGGACGGATTGATCGACGTACAGCGTCACGGAGGTGAACTGCCCCTGGTCGAAGTCGTTCTCGAAGATGTCCAGAATCTCGATGAAGGTGTAGTCGGTCGGTGAGAACGGTGCCGGGAACGACTCGTAGAGTTCGATACGATCCTCCGTGGGGAAGAAGGCCTCCTGGGAGAACTCCGTGTCCACCCCCGTTCCGTAGGCGCCCGCCATGGCGCCCCCCACGAGGACGACGATGACGACGATGACGGGGGCGATCCGTGAGAGGTCGACGCCGACGAGCTGGATGCGTCCCAGCAGGGAGCCGCCTTCCCCCAACGGGGTGGTATCGAAGGTCGGAATCGGCAGTCGCTCGCGCCAGCGGTCGACCAGCACCTTCCCCGCGGGGAGAAAGCCCCCGAAGATGACGAACGTGAAGACCATCCCCATCGCGGCGACCAGCCCGAAGTTCCGCGTCGAGGAGAGGGTGCTCGTCAGGTTCGCGAGGAGACTCACCACCGTCGTGACCATCACGAGGAAGAAGGCCACGAGCAACTGATCGGTCGTCGTCCGCATCGCCGCGTCGATGTCGCTCCCCTCGAGTCGCTCCTCGCGGTAGCGGTTGATGGTGTGGATGCCGAAGTCGATACCGACCGCGAGCAGGAGCGGGAACACCGTCACGAGCGAATCCGAGAAGGGGATGTCGGCGTACCCCATGAAGCCGAACGTCCAGAGCATCGTCATGACCAGCGCCACCAACCCGAGGCCCATGTCGATGGGATCGCGGTAGGCGATCAGCAAGAAGACGAGGATGAACGCGAGCGCCGCAGGGAAGACCACGATCGACGTGTCGGTGAGCAGGGCGGTGATCTCCTCCTGCAGGATACCCTGTCCGAAGAGATACGCCGTCTCACCCATCTCGTTGCCCGGCACGCCGTCGAGTACCGTGACCGAGCGCTGTTGCAGCGGGGTGACTTCCGCGGTCCCGGCGCTCTCCGGGAGGTCGTAGGTGACGACCACGAGGGCGGTCCCGGCCCGCTGGGCGACGGGGCGGTAGTCGGTCGAGAGCTGCCCGTCGAGTCGCCCGCTTTCGTCGGCCCGTTCGATGGCGGCGGCGAGCTGTGAGGGAGTCGCGGACGCGACGGCCCGACGCTGCTCTGCTGGCGTCTCCGCGGTGGGATCCAGTTCGCCGGCCACCACGTTGGCGTGGCTCCGGGTCGATTCCACGCGGAGTCCCTCCCGGGTCTCAAGCCGGTGCTGTGACTCGAGGATCCGTTCGAGCGCGGGTCGCGAGAGCACGTTATCCCCCTCCACGAGCAGCTGGGCGGTGCGCGGGGTCTCGCCGACGCTGGCGCCGAACTCCTCGTCGATGTCCTCGAGAGCCTGCTGGGCGGGCACGTCCTCCTGGAACTGGTCGCCGCCGGCCTGGGTCTCGATCCCGCCGACTCCGCCCGCGGCGACGGCACTGACGAGCAGGAACGCGACGACGACCAACAGCGGTCGCTCCGTGACCCGATCGTCCACCCAGTCGATGACGCCGTCGAGACCGCTCATCGGGTCACCGGCGCCGGTACCAGACCGCGCCCCCGATTGCGAGCGCCACGACGAGAGCAGCGCCGACGAGGAGCGTCGTCGAGGGACCCTCGGATTCCACGGGCTCGGTCACCTCGAGTGGCGTGTCGTAGACGTCGGAGATGCGGTCGTTGCGACCTTCGTCCTCGTACCGGAAGTCCAGTTCGAGCGGGTAGGACTTCTGATTGGCGTCGCCAGCGGCCGCGACCTCGAGGGTAATCTCGTCGCTCTCGCCCGGTTCGAGTTCGTCCACGTAGGCCTCGTCGTCCACGACGTCGATCGGACTGTCAGCGTAGAGGTTCGCACGGATCGATGAGAGCGTCTCCGGTCGCTGGTTGGTCACGGTATACGTGAGCGTTCGAGATTCGCCGGCCGGGACGGTCGCGTTCTCCGCTTCGACGGCGAACTCGGGGGTACGTGGCTCGATCGTCACTCGATCGTTCGCCTCGGTGCTCCGGACCTCCTCACCCGTGTCGTACTCGATGGTGAACCGAACCTGTCGTGGGCCGGCGTCGGCCTGCCCGCCGACGTCGGCGGTAAAGCGAACCGGCGCGCTCTCGTTGGGTTCCAGTGCGGGAAGCGCGTAGCGCCGTTCGTCGATACTGACCCGATCGCTTACGGGATCGATCGCGACGACTGCGTCGGTGACCGGCAGCGGACCGTCGTTGCGGACGGTCCCGGTTATCTCCCCTTCGTATCCGACTTCGAGCGTATCGGAGACGTTCTCGAGGGTAAAGGACTGCTCGGCGATCGGGAACACGCCCGCCCGGGATGTCGGTGCCGTCTCCCGCTCCCCGGTCGCGTCGGTGTATTCGACGGTGGTCTCGAGGACGTACCCGCCGGTGCGGAACTGTTCGGGCACGGTCGAGTCGAATCGGATCGTCCGGTTCTCACCGGGTTGCCAGTCGCCGACGTAGCCCGTCGCTGGCGTCTCTTGCCCGCCGATCACGACCCCGCCGCTTCCCGACGCGGTGATCGAGGCGTCGCGTGCAGGCCTCTCGCCCGCGTTCTGGAGAGTGGCGACGACGTCGCCGCTCGCGCCGACCTGGGCGTCCGTCTCGGCGTCGACGATCTCGAAGCGCGGCCCTTCGTCGACGACCACGGTGACGGTCAGCTCCTCTGTATCGGTCTCCTCGTAGACGGTGTTCGAGCCAGGATCGATCTGGTCGGAGTACGTGTAATCCACCTCGAGGTCGATGTCGTATTCGCCCGGTTCGAGGTCCTCGGGAACGGAGAGGGAGATCGGTGCCGACGCCGGTTGCTCGGTAGTGACCGAACCAACGGCGACGGTACCGGACTCGACCTCGATGGCGTCGTCCTCGGCCTCGGCTGTCATCGACACCGCTCTAGCCGTCACCACGCGTGGCTGTGGCGAGGAACCGCCCAGGTCGTAGCCGCCTTCGTTGAGGAGACTGATCTCGACTGTCTCGGTGGTTCCCGGCCTGACCTGCGGGTCTGCGAGGACAGCCAGAAGATCTGGTTCGCCCCGAGCGAAGGAGCCGGTCTGGTCGATCGTGTCCGTAGAGAGGGCTGCCGCGGTGGCGTCGTCAGCCGAAGCCGCCATCCCGGCGCTGGACGCGATTCCAGCCCCGGCGACCGAGAGGACCACGAGTGCAACCACGGCGACGGCGCGGGCGTCACCGACGGTCATCGATCAGACACCTCCGAAGACGACTGCGTTGCCACGAAACGAGTGGATAGCAGGGACCCATATATTCCATCTGTCCGCACGCACCGACAAATAAGTGCGCCATTCGGCGAATCGACGGGGCAACCGCAGCAAGCGGATCGCACCGCTGATTGGAGGGCAGGTCCCCGCCGCACGCGATAAAAAGAA
>JBNJDE010000099.1:0-7947 GCA_051744605.1 Halobacteriota archaeon
TCTTCACTCCCCACGCTCACGTTCACCACGGATACCGTCTGTCCCGGATACACCGATTTCTCTCCCGACCCGTCGGTCGCCGTCACGTGCGTCCCGTTCGCGACGCCCAGGAACGAAATCGGCGTGCTGGCCACCAGCGCTATCGCTACCGCTACTGCCAGGACCCGCCGTCCGCGCCCGGTCATCGGCTATCGAAACACCCTGCTCGATCCGTTCCGACGATTCCGCCATCTATTCTGCAACGCCGAACGCGCAAGCCACGAAGTCACGGGTTACAATCCGATAAGTACGTAATAAGAGTTACTGTAAAAATCCCCGCCGAACGTCACGCCGTCTTGCGGTTTCTGTCGCTATCTTTCATCGAAAACCTGCCGGCGCTGAGCACGTCGACAGACCACCGCGCCCGCCGCTCGTCACCGCGGTCGCAGGACGACGAGGTAGGTCAGTAAGGCGACGATCGCCGTGCCGATGGCGATGTTCTCGAGGGTGTACGCAGCCAGATCGAGATAGGAGAGTCCCCAGACGATGATCGTCGCGTAGAATGCCGAGAGGATGAAGTTCAAAACGAGGAGGACACGGATATCTCCGGATGCCATACAGTGATTCATCACGCACCGGGACAAAAAGTTACGGACTCCGGGTGCCGGGGGCGAGGACCTCGTCCGGGGTGGCGGGGTCGTCGGGTCGGGGATGGCGGCCGGTTCGTCGTTCCGATGCCTGGGGCGTCTCTCCTTCGTGAGGGGTCCGTCGTTCTCGGATGGTGATCGTGACCGCAGATTCGGTCGCGTCGTCGACGACGAGGGCCTCACCGACACCCTGGGGGAGCTGTGTGGCGAGGTCACCGTCGAGATACGTCGGATTGGTACGCGAGAGGGCGTCGATGTCGGGGCCGGCGGTGAGTCGGTGGCTGACGACGAGGTCGGCCTGGGAGATGGCGACCGCGGGGAGGGCGGCGGGGCGCTGTGTCGCGAGGACGAGGCTCACCCCGGGATGACGACCCCGCGTCAGGAGCGTCCGGATGGCGCGGCCGGCGACCGTATCGGTGATGGCGTGGGCCTCGTCGACGAGAAGCCACGGCAGTGGTTCGTCGTCCGTCTGTAACGCGCGGTCGTAGACGCCGCGGGCGACGGCGAAGACGATCGCGGCCTGCGCGGCGGTGGGCGTCCCACTCGTCTCCAGGACGGTGACGCCCTGGGTCTGCAGGTCGGCGGCCGTCAGCCCCGACGGCTCGAAGGTCTCCCAGCTCGCTGCCAATTCGAGGTGGTTGAGGACCGCCCGTCGCGTCTCTGCGGGGACGCCAGCAGTATCCACGACGGCCCGCATCTCCTGGAGCGTGGCCGCGGTGGCCGCCGCTCGCCAGAGCAACGCCCCCGGTCCCGCCGCCGGATCCAGATCGAGGAGCTCACACCAGCCCGCCGGTGGAATCGCGTCCGCACGGATCGTGGGCTGGGAGACGAGACGGGCGAACGGAGCCGTCGCCAGGCCGGAGAACGCCCCCATCGGGTCGACGACGATGCCCGAGACGCCAGCAGTGGTGCCGATCTCCTCTGCGAGCACGCCGAGGGTGTAGGACTTCCCCGCGCCGCGTTTGCCGACGACCAGGCCGACGTGTGGGCCTTCGAGGTCGATGGCCACCGGAGCGCCGCGACTGCCATCCGTGGCGAGGTAGTGTCCGAGCGAGCCGATCTGTCCGGAGTCGGCCGAACGACCGAGGACGGAGGTCATATCGCCGGTTCGTCCGTCTCGGTATTTCAACCGCCGGCCGAGGGTTTATCACCGAAGGCAGGGCCACCCAGGCCCATGCCGTTCACAGACTTCCGACGGGACGAACGCGCCATCGAAGGCCTGCCGATTCGCCTCGTGATCGCGTTCGTCGTCGGCGTAGCGACGCTCAGCGTGATGCTCTCGATGATCTCCGGGGTCCAGTCGTTCGGCGTCTCCGAACTCGACGCGAAGCCCTCGCCCGAGGTGGTCACGCCCGGTCACCACAGCGTCGACATCACCGCCGTCGACGCCGACGGCTCGCCGGTCGCCGATGCGACGGTGGTCGTGAAACGCGGCAGCGCCCAGCTGGATTCGGTGGCCGTCGCGAAGACGGGGTCGGACGGCGTCGCCACCGTCGACATCGAGTCACAGCTCGGGCCCAATCAGGCGGAGGGGACGCTCACCATCGAGGTGAAACCGCCGGCCGGGTCGCAGTACATGGACCGGCGGCAGAACTCCGAGATCCTGGTGATCCGCGGGGCCTAGAGCGTCCGGTCCCAGTCGATCCACTCGCGCTCCCAGCCGTGGCGCCGCTCGGCCTCCTTCACCGCCCGCTCTATGTCCTCACGGTGGGTCCGATTCCGCTCGACGGCTCCCGTCTGCTCGCCGTCGACGAGGAGCGGCGAGAAGCCGACGGGGCCGAAGTCGGCGGCCGCCTCGCCGCCCTCGTAGGCGCGGAGTCGTTGGTCGGCCGTTCCGATCGGCATGACGAGGCGGCCGTCGGGCGACAGCTGGCGTACCAGGGCTTCTGGCGGTCGGATCGCTGCGGCCTCCACGAGGATGCGGTCGAACGGAGCGTACTCCGGCAGCCCCGACGCACCGTCCCGGCAGTCGACCAGCACGGCGTCGTAGCCAGTCTCGCGGAGGTTACGTCGGGCGTCGTAGACGAGCTGGCGGGTGATGTCGACCGCGTGGACCCGTTTCGGACCGACGATCTCGGCCAGGACGGCGACCGTGTAGCCGACGCCGGCGCCGACCACCAGCACCGAGTCGCGCTCCTCGACCTCGAGCGCTTCCAGCAACCGCCCCGCCATGGTCGGCGCCAGGACCGTCGTCCCGCGGTGTTCGAACGCCTGGTCCATGTACGCTCGGTGCCCCTCGTCGACGAACTCGTGGCGGGGGACCGCCCGCATCGCCCGGCCGACCGGCTCCGCGTCGACCACCGCCTTGGTGTCGTGCTGGAGGCTCGCGACCATGTCGTCGCGGAGCGCGGCGTATTCCATGTGAAAACAACTCGCCGGATGCTCTTGAATCGAGCGCTGTGCGTTACCAGGCCGACCAGGCGTCGGAGGACTCGTCGTAGCCGTAGATCCGCTTTACGTCCTTGGCCTCGACGGCGTCGCCGTCCTCGCCCAGCTTCGGGAACGGGTACCGCTCCTGGGCCGGTTCGCGGACGTGGATGTCCGTGACGGTGAACTCCTCGTCTTCGAGGGTCATCGTCTCGCCGATGACGAACTCGAAGTCGCCGGGGAGGTAGGCGGTGATCGAACGGGTCCGGTCACGGTCGCCGTTCCGCGGATGGAGGGTGATGTCGACGCTCACGTTGTCGACGGCACGCGTCCAGAACGTCTGGACCTCCTCGCCCATGGCGGAGGTGGCCCGCTGTTCGGGGCCGGTCTCGAGGTCGGTGATGCGGACCTGCATGATGGCCTCGTCGGTGTCGACGATGAACTCCTCGCCGACGCGGACGCGCTCGTCGACCGGCACCTCGACGCTGGCCGTGAGCGAGTCGCCGTCCTGTGAGATGACGACGTCGCGTTCGACCGTTCGCTCTCGCTCGATGGCCGTCTTGTGGACGTGATCGCACTCCGTACAGCGGACGGTCGCTCGTCCGCCCCCGGTGGAAAGTACTTCGTGGACCGTCTCGAGGTCGGGGGAACACGCCGGACAGGCGATCCCGACCCGGTCCTGTTGGTGGCTCATGGCCGCGAATAGCCGGGCGACGCGTAAATATCCGCTGTCGTCACTCCGTGGCGGGCAGTTCGACCGGGTCGCCGTCGGCGAAGACCGAGGGATCGGTGATGATCCCGTCGAGATGTAGCGGTGCGCTGACGTCGCCACCGATACCCGCGTCGTCGCCGATGGCGAGGTGGACCGTCCCGGCAGCCTTCTCGTCGAGGAGGACCGAGCCCACCAGGTCGGTCACCGCGACGTTGGTCCCGATGCCCAGTTCCGCGAGATTGTAGGCGGCCTCGCCGACCGATTCCGCGGCCGTCTCGACCTGTGCGCTGATCTCGTCGTCCGAGATGTGGGTGACCTGTCCGTCCTCGACCTCGAACCGGAGCGACTGGTCGGGGTCGAGTCGGCCGTAGGGCATCATGGTGCCGTCGACGACGTACGTCCCGTCGGCGCTCTCCGGGCTCACGAACACCTCGCCAGCGGGGAGATTCGAGAACGCGCCCGGCTCGTCGACCATCCCGGTGTCGTCGTTCCACTCCCGCTCGCCCGGACGGACGGTGATGTCGGTTCCATTGGGCGCCGTCACCCGGATCTCCTCGGCGCCGGCGACCTGCTCGAGGACGGCCGCACAGTGGCGACTGATGGCCTCGTAGTCCGCGTCCAGGCCGGTGATGAACACTTCCTCGGTGATCCCCGGTAACGTCGCGCCGCGGACGCCAGCCTCGCTCGCCTCGCTGCGGGCGCGCGTGTGACTCAGGCTCTTCGTCGTCGGCGCGAGGAAGGCGTCCGCCTCGCGCATCGCCGCGGCCACCGGAGGCGAGGGCTCCTCGCCGTGCTGGTCCCCGGGCGGATACTGGACGATGACCGCGTCGTCGGTCACCTCGGCGGCGACCTCGTAGAGAGCCTGCCCGATCGGCCGGCGCTCGTCGTCGGTCACGACGAGACATCGCTCGCCCGCCTCGAGGTCGAGACACTGGTGCACCGCGGTCGCTGCTGCGTTGCGAAGGCTCATGCGCTCGAAGAGGGACGCGATTCCGTTAGCGTTTGTGTTCGGCCCGAGCGCCGAAATCGCAAGACGGCCGTCAGACGTCGGCGAACAGTTCTTGTTCGTCCCGCCACTCCGTCGACTCGTGAACAAACGCGACCACGTCCTCAACGCCGTGGCGTTGGCGATCGGTATGGGCGCCATTTTGGCGCCGAGCTTCGACGAGGTGACCGCGAGAACGGTCGCGATGGTGGGCCTTCCGGTCCTGCTCGGTGCGATGGTCCCCGACATCGACACGAGCATCGGCTCGCACCGCAAGACCTTCCACAACTTCCTCACCCTCGGCGCCTTCGCCGTCTTCCCGTTCGTCTTCGGCAACCTGCACTTCGTCTGGATCGGCGTCGCGACCCACTACGTGTTGGACCTGCTGGGGAACGTGCGGGGGATGGCCCTGTTCTATCCCTGGCCCGAGGAGTACGACGTCCCGGTCGGCGTCACCGTCGACAGCCGGTGGGCGACGGTCGTGACGATGGCCGTGACGGCCTTCGAGTTGGGGATCTTCTATCTCCTCGTCGCCGCACCCGACGTCGGGCAATCGCCCTGGCTCGTGGGCCTGTTCCCCGTCTGAGCGGCCCGTTCACGGCTTCCCGTCGGCCACCGACCGGCGGTCCTCGAAACCGTTAACCAGCTCGCAGGCGGACGTCGAGACATGATTCAGGTCGGGATCAACGGCTACGGAACCATCGGAAAACGAGTCGCCGACGCGGTCGCCGCCCAGCCGGACATGTCGGTCGTCGGCGTCGCGAAGACGCGACCCAACTTCGAGGCCGAACAGGCCCGTCGCCGCGGGTACGACCTCTATCCCGCGATCGAAGACCGCCTCGACCAGTTCGGTGCCGCCGGCCTTGAGACCGCCGGGACGGTCGAGGACCTCGTCGACGCCGCCGACGTGGTCGTCGACGCGACCCCCTCGGGCATCGGCGAGCAGAACAAGGAACTTTACGAGGAGTACGACACCCCCGCGCTCTTCCAGGGTGGGGAAGCCGACGCCCTCGCCGACGTCTCCTTTAACGCGCGGTCGAACTTCGCGGACGCCGCGGACGCTCAGTTCGTGCGCGTCGTCTCCTGTAACACGACGGGGCTGTCCCGGCTCGTCGCCCCACTCGAAGAACAGTTCGGCATCGAGAAGGTCCGGGCGACCCTCGTCCGCCGGGGCGGCGACCCGGCCCAGAGCGGTCGTGGTCCGATCAACGACATCCTCCCGAACCCGGTGACACTCCCCTCCCACCACGGACCGGACGTCAACACCATCTTCCCCGACCTGGACATCGACACGCTCGGCCTGAAGGTGCCCGCGACGCTGATGCACGTGCACTCGATCAACGTAACCCTGGAGTCGGCACCGACGGCCGACGAAGTGCGCGAGACCCTCTCGGGTGAATCGCGGCTGCTCCTCCTCGACGCGGACCTCGACATCGAGGGGACCGGGGCGCTGAAGGAGTACGCCCTGGACATGGGCCGGCCCCGCGGCGACCTCTGGGAGAACGGCATCTGGAGCGAGTCCATCACCGTGGAGGGCCGGGACCTCTACCTCTTCCAGGCGATCCACCAGGAATCCGACGTCGTCCCCGAGAACGTCGACGCCATCCGGGCCGTCCTCGGGACCGCCGACGCCGCCGAGAGCATGGCGACGACCGACGACGCCCTCGGTCTCGAATAGGCCGGTCGACCCCAACCGAATCCTTTTCCGCCTGCTCGCCGAATCGTCTGCCATGAGACGCGACGACCGCGACGACCCCTTCGACGATATCTTCCGCGAGATAGAGCGCATGATGGACGAGATGATGCAAGGCGAAGGTCGTGGCGGTGTCAGCTACGAGCGAGGGCCGGCCGGGTTCGGCAGCGACACCCACGTCGACGTCCACGAGACCGACGAGGAGGTCCGCGTCGTCGCGGACCTGCCGGGCGTCGCGAAAGCCGACATCTCCCTGCAGTGCGACGGCGAGTTCCTCACCGTCGGCGCGGCCAGCGACGTCCGCGAGTACGACGAGCGCATCGAACTGCCCGCCCGGGTCGATCCGGAATCGGGGTCGGCGACCTACAACAACGGCGTCCTCGAGGTCGTCTTCGACCGCGTCGAGGAAGCGACGGACATCGACGTCGAGTAATTTCTCTGCGGTCTCGCGGACCAGCCGCGCATAGCGGCGTCCCGTTCGATGTACCGCCAACCGCTGGTCATTCTCCCCATTCGTCCGTCACAGGTGAGCGAATCGTGGAGGGGAAATATTTCCAAAGGCCGGGAATTATATTCCTTCAGAGAAAAGGAGTCATATGAGCGATTCGCCACGAAGGGAGGGACCGCCACCCTTCGAGCGCCCCTTCGAAGACGCCGACGTCGAGCAACGCATTTTTGGAACCGTCCTGCAGCTTCGCGAACCGACGAGGGCGGCCATGGTCGCCGACAGATCGGATTGCGATCCGAAAACTGCCCGAAAGTACCTTTCCTGGTTTCGCGACCTCGGGATCGTCACCGAACAGCCGGGACGACCGGCGACGTTCGAACGCAACGACCAGTACTTCGAATGGCGTCGAGTCAACGAACTCGCGACGAACAACTCCGTCGAGGAACTCCGACGCCGGGTTCGCGACGTGACGGACCGCATCGATGCGTACGAACGACGGTACGAGGCACGCACCCCGGACGCAGTCGATGCGATAGCGGCAGCCGAACGACACGACGAGTTGACCATCGACGACGTCTACGCCGATCTTACGGACTGGACGACCCGTCTCCGAGAGCGCGATCGAGTCGAACGTGCTCGACGGGAGCGGGCGAGTGAGAATCGGGAGCAGGCCTCCGGTTGACCATGCCGGCAGCCGACGGTCGCAGCCCAGCACCGATCGATCGGCCAATTCTCGAGGGTCTCCGAGACCGCCTTCGAGCCGTCGATTTCGTGGCCGACGCGGCGATCACCGACGACGGCCATATCGGGTTACAGGTCCTCGTCGCGGCCGAGTACTATCCAGCGTCCGTCTCCGAAGTCGACCTGCTGGTCCGCTGGTACGCGAACGACGACTTCACGATCCACTACAGAGAGCACCACGCCGAGAGAAGCTGGGAACGTCGATGGGATCGACACCCGAACCCCCACAACGACCGGGATCACTACCACCCGCCGCCCGATGCTGGCAGGGCCGAAGACGCCTCGTGGCCGGCGGATTATCGCGACGTCATCTCGCTCGTACTCGATGCGGTCGAAACCCGGCTGCAGACCCTGTGGGAGTGATGGTCCATCCAG
>JBNJDE010000100.1:0-7707 GCA_051744605.1 Halobacteriota archaeon
CTCGCCACGTCTCCTCGCAGGTACTTCACGATGCCCCGATCACCGGTTCGATCCCGAAGGTGTGTGGTGAAGAAGTGTCTGAAGTAATGCGGAGTCACGTTCGCCCCCGCACCGCCGTCCGTCTCGTACCAGTCGTTCTCTCTGGCATGTCGCTCGACGACGTAGTGCACACCGGGGCCGGTCACCCGCTGTCCCCAGTTTCGATCTGTACTGACGAACAGGGGGTCTGCGGGCGACTGCGTGTCGGGCCGGATTGCGAGCCACCGTTCGAGGACCCGCTTGAGCTCGGTATCGACAGGAATGACCGTGTCACGCTTTCGTTTGTTCGACTCGGAGCGCGTCTCCCCGTTTTCCGGTTCGCCCGCCGTCGGCGTCTGTGAGACGAACAGCGAATCCGGGCGACCGCGCAGCGTCGGTCGGACCGGCCCGCTCTCTACCGATATCCCCGACAGATTCAGATCGCGGAGGTCCAGATTACACAGCTCTCCGGCACGGATTCCGGTCTTGAGTAGCGTCACGACGATTGCAACCTCTCCTGGGTGGGCGATCTGCCCGACGAACTCCCGCATCTCCTCGACGGAGACGTCTCGACGGCTCGGGTCGGTATCTATCTGTTCGTCCATCTCCTCCATGACGAGGGTCATCGGATTGTCGTCGAACTCGCCGACCTCCACCATGTACGAGTAGAACCGATGGAGGTAGGACGCGTACGAGGCGATGGTGCTGGAAGCGACCGTCCCCCTTCGGGTGTGGATCCAGCTGAGACAGTCACGGTGCGTTGCATCACCGAGATCGACGGCTTCGTCGCCCGCACGACTCTCTCCCGTCGCGAGATACGCCCGAAACTGCCTGAGAACCCGTTCGTAAGCAGCTATCGTCCGGTCAGAGCGTCCGTGATAGGCCATGTCTTCGAGGAAGTACTCGATCGGATCGGTGGCCGTAGCAGCCATGATCAGTCCTCCATCAGGACGTATCCGCCTTCGCGAGGGCTATGGGAGATACGCCCATTTTCATCGAGTGAAAGAATCACCGCTTCCACTTCGTCGGCGATGTCTTCGATGACCGTATCGAGAATCTCGTCGAAATCCGCGTATGCGTCGGTCGAGAGGGCGTCCAGTACCGCATTCTCTATGCGGTCGTGTGCAACTCCATCTTCCCCCCTCGAACCCTGGGGGTCAGGGCTCGAGGATGGGTCTGCAGTATTCTCCGCGTCGTCGCCACCGAAACCCCTGCGACCGGCCTGGACCATCGTCTTCACGAATTCGCTCTGGCTCATCCCCAACTCGTCGGCGTGAGACTGCCACCGTGCTTTCTGGTACGCGGGAACGTACGTCGTCACCACCGAGCGTTCTGAACCCTCTCCGGCTGTGTCGGTCATACTTCGAAAACAACTGGCCAGTAGCATAAAACTAGTGGCTGCCAAAATAAAGTATCTTATTTCGAAATATGCCCTTGCTATCGGTGGGGCAATACAATTTATATTTAGTAAAATGGGATGTGAAATTCGCCTTTGCTTGCGACAATTGAAATATGTTTGTCGCCCGTTTCGTGACTATCTGTCGGAATCTCAACGATGGAATGGCTTCGAGCGAGTTGCCAGCGATTCGGCTCTGAATCCGAATCGCCACATCTTCGAGATACTTGATTCGACGTGTCGATGCCGGATTTACGCACCTCGTTCACATCGACGGCAATCACTCGAATCGGTCCATGAGAATTGCTTCGTCGTTCTGTCGATCGGGGCACCTCGACGATTGGACTGCTCGCTCAGCGCATCCCTCCGCGAGGTGGGGTAGTTGCATTTCCCGCCCGATCTGCTACTGGTTGTTCGTGTCGTTCGCGCCGTCGTCAGCTCTCGGTCGTCGTTCAGATGCATTCGTCGACACGTTGGGGTCCATTCGGTTCCGGTGGCTGGTGGCTGATTCATGCGGTGAATCGGTTGTCCGTTTCGACATCGGGCCCTCTCGCGTCGTGTACATCGAGAACCGTCGTGGACGTCGCCACGATGAACAAGCCGAGTAGGAGATGGTGGTAGCAGTATCAACGGCGGTATCGTCCGCTCTCCGTCTGTCGGTGCGTGGGCCGAGTCGAAAACTGACCGATAGAAATGGTCGTAATTGATGGTGCATCGAACATATAAAGCGCATATCGCTATACAATCCGTGTGATACTCGCCCGTCGAGTGTTCGTGATCGGTCTCCATATCCACGGACACACGCGAACGGGCCGATTCAGATATTCGTGATCTCGTGATCGGCGTCGACGTACTGTGCGTCGTCGGGGAGGAGCGCGACCAACAGGAAGGTCGCATGCTCGCTCACGTAGTCGATGAGCGCCCCGATCCGTTCTCCGTCGATGGCCTCGAGGGAGTCCAGGACGAGAAATGGCATCGATTCGTACACTTCGTGGGCCAGGTAGCCCGCGAGGGCGAAGACGAGTCCGGTGATCTCTCGTTCGCTCTCGCTCAGGTGGTCGACGGTATCCTCGTAGACGGTTCCGTCCTCGGCGGCCCGGATCACGTGCAGATCGAACGAGGTATCGGGGACGATCTCCCCGTTCTCGGTGTGTTTGCGTCGTTCGAGCCAGATACGCTCGACGTTGTCGTATCCGAGGTCGTCGAGGATTTCCGCCATCGTCTCGTTGAACTCCTCGATGGTCCGCCGTTCGAGGCTGTCGACCTCGTCTCGTTTCTCGGTCAGCGTGGTGGTGATCCTCTCTCTGCGCGACTCCAGATCGGACAGTTCGTCCAGTTCGCTCGTGACGGAACGTCGTTCGTCGACGATCACTTCGCGTTGTTCCTCCAGGTGTTCGATCGTCGCTTCGAGTCGACTCGCTTCACCGTGGGCCTCGAGGAGCGAATCGTCGCCCGGTGGGCTGTCGCTGGCGTCTTCGGCGTCTGCGATCCGTGCTTCGAGTTCCGCCTCACGACGGTCGAGTGACTGGAGACGGTCCTCACGTCGTGCTAACTCGCGTGCTATTTCGTCGAGACGGGTCCGCAATGCTTTAACTCGGTCCCGGGTCTCGTCGAGTTCGTCGCGTTGGCGTTGTAAATCAGTCAGTTCCGCGTCGATCGCCTCGCGCCGGTCCAGGAGATCCCGTCGGAACGACTGTAACTGCTCGACTGTCGAGCGTATCTGTTCGGTCGAGACCGTCGACCCACACGTCCAACACGAGGTTTGCTCCTCGAACAACTGTTCCGTCGGTTCGCCCTCCGCGTCGACGGCGTCCTCGGTCACCGCGTCGTCCGTCTCGAGTCGTCGTCGATTGAACTGGACGACGCGCTGTAGTTCGCTCAACTGTGCATCGAGACGGTTTCGTTGCTCGCGTTTCTCCGCGATCGCCTCTCGCAGCTCCGAAGCGTCCGCGACCGGTTCGAGTGCGTCGAGTTTCGAGCGTTTCTCCTGGCGTTCGTCTCGCAGGGCCGACCGGCTCTCCTCGATTGTCGCTCTGTCGTAGCGGATCTCCTCCAGTTCGGCGTGCCGATCCGCGACGTCTCGATAGCGTTCTGCGGGGGCAGCGTCGTCGGTCTCTTCGATGGTCGATTGCAGCGTCTCGTGTCGGTCTCTGGCCGTGGAGAGTTCGTCATCGATTTGTTCCAACTCGGTCTGGAGTTCGCTCGCCCGGCGCTCGAGCGAGGACCGCTCTTCTAACTGCTCGTCGATGGCAGCGCGTTCCCGTTCGAGGGCGCGGATCTCCTCGCGAAGTGCGTCGACATCCAGCGGGTCGAGGACGACGTTTCGGAGGTCGTCGCCTCGCTCGACCGCTCGGCGGGCGTCGTTCGATTCAAGGAGGAACGCGAACGATTCTGCCTCGTCCGCGGATGCCAGATACGGAGTTCCCCCGGTCACCACGGATCCGTTCTTCCGGGTCGCGGTTCGTGTGTATTTCGTGTCCTCGATGGTACACTCGACGTGCCCCTCCGATTTGCCCGCCTTGAGTGGAACCTCGTCGCTCCCCAGAACTGCCATCATGGCCTTCAGAAACGAGGTTCGATTCGTCGCGTTCCGACCGACCAGGACGGTCACGCCTGGTGGAATCGAAGCGGTCGTCTCGTCGATACCACCGACGTTCTCGACCTGGACCTCGACGGTCCCGACGTCTACCGAGACCGGATTCATCACCAGTAATTATCACGTATCAGGGATTAATCTATCGCTACTGCAATTCTCTCGGTTCGATTCGGTATTGGGTTAGGGCCGCGCCGTCGACGGTAAGGTATACCTACTGTTACACACGTACGGACGTAATACACGGCTGGGAAGTCGGCGGCCGACGGAGTGGCGAACGACCATTTGCTCTCGCACCTGATTATTCGCCCTGACAGCCGCAACCGCCTTTCGAGAAGAGTTCACCGAGTTCGTAGTAGGTGCCGCAGTGCTCGCAGGTCGCCGTCACGTCGACGATGATCTGGTAGTCCCCGTGGTCGAGGCCATCGTTCGCGGCAAGTCGCTCTACGCGGTCGCCGGCGACCGCCGCGGTTCGGTGCTGGACCGCCCGGACCTGGTCCAGCGCCGTGTCGGCGTCGACGGGGGTCCGCTCGAATTCGAGGCCCAGACAGTCGGTCAGGTGGCGATATACCGTCTGGTGGGAGACGAACTGGGTCTGTAGTCTCTCCACGTCCACACCCTCTCTGCCGAGTTGGCGCCGCTTCTCGATTCGGGCGGCATCACTGACGTCGTCCCCCTGGAGGAGGTCGTACGTCGTCTCGAGTTCTGCGCCGAGGAATTCGACGCCGGCATCGTCGAGGGTTCGGGCGAGCACGCGCTCGTTCACATCTCTTGTGAGCTGTCGAACACTCGCGCCCCCGTCTCGCCACGATCGTTCGAGCGTTTCGTCGAGGTCATCGAACCCGAAGGTCTGGATGAGTGTTCCGACCTTGCAGTGACAGTCTGGCGATTTCGCTCCCGCCGGCCCTGGGCTCATGGTCAGCAGGAGACGAGGGTGGACCTAAATCGTTGTCCTCGAGGACGTGTCAGTATTGGGTGACAGCGAAAGATTAATGGTAGTTTGGGTAACATTATACACTGTATGGGGGAGCATCTGTCAGAGAGCGACTGGGAACGAATTCGGAAATTCGCGGAAACACCGGCTTACAAGCGGTCACCCGAGATTCTTTCAGAAGCCAGTGAGCAAAACGACGAGGCGACCGATCGGGTTCACGGTGGGGACGAAACCGAGTAGCGACCGACTCATTCGACCAACTTCTCCGACTCGATACGGGTCCACACGGCACGACCGCGGTCGGTCAGATCGTAGATGCGTCCTTTCTTCCGTTCTTCGGGGACGAGCAGGTCGACGAGTGACCGATCGCGCAAGCTATGCAGCGCCCTGGAGATGTGTGATATCGACCTGTCGGAGTCCTCCGCGATCTGCGACGGTGTCGCGGGCCCCTGCGAGAGCCGTCGCATGACTGCGATGCGGTATCCGGAGCTGATCACGAACCCTATTTCCTCCCAGTCATCGTTCATCGTTGTACCTCTATCGGGTCCGATGGGGCATAATACGTGTATATTGTTTCGACCCCCGTTCGTAACGCCCCGCCGGTAACGTCCGATTACTCGTCTCGTACGTTCGATTTAATTTCCGTTACCGAGACGTAGCGACGGCCGGCGGTTCCTGCGGTCGGTCGATAGCCGGGCTTTCTCCCCGATAGCAACCGCATAACAAACGTGGGTGCCTGCGCGGTACACCCTGTATCATGTCCCACGGCCAGCAGACCACGACTCGACTCGACACGGACTCGGGGAAGCGATACTGCGGACACTGCGGATCACACGTCTCCATCGCGTTCGCGCGCGTGTTCGGGAACAATCACGACGAGGTGTACGCCTGTCCGGACTGTGCGACGATGCGTGAGCTGCGCAACGGGCTGGCCCGCAAGGCCTGAACGAGTAGTCGCGGGAGTTCTCCCGGGGACCTCCATTCGCGCTGGTTTGTGGTGGGTGCAATGCCGCGCTCTTCTCTTACGATTCGTCGGTCACGGAACGCGGGGTCTCGAACCCTGCTGGCCGACCGACCGCCGCCGACTGTTGTAGCCATCGACGTGTCGATAAGGGTTCGTTACGTCCCGGATAAGATACACTTTACAACGACCGCGCGGTCCCTCGGACGGTCCATGGGTACACCAAGTACGCGTTCGAAACGCTCGCGGAACCACGAGTCGACGAGGACCGTCCTCGTCGGTCTCTTCGTCGTCATCGTCTCCCTCGCGGTCGTTGCGGGGTCGGTCACGGCCGCCATCGGCGGAGTCGCTGCCCCGGGATCGTCGGCAGACGGGTCGTCCGCCGATACGGACGGCACCGTCGCTGCCGAGAACGAGACGGTCGAGAACGAGACTCGGGCAGTCGACGTGGTCCTGGTCTTCGATCGTTCCGAGAGTATGGACACGAATCGACACGACATAGCGAAGGAGATGGAGGGCTTCGACGATCGCCTGGACACCGAGGGGAAGGACGTCCAGTATGCCCTGGTCACCTACGGACCCGATTCAGAGGTTCGCCAGCCGTTGACCGACAACTACGCGGACTTCCAGACCGCCCTCAACTTCGGCACCGTCGATTCGCGTGAGAACGCCTCGGACGCCCTCCTTGCGGCGACCGACGAATTCAGAGACGACTCCGATCGGGTCGTCGTCATCGTGACGAACGAGGACGACGATAGTTCGGACGCCCAGCGACAGGCAGCGACAGAAGCGATGTCCTCGGTCGACTTCCTCGCGGTCTCCCCGGACGACCCCATCGAAAGCTCATGTGAGTTCCACTCGCCCCCGTGCGACAACGATACAGATAACGAACTCCGGACGATGGCCGCCGATGCTGGTGGCGACTGGATCGACGTCGATTCCGACAGTTCGTCCATCGTCACGAAGATCGCGACGACCGTCGGTACCGATGATAGTGGGGCCTCGACCGGTGGTAGTTCGTCCGATTCGTCCTCCTCCCCATCCTACAGCACGAGTTCGCCCGACATCGAACCCGTCAACGGCTCGGTGAACCTGTCGACCGTCGAGATCGGCGAGGAAGTCGAGTTCTCGATCACCCTGGAGAACGATGGCTCGGCGGACGGGACCGCGGACGAGGACCTGGAGACCGAAGACGAGTCCATCGCGTCCCTCGACGTTGACGTCCCCGAAGACGAGACGGTGACGGCGACCGTCAACCACTCCTTCGACACGCCGGGGACCTACGAACTGTTCTACGATCACATGCACGTCGCGACGGTCGAGGTGACGCCGCTACGGGATACTGGCGTCTCACTGGCCGCACCCAGCGAGACCCGACTGGAGGCAACCGTGACCGATGCACGGGCGAACGAGACGGTCCGGATTCCCGTCACCCATCCGGAGGTCTCCGATAGCGCTTTCGGACCGATGACCGCAGTTTGGGTGACGACGACCCGGGACGCGGACTTCTCGGTCTCGGTCGACGACGACTCGAAGACGGCGACCGAGTCAGTCCCCTTCACCGACCACGTCCGCCCCCTCGCCTATCCGTCAGCGAGTACGACACTCGAGGAGAGCGAGATCAAGTCCTTTGGCATCGAATACGCCGACGGCGATGATCGGATCGAGTTCTACGGACAGGTGAACAACTCGTCCTGGACCGAGTACGAGGGAATCGCCATCGATCCCGAAGCGGCCGGTGCGACCACGACCAACGGGACCTTCGAGGAAACCGGCAACGAGTCGGGCACCGGGGTCCAGTACGA
>JBNJDE010000101.1:0-7556 GCA_051744605.1 Halobacteriota archaeon
CCGGCTCATCGGCTTCGGATTCGGGCCGATCATCGCCGGCGTCGTCATCGAGTGGTGGGGCTACCACGCGGCGTTCGCCGTCGCCGTCGCGGGCGCGTTTCTCAGCTTCCTGCTCGTGGCGGCACTGGTCTCCGACACCGAGGAGACGAAAGCGGAGGCCGGCGAGGACCTCTCGATCGCTATCCGAGGTGCGGGCGACCGCGTGCTGGACCCGGTGTTCGCGCTCGGTCTGGGGACCATCGTCATGGGTATCGCCATCGCGATGTTCGCCACGCTCGAGGCCCAGATCAACACCCGACTCTCCCAGCCCACCTACCTGTTCGGCCTCCAGTTCGGCGCGGTTACCATCGCGAACGTCGTCGGTCAGATCCCCATCGGGCGGGCGAGCGACGTCTACGGCCGCCGGCCGTTCATCCTCCTCGGCTTCTTCTTGCTCATTCCCTCGACCGTGGCCCAGGGATACGTGCTCACGACGGCCGGGATGGTGGTCGTCCGCTTCATCCAGGGTGTCGCGGTCGCGCTGGTATTCGCCCCCTCGCTAGCGCTCGCCGGGGACCTCGCCAAACGAGGTGCCTCGGGGACGACGCTGTCCGTGTTGACGATGTCCTTCGGTCTGGGTACCGCCATCGGACCGCTGACCTCCGGGTTCCTGGTGGCGTACGGGTTCGCGGTCCCGTTCGTGGTCGGGGGCGGACTCTCGGTCGCGGCGTTCGGCATCGTCTACTCGCAGGTCGACGAGACCTTGACGGACGCCCGATCGATCCCGTTCGTCTCGGCCGCGGACTGATCACTCGAAGTCGGGCTCTCGGTCCGCGAGGAACGCCTCCATTCCCTCTCGCTGGTCGTGTGTGCCGAAGAGGCTCGTCCACGTTCGCCGCTCGAACGCCAGGCCTGCGGCCTGTGGCCCCTCGTGGGACTGGTTGATGGCCTCCTTGGCCGCCGCGAGCGCGAACGCGGGCTGGCTGGCCAGTTCCGCCGCCAGTTCGTCGACCCGATCGTACAACTCGTCGTGCGCGACGACCTCGCCGACGAGTCCCAGTTCGTTCGCGTCGCTCGCGTCGACCCGGTCGCCGAAGTAGATGAGTCGACGGGCGATCTCGTCGCCGACGAGTCGGGGGAGTCGCTGCGTTCCGCCCCACCCGGGGATGATGCCCAGATCGATCTCGGTCTGGCCGATGATGGCGCGTTCGCTCGCGACGCGCATATCACAGCCCAGTGCGATCTCCGCGCCGCCGCCGAACGCGTAGCCGTTGATGGCGGCGATTACCGGTGCCGGGAACGATTCGATGGCCCCGACCAGGTCGTGGCCGAGGGCCGCGTATTCGTGGGCTTCGCTCGGACCGAGATCCTTCATGTGGCCGATGTCGGCCCCCGCGACGAACGCCTTCTCGCCCGCTCCGGTGATGACCAGGGCGCGAGCCTCGTCCCCTTCAGCCGCCTCGAGGGCGTCCAGTAGCGCGTGGAGCGTCTCGACGTTGAGGGCGTTGAGTTTGTCGGGTCGGTCGACGGTGATGGTGGCGACGCCGCCGTCGATCTCGTATCGAACAGTGTCGTTCATGTCCGTCGCCACGACCGTTCGGAGCATAAACGTCCGGGATACAGAACATCGAAATACGCTCGGGACACAATCGACGTGCATGTCCCTCTCCGAGACGGCGCACGAGCGCCTCGCCGACATCGTCGAATTACAGCCGACGAAGAACAAGGAACTGCAACGACGATGGGAGATGGAGAGTGGGAGCGAGGTGCACCAGTACCTGGAGAACGAACTCAGGGACTACTACTATCGGGACGAGAACTCGCTGATTCGTGCGACCGCCGAGGGCGTCGCCATCGCGACCGGCGAGGAGATGGCCGACACCCTGGAGGTCCACATGTCCGACCTCGAACGGGACATCTTCGCCGTGCTCGCTGGACCGGACGAGCGCTCCCAGAGCGTCGTGTCCGTGCTGCACGTACTCCAGGACCAGGGGGACGAGGCGTACGACGTTGGCGAGGTCCGCCGAGCATTGCAGACGCTCTCGCGGAAGGGGGTCGTCGAGAAGGTCCAGCGGACCGTTCCGACGTTCCGTCTCGCCGTCGAACGCGACGCGGTCGTCATCGACGCCGAGGCCTGACGACCGCGCCCGGTCACCGCCGCCGGTTTCGTCGTGCCGACAGGACTCGTCGGATGGCCTTGCCGGGACCCCCGTCGATGGGCCAGCCCCGCTGTCGCCAGGCGGGCGGCTCCGGTTCGAAGTGGGGACAGGTCTGCCTGCACTCCGCGGCCGTCTGTTGGCGCCCCGTGGCCCGACACGATGGAACGAAGTCCACGGCGGCGCGCGCCAGCGCGAAGTGTCGGCAGTCCGGCCGCATCGTCTCGACGTACGACCGCCAGCCCCGCTCGTACGCACGCTCGGCTATCTCGAGCCGTTTCTCTTGCTTTGCCGCCGGTTCGACGTAGCTGAACCGGGCCGCCGACTCCCCGTAGGTCGTGCTATCGCCCCGTTCCTCGATGACCGTGCCCGGTTGGTCCGCCGCGAGCGTGCGGGGGTGCCACAGCACGTCCGCTTCGCCGGCGCCTACCGCGAGAATACCCGCTTCGACCGGGAGGTCCTCCAGGAGCGCCGGTTCGACGCGGTCGTCGGTCCGCCGGGTCGCCAGCCAGACCTCGTCCGCCAGCGCGTATGCCACGTCGCGTTCGAGTTGATCGCGCAGGGCGCGGGCAGCGCTCGCGTCCAGGTCCGGTTTGTTCTCGATGACCACGAGTCGGTCGACCCAGTCGGGGTAGGGGGCGATCCGTCTGATCTCGATGCGGTTTCCGCGCTTGCGCTCCTCGAGGATTCCCCTGTCGCTCGCTCGGTGGATCGCCTCCCGGACGTATCGCCACGGATAATCCGGATCCGGGAGCGCGTCGCGGTAGTACGCCCACGCCGCCGGTGCGTTCCGTATCACGTGGAGGAGGTCGCTATCCAGTCGTTGCTCCCCGAACGCGGCCCGCCGTTCCAGGGCCGCTGCGTCGACCTCGACGACGATTGTGTCCCAGCGACGACCACGGGTGCCGAGCTGTCTGGCGACGACCACCGGTCGCTCCTCGGCCGTCTCCGGTGGCCAGTTCCGCTCGGTCCAGGCACAGACGCGGAGTTCGAACCCGAACTCGTGGTCGGCTTCCGCCTTCACGGTCGCCTCCAGACGCTCCGGGGAGATAACCGTTTGGCGGTGGCTCTCCGCGGGCAGCGATCGGGTGCTCGGAAGGTGCTTCGGGCCCGGTCAGATGCCCTCGTCTTCCAGGAACCCACGGGCCTCGCGAAGGATATCCCGCGGCCCGTCCTGGGTGATGGTGTTGATCGCTTGCTCGTAGTCCCGCCACTGGAGGTCTCGGTGCTCGGAGGAGAGCTCGGCGCTCGCCTCGAAGGACTTCGCGATGAACAGGTGGACCGTCTTGTGAATCCGGTCACCGTTCGCCTCGAAGACGTAGTCGTAGTCCTCACGGAAGCCGTCGATGAGGCGGAATTCCTCGATGCCGGCTTCCTCCATGACCTCGCGGATGGCGGTCTGTTGTAACTCTTCGTCCCCCTCCACTCCACCCTTGGGGAACTCCCAGTCCCCCGGTCGGGATTTGAGGAGGAGGTACTCGCGCCGGCCCCGCGTGTCGCGGAACAGGATTGCACCGGCGCTCGTCGCTTCGACCGTCATTTGACGAATGGTATACTGCCATGCAATAAGAGAATGTCGGAGTACGCGACGACCTGGCACGGGAGATGCCAAACACACGGTTTTTGCCGGTCGGCACCGATTTCCCGGTATATCAATGACCGTCGTCACCCGATTCTCGTTCAAGAGCGGCGATAGGGAGGCTCTCGACGCGGTGGTCGAGGACATCGTCGAGACGAGCCGCCGGAAGGGTGCGGAGATGAAGGGGCCACATCAGGACCCGCCGACCGACCACGAGGTCACGCTCTACCGCCGTCTCGATGGAGACGCCGACGGCGGGTCGGACAACTGGACCTACACGGTGTTCCAGCGTCGGATCGAACTCCGGGGATACGACGAACTCGCCAGAGAGTTCCTCGAGAAGGACTATCCCGCCAGTATCCAGATCGAAGCCGAAGTGAAGTGACCGCGCCGCTGGTCCTGTTCTGCTGAACGACCGTCGAAACGGGACGAAGGGAGTCCGCTAGAAGCTACTCTCGCCGACCTTCTCGAGGAACTCCACGGTGCCGCGGTGGGACGCCTCGTCGAAGTCCGTCACGCGTGCTCGGATACGGGTATCGACCGACCCCGTCGGGGCCCCTTCGACCGTCAGGATGGTGTCGCCGACGCGAGCGACGAAGCCCTCGTCCGTTTCGCCGGTGACGAACAGCTCGATTTCTTCCTCGATTTCGAACGACGGCGTCTTCGACCGGAAGCTGAAGCCGGCGAAGAAGGGGTTCGTCATACGCGAGCCACCTCCTCGGACGCACGGTCAGTGGTGTATTCCCGTCCGAAGCCGGTGAGGGCTGCGAAGAGGAACACGCCGACGAGCAACCAGCCGTGGAAGACGAACGGGACGACCGTGATGGGCTGGACCAGCAACTGCTCGACGCCGTACTCGGCGACCAGACCGGGCATCTGGGCGTAGCCGACGAGGACGCCGCCCGCCCACGGGAAGATGTAGCCGAGTGCGGAGGTGTTCGCGTCGAGGATGTTGGCGCGCCGGTAGCCGTTGATGTTGTACCGTTCGCCGATGCGAGCGATGTACGGCGCGATCGCGATCTCCGCGGCCGTGTTGATCGTGATCATCGCGTTCATCGCACCGGTGCCGAGGACCATCGTGGTCTCGGCACGGGTCACGTTCGTCGCGACGCTGTTGAGTAGCCAGTCCTGCATCGCCTCGAACCCACCGCCGCGGATCATGATCCGCGCACCGGCCACGATGAGGAGCGTCAGGACGATGAGCGGGAAAAAGCCCACGGCACCGCTGTAGAGACTACCGGAGACGGCGGTTTCGCCGCCGGGGACGAGCGTCACGAACGGGAGCCACGAGAGCGACTGCGCGGTGGCGAGTCCCTCGGGTGCTTCGAACGCGAGAACGTCGGCGACCGAGGACAGGCCGAGAGCGAGGTTGAACACGACGGCGGTGACGATGCCCCACGAGATGGCCTCGACGATGTGACGACCACGGACGGCCGTGACGATGACGATACCGATGGATACGAGGTGCACGAGACCGAGTGGCGTTCCCTCGAGGGGTGCCGTCCCCTCGAGCGACAGCGTGGGCATCGTGAACCCGGCGACGAGGTAGCCGGCGAATGCGATCACTGCGGCGATGATGGCGTACTTGAACCGGGAGGCGACCACGCCACCGATGTCGGAGTCCTGGGTCACCGCACTGACGATGGTGGTGTCACTCACCGGCGCCAGGTTGTCCCCGAAGACCGCACCGGAGAGGATGGCACCGAAGAGCAGGACCGGATTCGCCCCGAGCAGGACGCCGGCGGGGAAAAAGAGCGTGACGAACGCGATGGTCGTCCCGTAGCCGGTCCCGATACCGGTGGCGAGGACGCCCGCCAGTACGAAGGTTATGGCAGGGAACAGTTCGGCGCCGACCTGGAGGGCGTCTGCAGCCCAGATGAGGCCGTCGACGAAGCCGCCGACCTGAAGCGTCTCGGAGAACATGCCTGCCCACAGCCACGCGACGATCGCGGTCGCCGCGACGCGCTGTGTCATGCCCTCGAAGATGGTGTTCGCGTATCCGGCCCAGGAGCCCTTGACGAAGAACATGCCGATGACGAGTGCCACCAGCATGCCAGCCACCAGTCCACTCGTATCACCGATCTGTAATACGCCACTCTGGAAGATGGCCCAGAGGATGAATAGGCCGAGCGGAATGGCACTTGCCATCCGTCCTCCGTAGAACTCGATGTCGGGGCCGTCTTCTCCCTCCTCGACGTCCGAGAACTCGTCCATTACATCCTCATCGAGGTCGTCTTCGCTGCCTGCCATTGCTAGCTCTCACCTATCGAACTCATCGACGACATGGGTATAAATAAACCCTGACTTTCCCTGGAGAATTTCGAGGGGTGGCTTCATGGGTTTTCCGCTCCAGTACCGACCATGGACCCAACGACGCGGTCGCGACTGGTCGACCTGCGGCGGGAGCTACATCGGTATCCGGAACCGGCATGGTGTGAGTTCTGGACGACGAGTCGGATCGTCGATGAGATCGAACGCGTCGGCGTCGACGACTACCACGTGGGACGAGACGTCCTGTCGTCGCCCCATCGAATGGCCGTCCCGGACGAGGACGCTCGTTCGGAGTGGCTCGAGCGGGCTCGCGAGAACGACGCCCGATACGACGTCCTCGAGGCCACGACCGGCGGCCACACCGGGGCCATCGCCGTTCTCGAACGCGGGGCGGGGCCGACCGTCGCGCTCCGCGTCGACATCGACGCGCTCTGGATCGAGGAGTCGACCGACGGTGCGCACGCTCCGGCCGAGAAGGGATTTCGCTCGCAGACGGGTGAGACGATGCACGCGTGCGGACACGACGCGCACGCGACGATCGGAATCGGCGTCCTCGAGGCCATCGCCCAGTCGTCCTTCGAGGGAACGTTCAAGGTGTTCTTCCAGCCGGCCGAGGAACAGGTCGGCGGAGGGCGAGCAATGGCCGAGAGCGGTCACCTCGACGACGTGGAGTACCTGTTCGCGCTCCACGTCGGCCTTGACCACCCGACGGGGACGGTCGTGGCCGGTATCGACGAGTTCCTCGCGGTCAACCACTTCGATGCGGACTTCGTCGGCGAATCCGCACACGCCGGCGCCCACCCGGAGGCGGGGCGGAACGCGGTGCAGGCGATGACGACGGCAGTGCAGAACCTGTACGGTATCGCCCGGCACGATGGCGGCGCGACCCGTGTGAACGTCGGCCCGGTCGGCGGTGGATCCTCGCCCAATATCGTTCCAGCGACGGCGTTCGTGGAGGGTGAGGTCCGTGGCGAGACGACCGAGTTGATGGAGTACATGCGCGAACGCGCGAACGTCGTTCTCGAGAACGCCGCCGACATGCACGACTGCGACGTCGACGTCGAGACGGTCGGGCAGGCGCCCAGTGCCGAGAGCGACGACGAACTGATCGACCTCGTGGCCGACATCGCTCACGAACACCCGGCCGTCACGGACCTCGTCGAACGCGCACCACTCGGTGGGAGCGAGGACGCGACCTACCTCATGCGGGCGGTACAAGAACGGGGCGGACTGGCGACCTACGTCGTCTTCGGGACCGACCATCCGGGCGGCCACCACACTGCCACCTTCGACGTGGACGAGGAGACCATTCCCATTGCCGTGGACGTGCTGACCGACGCCGTCCTCGCCGTCGGCGACCGGTGAGACGGACCGGACCGTCCCCTACCCCCGCTAGTACTTCGGGTCGGCGCCGGTGACTGCGTAGACGTCGTCCATGATGGTATCGCGACGCTCCTGCCACGCCGAAAGCTCCGCCGGCGAGTCCGGATACTCGTCGTAGTGGTCGATGAGGGTATCCGCGTGGCGTTTGGCCCGGTAGAGCTGGAGGACGGTGTCCCAGTAGCCGAGGG
>JBNJDE010000102.1:0-7456 GCA_051744605.1 Halobacteriota archaeon
GTCGGTTACGTCCAGGCGTTCGATCGCCTGTTCCAGATGGACCTCCAGCGGCGGGTGATGCGTGGGCGACTGTCGGAAGTGGTGGGGCCGGCGACGCTCGAGAGCGACGAGTTTCACGTCTCCATGGACTTCACGGGGGCTGGTGAGGCCACGTGGGATCTGATCGAAAAAACGCCTGTCGGCCCCCTCGTCGAAGCGTTCGCGGATGGAGTCGACGCCTCGATGCAGAACGACCAGCTACCGCTGGAGTTCGAGCTTCTCGAGTACGAGCCACGCCGGTGGACCCCGGTGGATACGATGCTGATGGAAAAGCAGATATCGTGGGGGCTGACGGGGAACTTCGGTGCGTTACGTCGGGCGGTCCTCACCGACCGCCTCGGTGCGGACCTCGTCCAGGAACTCTTCCCAGAACGGCTGGAACACGAGGTCCCCATCCTCCGAGACGAGATGGACGCGACACGGATCCAGGGTTCGATGGACGCCACCGTTCGGACCCTCGACGAGGCGTCGAAAACGGCGGACTCCGAGGCGGTAACGGGCGGGAAGGCTCTAACCGACTGGTTGTCGCGGTTCGAATCGACACCCGGTGTCGGCTCCAATAGCTGGGTGGTCTCGGGGGACCACACCGCGACCGGGTCACCACTTCTCGCCTACGACCCCCACCTGGAGTTGATGGTCCCGCCCGTCTGGTACGAACAACACGTCGAAACGCCCGAGACGTCGGTCCGCGGGGTCACCTTCCCTGGCGTCCCGTTCGTGATCGCCGGGACGAACGGCTACGGCGTCTGGTCGTTCACGAACGTCGGTGCCGACGTTCTCGACGTCTACGACTACGAGATAGCCGATGACGGCCAGCGATATCGATACGAGGGCGAGTGGCGTGAATTCGAGACCGAGCAGCGTGAGATTCGCGTCTCGGGTGGCGAGGACCGGAGTCAAACGATCCGAAAGACGGTTCACGGACCTGTGCTCGAACGAGAGGGACGAACGGTCGGCGTCGCGTGGACCGGCCACACGGCGACGCGAACGACGGAAGCGATCTACGAGTTCGGACGCAACGAGGGGATCGATGCGACGTTGAAATCGACCGAGAAATTCGATCTCCCGACACAGAACCTCGTCTACGCCGATGCGGACGGGAGGACGATGTACTACGCGACGGGGAAGTTGCCGATACGCCGCGTCGATGGCGAGGTCGTGACCGGCAACCGCATCTTCGACGGGTCCGCCGGAGAGGGAGAGTGGGAGGGATTCACTCCGTTCGGCGAATCGACCTGGGAGGGATTCGTCCCCTTCGACGAGAAACCACACGCGATCGACCCAGCGGTCCTCGCGACCGCAAACCAACGCGTCGTCGACGACCCTCGTCACTACATCGGGACGGCGTATTCGACTCCATACCGTGGCGCACGCATCTACGAGCGCCTCGACGAACGACTCGAATCGGGTGGACCGATGGACCTGTCCTTCTTCCAGGACCTCCAGGCCGACGTCTACGACGGACGCGCAGCGGACCTCGTCCCCGAACTCGTCGAAGCGGCGATAGGCGCGGATGTCTCTCCTGCGACGAGACAGGCAGTCGATGCCCTCGACGACTGGAACTGCCTGATGGAACGCGACTCGTATGCCGCACTGGTCTTCGCGCGTTGGATGGCTGCCTTCGTCGAGGCCACGGTCGAGCCGACGTTTTCCGCGGCCGACCTCGACGATAGCTACTATCCGAGCGACTGGATCGTGGCGGGGCTCCCGCCCGATAGCCCGCTCTACGAGGAGCTCTCGCGGTCGGACGCGATGGTCGAAGCGTTGCGGACCGCGATCGAGGAGATAGACGAGAACGGATGGTCGACCTACGGCGATTGGAACACCACCCGTGCACTCTCCCACCCCCTGGGGAGCGAGGCGGGGTTCCTCGACCACGAGGAGCGACCGCTGGACGGGTCCCCTGCCACGGTGAAGAACCTCCGCGTGGAATCCGGGGTAGGGTCCTCGTGGCGAATGGTCGTCTCCCCGGGTGGCGATGCCGGGAGTGTGCTCCCTGGGGGGAATTCGGGAGACTACTTCTCGAGCCACTACGACGACCAATTGGGTCGCTGGATCGACGGGGAACTGAAACCGATGCAGCGCACCCACGACGGCGACGTCCGTGTGGCATTCGAGGAGGGTTCGTCGTGAGCGACGACCGGCCTGGCGGCCCGGAGCGAAATCGAATGGCACTCGATAACGGAGAACGGCACGGTACCCTCGACCATCTCAGGCACCGACGCGGACCCCACATCGCGGCGCTTGTAGTCGTTGCGGTGGTCGGTCTGTTGCTGGCCTGGCTCCACTGGTTCGGGTTGATCGTCGCCGGTGCACTGCTCGGCGTCGTATCGCCGGGTCTGCGTGCGGCAGTGGTCGCCGCAGTAGGGTTCGGTCTACTGGTGCTCGCGGTCTTCTTCCTCTCCCACGGAGCAGTTGCTCCCCACGTCGTCTCCATGAAACCCATCATCTACATCACGATCGGTGGCGCCCTCGCCCTCCCGGTGCTCGGGGCACTCGTGAGAGGGGTGGAGTCGTCCGCCTGAGTGAGAGTCACCATTCGCGAGATTGCATTCAGGTCGAGTAGCTGATGGCTGGGCCACCGTACCGACAGCCAACCGCCTGGGCGAAACAACAGTCTCGATTTGACCTTACGCCACTGCTAATAGCCGAGCGACCGTCTTCCCGAATGCAATGTCCCGCCCTGTCCAGTCCCTCGTCGTCGGCGTACTGGTGATCCTCGCGGCCGTCACCAGTGCCGGCGCCGTACTGGCCCTCGACGACGGATCGCCATCGAACCAGATTGACGACAACACCTCGCAGTCGTCGGAGACCATCACGGTGTCCGCGAGTGGTGAAGCCCAGGCCCAGCCCGACAAAGCCGTCCTCAGGATGGCAGTCGAGGCCGACGACACCGACGTGACCGAGGCCAGGTCGACCGTGGCCGAGGACGTCTCGAGCGTGAAGGAGGCCCTCGCCGAGATGGGTATCGACGAGGACCAGATCCGGACGACCGATTACCGCATCTACGAGGACGACCGCCGCGATAGAACCACCGACGAGGACTCCCAACCGGTCTACCGCGTTCGACACGTCCTCACCGTCGACGTGAACGAGACCGACCAGGTCGGCGAGGTCATCGACACCGCCGTCGACGCCGGCGTGACGAGCGTCCACGACGTCAGGTTCACCCTCACGAGCGAGACCGAACGAACGCTCAAGAACGAAGCACTCGAGAACGCCATGGACGACGCCGATACGCAAGCAGGGACGCTCGCGGGGAGTGCCGACCTGCAGATAGATGGCGTCTCGACCGTGGAGACAGGGAGCAGTGGCGTCCCTCGACCGGTCTACGCGATGGAGGCAGCTGCGGATGGCGACGCGGCAACTGACATCTCATCTGGCCCGGTCACCGTGTCCGCACAGGTCACCGTGACCTACGCAGCGAGCCGCTGAGAGCATCGCTCAAACGATTTCTCAGTTCACGACGCCGTCCACGAGCGACGTGACGTGATCGTACTCCGCCTGGTTGACGGTGTGACCCATCCCTTCGTAGATCTCCTTCGTCACGTCCCCATCGAGGGCCTCGAAGACGCTGGCGGTCACGTCGACTCGTTCCACGGGAATGTGTAGATCCACGTCGCTACAGCCCAGGAAGACCGGCGTCCCCGCGACCGACCCGGTGAACGAGTCTTCGTCGACCGATTCGCCGATGAGCCCGCCACTCAACGCGGCCAAGCCGCCGTACCGGCGTGGATTCCTGGCGACGTACTCACTCGCGAGACAGGCCCCCTGGGAGAAGCCCAGGAGGACGATGCGCGACGGCTCGATATCCGCAGCGGTGGCCCGCCGCACGGCCCTGTCGACGGCGTCGAGTCCCGACGACCGTCCCGGTTCGTTCTGCTCGACGGGTGCGAGAAAGGAGTTCGGGTACCATTCGTTCCCCGCCGCCTGCGGGGCGAGCATCGCGAGCCCCTCGCGCTGGATCGGTTCCATCGACCGGACGATGCTCTGCGCACTGGCACCGCGACCGTGAACGAGTACCATCGCGGCCGATGCCGCGTCGAGAGACGCGCCGGCCGTCACGAGGGGCCGGTCGTCGTGTGGACCAGCCATCGCTCACTCCACGCCCGTACCGGTCGCCGCGTCTGGCAGGTCGTGTTCCACGACGGGCAATCCGAGTTCCTCGAGGGCTTCCCGGAGGTGTTCGTTCTGGGCGTACTCGGCGCCCGCTTGCTCGCGAATGCGCTGGGCGGTCGCGAGCACCGCACCGCGGCGATCGTCGGGTATCTCGTAGGCGTCCGTCGTCAACTCGATGACCAGCCCGTCGTTGTCCCGCGTGTACAGCGATTGGAAGATGCCCCGGTCGAACTGGTTGTACCCTCGCCCGTCCGCATCGAGTGCCGCCGCGACGTCCTGGAATCGGTCCGGATCGAAGCGAAACGCGAGGTGGTGGACGCCCCCGACCTGGGTTCGTTGTGGTCCCCGGTTGGCGTCGCGTTCGTCGCTGACGAAGAAGGTGAGCATCCGGCCGTCGCCGGTGTCGAAGAAGAGATGCGTCTGCGAGGGGTCGTCGAGGTTCGGTTGCCGGAGCACGAGGGGCATCCCGAGCAGGTCTCGGTAGAACGCGATGGTGTCCGCGGCGTTGCTTCCCCAGATGGTGACGTGGTCGGTGCCGGTCGTGTGCATGGGGCTGTTCGGTTGCTCGGCGGTGATCGGATCCTCGTGGGTCATACCGTACCCAAGGGGGCGAACGGGGAAATAGGCTGTACCAGCGGCGGATTCGTGGACGAAATCGCCCTGGGACGCCACCCGCCTGCCGAAAGTCGTAGATGCGAGCGCGACCACGGCGAAACGAGACGCGGTTCAGACTGGCTAACCGGAGGTGGACCGTCCGCCCCTCACGGACGACGAACTGTTCGCCGTCGTTGCCGAGGGCCGGGGCGTCGACGTGCACTGATCGGGTAAACGGTTTTGAGCGAGGGCACACTTGTTATTTCTATGTCAAATGTTCCATCGGTGAAGGGCGTCGAACTCGAAGACGAGTACTACCACGTCCGGTTTCGCGACCCCGACGACTTCGCAGAGATTCGCACGCCAGCGTGGGCGAGGGACGCCGCCAGGGACGTCTCCGAGAGAGCGAAAGTCCGGATGGGGCACCGTCGGGAGAGCGATTCGTGGGTGGTACAGTCGGTGCTTATCGCAAAGACGGTCGGCGAGACGAAAGCCCGCGAACAAGCGGAGAAGATCGTCCGCAAAATCGAGGAGTGACCGTGACGGGTCGGCGTCGGACACATCCCGGTCGACGACATGTAGTGATGTCGACGTCTTCGCGGGGCAACACACGCCGTTTATGTGTAACCGGGGCAAGGCCCAGGCATGGACCAACGCGAACGCGCAGGCGACGACGGACGGGGACCGTCCTCCCCCGATACCGGACCGTGGACGTCACGACGGGCATTTCTGGCGGGTAGTTCCGCCCTCGCCGTCGGCGGACTGGCCGGCTGTCTCGGCGGCGGGTCGGAGACGACGCCCGACATGGACCCGGACGATCCACCAGAGAAGCCGGACTCGATCACGGTGCGGGCCTGGGGCGGCGTCTGGCAGGAGTCGCTCGCCTCGGCCATCGGTGACCCGTTCACCGAAGAGACGGGTATCGACGTCGTCTACGACAACAGCGACATCCAGGTGACCCAGAACAACATCCGATCCGCCGTCGACCAGGACCAGGCACCACCGGTCAACGTCAACTGGACGGTCCTCGTGTTCATGCACCGCGAGTACTTGCAGGGGCTGGCAGAGCCACTGCACCCCGACGTCGTCCCCCACACCGAGGAGATGCGGGAGCTAGCCCGCCCCGACGTCGACGGGCGCCTTCCGTACATCGGCCTGTATCCCTACACGTACGCGCTCGGTTACAACGAGGAGGCCCTCGAGTCCATCCAGGGAGACCCCGAGCCGGTCGCCTCGTGGGAGACGCTCTGGGACGACGTCTACGAGGGGTGGCTCGGGATGTACAACGACCCGCCGGCAGACGGGTTCATCCCGGTGCTGGCGGAACTGGCCGACGTCGACCTCGGGCCGGCCGACGAAATGGAGCCGCTGTGGGAACTCGTCGAAGACCTCGCGCCAAATCTCGGCTACCTCGGTAGCGACTCCTCGATTTTGCAGAACCTCCAGGAGGGTGAGATCGCCTACGCAGCGGGCTACCTCCCGAGTAACTTGCTCGAAGCGCAGAACGAGGGCGTCCCGGTCGGGTGGACGATACCGGACGAGGGGGCGACTGTACGGACCGACTGCATGTACACCCCGAAAAAGCAGCCGCTCTCCGAGCGGTACTGGAGCCAGGTCTTCATCGACTTCGCCCTGCGAGCCGAGAATCAAGAGCAGTGGATGGAGGGACTCCAGATGCCGATGCTCAACGAGAACGTCGACCCGCTCGACTGGATGGCGGACGATCCGGCGTTCCCCACCGCCGAATCGGATTTCGACGCCCTCATCGCCCCCGACCTCGACGTGTACGCCGAACACAGCTCCGACTGGTTCGACAGAATTTCCCAGACCCTCGAATAATCCCGGCGCGAGACGGGTCGTCGCCGTATCGCAGGTCGACGACCAGCGCCGACCGATATCCCATGACATCTGACACCCCGGCCGTCCGACTCGATCACGTATCCAAGCAGTTCGGAGACGTCACGGCGGTCGACGACGTCTCTCTCGACATCAGACAGCAGGAGTTTCTGACCATCCTCGGCCCGAGCGGCGCCGGCAAATCGACGCTGTTGCACATGATCGCCGGGTTCGACGAACCGACGAGCGGTCGGATCGCCATCGACGGCGAAGACGTCACGACCGCGCCGCCGTACGAGCGCAACATCGGCATGGTGTTCCAGAGTATGGCGTTGTTTCCCCACATGACGGTCGGGGAGAACGTCGCTTTCCCCCTGAAAATGCGCCGCATCGATCCGGCGCACATCGAGGACCGGGTCGCCGAGATGCTCGAACTGATTCGGCTCCCCGACATCGCGGACCGAAACGTCCAGGAGCTGTCGGGCGGTCAGCGACAGCGGGTCGCGATGGCGCGGAGTCTCGCCTTCGAACCGTCGATACTGTTGCTCGACGAACCGCTGAGCTCGCTCGACAAGAAACTTCGCGAAGAGATGCGCCGGGAACTGTTGCGAATTCACCGCGAGACGGACGTGACCACCGTTCACGTCACGCACAACCAGGAGGAGGCCCTGGTGATGGCCGACCGCGTCGCCGTCATCCAGGACGGCGAGGTCGTGCAGCACGCGACCACCCAGGAGCTGTACGACCGGCCGACCTCGGCGTTCGTCGCCGACTTCGTCGGCAACACGAACCTCCTCGCTGGGCGGATCGCCACCCTGGCCGACGCGACCTGTCGGGTCGAACTGGACGGCGTCGACACCGACGTTAC
>JBNJDE010000103.1:0-7420 GCA_051744605.1 Halobacteriota archaeon
CGTGGCCGTGGTCGTGATCGTGGCCTTCGCCGTGGCCGTGGTCGTGGCCGTGGCCGTGATCGTGACCGCAGTCCTCGCCGGGTTGCGCCTCGTCCAGGTCGCCGGCCGACCACCGTTCGAGCGCCTCGGCGACGGTCCCGTCGGCGCCCCGATAGACGTCGATCCCGAGGTCGTCGAACCGGTCCACTGCCTTCCGGCCGAGGTTCCCACAGACGAGCACGTCAGCACCGGTATCGGCGATGGCGTCCGGTGGCGAGCGGTGTCCGCCGTGGTGGTCGCCGCGGTTCTCGACGACGTGAGCCGTCTCCGCGTCGGTATCGTACACCGTGAACGTCGGGGCTCGGCCGAAATGTGGAGAGACCGCCGCGTCGAGACCGCCGTCGCCGAGCGTGGGAATACAGACGTACATCGAACGATAGCGGCTACGCTCGGGGCGGGGATGTGCGTTCCGGTCCCGCCGGCAGCGACGACGGAGCCATCGGTATCCGGTGATCGAATCGCGTGCGGCCGGTCCGGGTCGAGACCCCGGCGCGCGAAAATAGCGGTCCCTTATGGCTTCGACCAGGGGCCTTCCTCGTCGGCCACTTCCTCCTCGACGCGCCAGCCGTCCTCCTCGTCGGGATCCGGGTACAGTTTGACGATCGTGTTGTTACACTCGATGTAGTACTCGACGTAATCGAGTTCGCCGTCCTCGTCGGTCACGACGTGGGGATTTGTCATACTATGTAAACGTACCACGGGACCACGCATCAGCGTTTCGCCAACTCCTACCGAGTGATAACGGGTCGTTCCGGGCTCGTGGTGGGTTATCCGCGAGTCGAGGGTGATGCGGGAGCCGTCGTCGCCTCGATATCCGGAACGACGTCGTCGTCGGCCTCCGCCAGCAGCGACCGGCCCGCCGCCGTGACGACGTACTGCGAGGGGGTCGACTGAGAGATCGAACACCCATCGGCCATCGGACACGCCGAGCACGTATCTCCCGTACAGCCGACGTCCCGGAGGTGGCCGGCCCGGACCATCGACTCGACCATGGCAGCAACCCGGTCCTCGCGCAGGGACAGCCGATCGGCGGCGACCGGGAGCTGGATACCGCGGGCGACCAGCGCCAGGACCCGACGGTAGCTGCTCACCCGGCGTCACCCCCCTCTGGCGCTTCTGGGGCGTACTGAGTGTACCGGACGACGGGCAGCGCGAGGACGCCGAAGAGGATCGCCGGGGCGTACGGCGGCCCCAGCGAGCCGAGGATCGCCGGGGCGCTGGCGACCCAGACGTCCCCGCCGCCGGGAATCGCGCCCAGCACCCGGGCGAGGACGTCCGTCGCGGCCACGATCCAGAGCATGAGTCCGGCCAGGAACGCGACGCCCTGGGCGCGGCGGTCGTCGAGACCGTCGACCGCGGCCCGGAGGAAGAAGGTCCCCGCGAAGAAGACGATCGGTCCCCGCCAGAGGAGGTAGGTGCCCTCGACGGCGAGAAGCGCCACGGTCCGCGAATCGCCGACGACGCCCAGTATCACCGCGACACCACCGGTCGCGGCCACGACGAGACCGAGTAGGCCGAAGTAGACATCGTCGAACCGTGTCATCTCAGGCCACCCCCAGGAGTTTGCCGATCAGGTGGAGCAGCCCGCCCCAGACGAACAGGGTCACGCCGAGAACGGCGATCGCTCCACCCAGGGTTCTGGCCATGCCGCCGCTCGCGCGGCCTTCCTTGAGCAACATGGCGAACGTCGCCACGCACGGGAAGTAGATGCTCACCATCACCACCGACATCACCAGCTGGAAAGGAGTCATCCCGACGCCGGTGAGCTGGGCCACCGCCAGGTCCTTGCGCAGGAAGCCGGCGATCAGCGCGGGCACGGTCTCCTTCGGTACCCCGAACCAGCCGGTCAGGACGGGTTCGAGGGAGGTGGCCAGCCACTCGATGGCCCCGCCGAGATAGAGGACGTTGATCAGGCCAACGCCCAGCAGGACGAAGGGGACGGCCGTCGTCAGGAACCCGCGCAGGCGGAGCCAGAGTTTGGTCGTCACGTTCGGCAGTTTGGGCTCCCGAAGCGGCGGGATGTCGGTGATCAACTCGGGCGACGATCCCGGCAGGAGCCGGTTCAGGACGGCCCCGACGACGAAAAAGCCCACGAGCAGGTAGACGAGGATGTAGCCCGTGTACTGCGGGATCAACGCGAGCATGATCCCGAGTTGCGCACCACAGGGGATGAACACCGAGAGCAACGTCATCATCATGAATCGCTGTTTTTCGGACTCGAGGTTCCGCGTCGCCGCGACGCCGGGGACGTTGCAGCCGAAAGAGAGCACCATCGGGACGATCGAGTAGCCGTGGAGCCCGATCCGGTGGAACAGCGTATCCAGCAGGACGGCCAGTCGCGCCATGTACCCCGAATCCTCCAGGATGACGATGATGAAATACAGCGCGAACACGGCGGGCAACACCACGCCGACGGCCACGAAGAGGCCACTGGTGAACATCCCGAAGGCCTCGAAGCTGTTCGTCGCGGCCGGATCGCCGACGAGGATGAAGTACAGCCAGCTCCCTTCCCACGGGAAGGCGTCCTGGAGGAACGGCAGCCAGTACTCGTCGAAGATCGGGACGAAGTATCCGTCGGTGAAAAAGCCCGCCACGGCACCGAAGAACGCCCAGATTCCGTAGAGGACGGTGACCGCGAACGGGAGTCCGATCCAGGGGTCGACGGTGAGTTTCCCGAGGACCTCGGGCAACGATTCACGGGTCTCGTCGTAGGCGACGGTCTCATCG
Organism: Halobacteriota archaeon; assembly: GCA_051744605.1. Lineage (GTDB taxonomy): Archaea > Halobacteriota > Halobacteria > Halobacteriales > Halobacteriaceae > Halanaeroarchaeum. The sequence continues at coordinate 2,767 of JBNJDE010000103.1, forward strand.
ACGATGGCGTCGACGAGCTCCCAGCGTTCGGCGGGGTCGAGGTCGGTGCTCACGCCCGTTCGCCCCCGTCGACGGCGATTCGGTCGTCGATTTCACGGATATCGGGCACCCCGGCGCGTCCGAGGCTCTCGACCAGTTCCTGGACGCCGCGGCCGGTCGGGGCGACGGTCGGCGTGACGGGGACGCCGAGGACCGACTCGAGTCGGTCGACGTCGACGGCGACCCCGTTCTCGCGCGCCTCGTCCCACATGTTCAACGCCAGGACGACCGCGTACCCGCGTTCGATCACCTCGAGCGCCAGGTGGAGGCCGCGTTCGATGCGCGTGGCGTCGAGTACGCAGATCACCGTCGCCTCGGGGTTGTCTTCGAGGAGGTCGGCCGCGACGGCTTCGGCCCGGTCTTTCGGGTTCAGCGAGAAGGTGCCGGGAACGTCGATGACGGTGAGCGACTCCCCATCGTAGACGAGTTCGCCCTCGGTGTAATCGACGGTCGTCCCCGGATAGTTGGATTCGGTGATGTCGGCGCCCGTGAGTCGGTTGAAGAGCGCACTCTTCCCGACGTTCGGATGGCCGACCAACAGGACACGCGAGCGGTCACTCGACGTCGACGGCGACTTCGATTTGGCGTGCATGTGAGCGACTAAGAGATGTCATGTTCTGGCCGACCGAGACGACGATAGGGCCGTTCAACGGCTGTTTGCTCTGGATGACGAGGCGTTTCCCGGGCCGGACGCCCATGGAGACGACCTGTTCGCGGATCTCCTCGTCGATCTCCTCGATGGTGCCACACTCCCGGCCCCCCATCTCGGCCAGACACTTGCGCTGACACCGGCCTCGACCGCCGCGCCGGGAGGACTGTCGTCGGCAGCCGCCGTGATTTTTGTGACGTGACATTAGGCCCACCTAATTTAGGACATCCAAAAATCGCCTGGCCACGGGGATAAATCTGTCGCGGCTTCCAGGGACCCGATAATCGGCTCTCGGGCCGTGTGAGGCGTTATCACTCCGCTTGAGCCCCGTTACCACTCGATCTCGCTGCCGACGCCGACCTGGGTGAACGGGCCGGGCAGGCGATCGGCGAGGATGCGTTCGGCCGCCGGGCCCGTGCAGTGGGAGGGGGCGAGGAGGTCCAGCCGACCCTCGAGGTAGTCGGCGATCTCCTGGACCGTCTCCGCGTCGGCGGCGCCGAGGTGCGTGCCGCCCAGCACGGCCCTGACCGGCGAGTCCAGTGCCGCTTCGGCGTGCTCGATCGTGTTCCGAAGACCGGCGTGACAGCACCCACAGATCAAAAAGAGGCCCTCGTCGGTCTCGACCGCCAGTGACTGGTCGTCGAGGATCCGGTCGGTCACACGCTCGCCGGCCTCGTCGACCGTCTCCCCGGTCGGGTTGTCCGGATACGAGCGGGGGACCTCTCCCAGCGCGTAGACGTCCGGGGCAACCTCGATCGGCTCGGTGTGCGTGACCACCTCGACGTCGGCGGCGATGCGCTCGCGCCGGTAGGGGTTCCCGATGTACTCGCCGTCGCGGAACTTCGGCGCGAACGCTTCCGGGTGGGCGTACAGCCGTTCCGCCGCCGGTAGGAACGACGGGAGCCCACCCGTGTGATCGTAGTGACCGTGACTCAGGACGACCGTGTCGTAGGCGGTCGGCAGTCCGAGTCGCCGGGCGTTCTCCACGGCGACCCCGGTCTGTCCGGTATCGAAGAGGACGTCGTCGACGACGACCGAAAAGCCGTGTTCGGACTGGAGCCCACGCGGTCGCATCGCCTCGATCCGGTCGTCCATCAGGACGCTGACGCGCACCATACGCCGTGGTTGTGAAGCGTGGCGCTTAAATCGTACTGCGTTAGCGCTCCGAGAGGAATCGATCGTCGGCGACCCGTCGCTCCTCGTCGTCGATCGAGTCCTCGAGCCACCCGATCGACGCGTCTTCGACCCCGTTGAACGGCGGGACGAACGGTTTGACGTCGAGCAGTGGCGTCCCGTCGAGGACGTCGATTCCCTCGACGAACAGGAACGAATCCGAGACCGAGTCGAGTTCGACGACGGAGACGCCGATCGGGTTCGGCCGGCGTGGGGCCCGCGTCGCGAAGACGCCGTGGACGTCGTCTTCCATGAACGGCTGAACCCGGAGATCGTAGCCGTCGGCGCGGTGGAACTCGTAGACGAGGAGGAGGTGGGAGAAGCCCTCCAGGTCGAGCAGGCCGTCGGCGAACTGCTCGTCGACCTCGACGACGCCCGAAGCGTCGGAGAAGGCACCCTGAATCGGCATCCCCGCCTCGCTCTCGAAGGGGGACCGGATGACGCCGATCGGATCGTATCCCCGGGCGGCGCCGTCGTCGTCGAGGTGGGCCAGGAGCGCGGCGAGCCACTCGTGGACGTCCTCGTAATCGCGAGCGGTGACGAGGTTGTCGTCGACGACCGCCGGTTCGTCGACGAACGTGCCCCCCGACCGCTCGATATCGTCCCTGATCGAGGGGTGGCAGGCGAGCCGGCGCCCGTCGACGATCCCCGCGCTGTTGAGCAACTGCGCGCCGTGACAGATCGAGGCGATCGGTTTTCCGGCCGCATCGAAGGCGGCCACGGCCTCGATGGCGTGGGGCGCGCGCATCCGGATGGTCTCTGATGCGTACCCGCCCGGCAGTATCAGGAGGTCGTACGCCGCCGGGTCGACCGCGTCGAGGGACAGGTCGGCGTCGAAGTCGACCCCGTGGAGTCCGGTTATCGATTCGCCCCCCGGCGTGGCGATGGCGACGGAGTGGCCCGCCTCCTGGAGCCGGTAGTAGGGGTAGCTGAGCGAGCGGTCGCCGAAGCGGTTCGCCGCGAAGATGATGGTATCGAGAGTCATGGTGTGTCGTACGGGTCGGGTTTCTGGTCCGTCTGTCGGTCGTCGGTCGTACTGCGATCCGTCTGGTGGCCGTCGGTCGGCGTGCGGTCCAACTGCCGTAAATCCCCGGCGGGGCCCTCGCCACGGACGAGGTCGACGATCCGTCGTTTGATGGCCTGGAAGCCGTGATCGTCCGGTCGACGGGGACGCGGAAGGTCGACCTCGACGGTCGCCCTGACACGGCCCGGATCGTCGTCGAAGACGACCACACGGTCGGCGAGTTTGACGGCCTCGCCAGTCGCGTGCGTGACGAAGACGATGGTCTTGCCGGTCCGCTCCCAGATCGAGAGCAGGTCCCGCTGCAGGGTGTCACGGGTGAGCGCGTCGAGGTTGCCGAAGGGCTCGTCCAGCAGGAGGATCGACGGGTCGGGCGCGAGCGCACGGGCGATGCCGACCCGCTTTTTCATGCCGCCGGAGAGTTCCCGCGGGCGGGCCGCCGCCCGGTCGGCCAGCCCGACCATCTCGAGCATCGCCGCGACGCGGTCCTCCACGCGGTCGGCGGGCCAGTCGCCGTGTTCGAGGCCGAAACGGACGTTCCCCGCGACCGTTCGCCAGGGGAACGGCGTGGCCTCCTGGAAGACGAGACCGCGGTCCGGGCCGGGGCCGGTGACGCGGTCGCCGGCGACGGTCACCCGCCCGTTCGTCGGACGGGTCAGGCCGGCGGCGATGCGGAGGAGAGTGCTCTTCCCACAGCCGGAGGGCCCGACGATCGCGAGGAATTCGCCCCGCTCGACCGTGAGATCGACCCCCTCGAGTGCGGTCACGCTGCCGTCGGCGCCGTCGAAGCGCCGGGTGACGCCGCGGAGGGCGAGCGCCGGCGGTTCGCCAGCGCTCACCACGGCGTGACCCTCCGTCGGAAGTAGCCGAAGGCGGCGTCCGAGAGGAGGTAGGCCAGGCCCAGCGCCACCATGTAGGCCATGCTCACGTCCATCGCCAACGACTGGGCGGTGTGGATGATCCGGTAGCCGATCCCCGGCGCGCCGAACAGTTCCGCCGCGACGACGATCATCCAGCTCCGGCCGATACTGGTGCGGACGCCCGTGAGAATCGGCGCGGCCGCCCCCGGCAGGACGATGGCTCGCAGCATCTCGCGATCGCTGTCGACCCCGAGCGATCGGCCCGCCTCGAGCAGTTTCGGCGAGAGCTCACGGACCCCGCCGTAGGCGGCGAAGAACGTGATCCAGAGGGAGCCGATGGCCACGATGACCGCCGCGCCGGCGTGGCCGATCCCGACCCAGACGATGACCAGCCCCATCCAGGCCAGCGGCGGGATCGGGCGCAAGAGCCCGACCACCGGCGAGACGTACTGGTCGAGCGTGTCCCACCACGCGAGGGCGACGCCGAGTGGCACCCCCACGCCGACCCCGAGGAACAACCCCGGCAGGTAATGGGTGAGACTCTGCAGGAGGACGACGGCGAGGCTCGTGAGCGGCAGCTCCGTGCCGAGAACTGGCAGCGCGTAGGTCTCGGGGGTGGTCGCCTCCACGACGAACGCCTGGCCGACGGCCAGCGGCGTCGGCAACAGGTAGGTGGGCACCTGGAGCGCCAGCGCGGTCCACAGCAGGACGAACGCGAAGCCCCCGACGAGGCCGCGGCAAATCCGGCGGTCGACCGTGACCGGCCAGTCGAGCGTTCCGAGACCCGACGGGGCGCGCAGTCCCGCATCACGGATCGCCACGGGACCACCTCCCGACGCGGAATCGCTCCCAGAGCCGTTCGTACACGTAGTACGTTCCCGTCTTGAGGGCGTTCGTGACGATGCCGATCTG
>JBNJDE010000104.1:0-7337 GCA_051744605.1 Halobacteriota archaeon
GCCGACCGCCGGGACCGACTCGCCCGCGTGGGTGACGTACTCCATCGTCCCGTGTCGACGTGTCCGAGCGGTGAATATTCTTCGCGTGCCCCCACCGTCGCGTGACGGGCAGATCGGACCGCGACCGGTTACCGTCGCGGGTTCGCGAGATTGGGTCCAGACGGTCGCAGGACGTTCCGAAGACCGCCACTCGTCCCCTGAGCGGCTGCCCAACAGGACGGTAACTCTCGCGTGAACGCCACGGCAAGAACGGGCGTTCGTCGAAGACGCGCGAATCGTCGCCGACATCACGGTGAACCAGGCGCTGCTCAACCGCGCGGCGAACCTGGAGTTGTTCGCCTGCAGCTTCGCGTGAACCGACCACGTTCCGTGGTCGAACTGGAGGCGCGAGGCGTGGCCGTCTCGAACACCGGCGGCATCCACGCCCCCGGGTATCGTCGGAAGGAGCCGTTTGCCACCGAACCCGCTGTAAAATATAGACCATCGTCCGTGAATATTCTACGCTTCTGAGAAAAATCGACACGACTAGGAGGGGTCACCCGTATGTTCAATCGGAGGAGAGACGACCCCGGGTGCACCAATACAATGGCAGAATCTATCGCGACCGAGACAGAGTCGATCGAGCGTCTCGATCTGCGGGCCGAACTGGCGTGGGACATCCCCGAAGACACGTCGTGCCCGTTGGCCATTCGACTCGACGAGAATCCGAAAGGCCTGACGATTCACCACAGTGATGGGACGTGCTACATGGAAGTCGAGTTGGTCGACTGCCCGGACGGAAGTGCGTGCGAGCGGTTGAAACTGCAAGAGACGGTGGACAACTGTAGTTGTCCGGTCTTCTGGCAGAACGGCTGTCATCCGAGATTTCGCATCGTCGAGGACATGCTCGCAATCGCCGAGGTGTATCTCACGGATCGGAGGGCGTTGCGCGAACTCGTGTCCGATCTCAGGGCATCCGGACGGGATCCTCGAATACGAAATCTCACGATCGCGGGTGGGGGAGAGGACATCGCCGAATTCCGGGCCACGAACGTTGGAGATCTCACGGAGCGCGAAAAGGAGTGTATCGAATTTGCCGTCCGAGAGGGATACTACGACAGAGAGCAGAAAATAACCCTCCAGGACGTCGCCGACGAATTCGACGTGAGCAAATCCACGTGCTCCGAACGGCTCGGTTCGGTCGAGTCGAAGATAGTGAAGAGTTTGTTCGAGCAGTGACCACCGCGCCCGCCGACCGCCTGGCTAGCCGTCACCAACGAACGCCGGTCGGTCCCGGCGGTGACGTACCACACCGTATCGCGGGTCGCGCCACTCGATAGTATCCTGTCTAGTACCAGATGTATTACCAAATTTAATCGTTGCTTTGCGGAGGCGTAGAAAACGTTTGAATCGACGTCAACGCGCCCAGCCATTCCTCTACAACGGTTAGCGATACGGAATGACGACTGACGGATCACGGCCGATCGGACGATTGGAGGTTTTGACAGAACGGTGACTGCACTCCGGTCGGGTCTTAAAGAGCCGAATTATTCGGAACGTAGCAGTTCCGAGTATGCGATAAGGTGTAGTCGTGACGCCTATGGCCGAACCCACCGAAGTCTCGGGCGACGGTTTTACGGACAGAACCCAGCCTGACCATTCCGGGTCGCCGAGGGACGCGGCGACCGGTGACGACTGGGAAACGATCGCAGACGACCGTCTCGTGGACAGTTCATTCGATGCAGAACTTGGAAAAGAGATGAGTCGAGACGCGATTCGTGCGAGTCGAGGGGAATTGAGCGAAGAAGAATTCTACGCCAAGTATCACGACGAAGTCGTCGCGGAGTTCGGCGTGGACGACCGGCCACTTCCGACCGGAGAAAACGATGACTGACGAAACGAACGTAACCAGACGGTCGATGCTCCGCTCCGTCGGTGCCGCGACGGCTGCATTTGGACTCGGTTCGGAGTCGGGCGTACTCGACTCGCTGACCGAGCGAGAGAATGCGGATGCCGTCGAATCCCTGTTCGATACGACGGACATCGTCAACACCGCGTGCGCACCGAACTGCCGCGGGAAGTGCCCACTCAACGCCCACGTTCGGGATGGACAGGTGAAATTCGTCGAGCCGCAGATGACGGACGACGAACAGTACCGGCGAGGGTGCCTTCTCGGGCAGTCCCACGTACAGCGCGTCTACAGTCCCAAGCGACTGAAATACCCGATGGTGCGGTCTGACTGGGAGCCGGGCAATCCCACCCCCGAAGGACGCGGCCCGGACGCCGACTACCAGCGCGTCTCGTGGGATACCGCACTCACGTACGTCGCGGACGAGATGAAACGCATCAGGGACGAGTACGGCCCCGAGAGCGTGTGGATGCACGTCGCATCTGGCGACAACGGTGTCGGTGGGGACCTCATCGGCCGACTCGCCAATCGATGGGGTGCCACGCAGTGGGAAACCGCCATCGACACGAACGTCGGGTTCGGGTTCAACAGGATCACTGGCTACGGCTTCTACCTCCCGCCGACGAATCTCTCCGAAGACTGGGAGAACGCTGAGACGATCATCGTCTGGGGCTCGGACATCCTCCTGAGCCAGTTCCAAAACGACGCCTCGAAATTCCTCGACGCCATCGAAAACGGTGCGAAGTTAGTGGTCGTCGATCCGGTATACACGACGACGGCGGCGAAGGCGGATCTCTGGCTGCCGATTCGGCCGGGGAAGGACACCCATCTCGGGTTGGCGATGATCCAGGAGATCCTCGCGAAGGAACTCTACGACGCGGAGTTCCTTCGCGAACGGACGACTGCTGGTGCCCTCGTCCGGGACGATTCCGGAGCAATGCTCCGGATGAGCGATCTCGGCGGGAATGGTGACGACGACAGAGTCGTCGGCGTACACGCAGAGACGGGCGAGCCGATCCCCCTCGAACCGGACACTTACGCGGACGTCGAACTGTTCGGCTCGTATTCCGTGGACGGGGTCGATGCGACGACCGGTCTCACCCTCCTCGAAGACCACGTCGCCGAGTACACCCCAGAGGCAGTCGCCGAGATTGCCGGACTGAATGCAGACGACATCCGCACGGCGACGTCGTGGTTGGCGACGCGGGGTCCGGGTGGGATTGCGCCGAGTTACGGGATCGGCCGGTACAAGTACGGCCACGTCTTCGGTCAAACCTACGCGATCATCCTCGCGCTCACGGGCGACTACGGGAAGTCCGGGACGATCCACTCCCACCATCCGAGCGGGGCGACGTTAAACACCGGCGATTACGGCAGTCCGGACGGCGCCAAGGGCACCGCGAGCGTGAAGATGGAGAACATCCAGGACGTGCTCGCGACGGGTGATCCCCATCCGATCAAAGCGGTCTACGGGATGCAGTCCAACCGGCTCATCAACCAGGTCCCGGACAGAAAGAGCAAGATCGAGATGCTGAAACACCTGGATCTGGTCGCCTGGGCGGACATCGTCGACTCTTCGACGGTCAAATACGCAGACATCATCCTGCCAGCGGCCCACTGGTTCGAAAAAGAGGATATCACGGACGCCTGGGGCTCTCATCCACACATCTCGTACCGCGAGAAGGCGCACGAACCGCTGTGGGAGGCGCGTGACGACTATTACATTCTCTCCGAACTCGCCGAAAAGCTCGGGTACGAGGACCTGTTCCGCGGCGATAAACGGGCAGAACTGCAAAAGATCGCGTCGAACGACGACCGGTTCTCCTTCGAGGAGTTACGCGAGAAGGGGAACGTCCGCGTCGAGGACGAGGTCATCAAGTACACCGACCCGTTCCCCACCGACACCGGCCGCATCGAACTGTACGACGAGTCCAAGCCAGTCGAAGATACGGGAACGGTACTCGATCTACCGCGACCCATCGAGGACAGAACGGCCGACGACCACGAACTGGCGGACGAGTATCCGCTGATGTTCATGCAGAAACACGCCAAGTGGAGAATTCACTCCCAGTGGGCCGATAACGCCATGATTCGCAAGTTCGACAACGAGCCCACCCTCGACATACATCCATCGGATGCGGCGAGTCGTGGTATCGACGACGGCCAGTACGTCCGCGTCTACAACGACCGCGGCGAGGTCGTCGTCAAAGCGGTCTACAACGAGGGAATGCAACCCGGTCTGATCAACATCGACGAAGGGTGGTGGCACGAGGACTTCATTGAAGGAAACCTGCAGGATCTGACCCACGACGAAGTGAACAAGCTGGCACCGACGTACGTGTACTACGACGTCCGTGCCGACGTCGAACCTGCTCCCGACGTCGATACGAGCATGTACACGGATCCCGAGACGGCCGCCTGGCAGGACGGCTTCCCGAACGGAGGTGAGAACTGATGACGAACTACGGCATGGTCATCGACCTCGAGCGATGTATCGGCTGTAACGCCTGCGCGGTGGCCTGCTCCGAGGAGAACAACGTGAGCCAGAGCCAGCAGTGGAATCGGATCCTCACCGAAGGCGGAGAGTCGATGGATACCCCAGCAGGCTCGTATCCCACCGACGGCCGCGGCGGGACGTTGTCGATGAACCACCGGCCACTGGCCTGCCAGCACTGCGAGAACGCTCCGTGTGTGAAGGTCTGCCCCGTGAATGCCACGACGATTCGGGACGACGGCATCGTCGAGATCGACTACGACAAGTGCGTCGGCTGTCGGTACTGCATGGCCGCCTGTCCGTACAACGCACGGGTGTTCAACTTCGACGAACCAGTGACCCTGCCGACGGACGGAACCGGCAACGTCCCCCAGCGAGAGCAAGGGGTCGTCGAGAAGTGTACGTTCTGTTCCCACCGCGTCGACGAGGGACTGGACCCGGCATGCACCGTCGCTTGCCCGGCCGATGCACGTATCTTCGGCGACCTCGACGACGAGCAGAGCACCGTCTCCAGGTACGTCAACCAGTACGAGACCGACCAACTTCTGGAGGAACGCGACACGCAGCCGAAGACCTACTACATCCGTGGAGAAATGAGCCCAGGGCGCACGCGGAGCGGCAACGAACTGGAAGGAACGGAGCGAAAAGAGACCGGGAACCCGAACATCCCGTCGACGAGGGGAGGTGACTGACGATGGCGACGCGGGATTCCCCCGGCGTCGTCGACGACGGGTTCGGCACGCTCGGAAAGGTCTGGATCGGGTTCCTCGGCGTGCTCATCCTCGCCGGGATGGGCGCCTGGTACCAGCAACTGCAGATGGGACTGGCAGCCACTGGCATGCGCAACGTGTTCTCGTGGGGGCTGTACATCATGCTGTTCGTGCTGTTCGTCGGCCTCTCTGCTGGCGGTCTCATCATCTCCAGTGCGCCGAAGTTCTTCCACTCGGACGAATACGAGAGTCTGGCACGGTTCGGGGTGCTGTTGAGCCTGGGCTGTATCACGGTCGCAGGGTTGCTCATCCTGCCCGACATCGGCCGTCCCGAGCGCCTCTACCAGTTCGTCACCTCACCGGACTTCCGCTCGCCGATGGTCTGGGACTTCGCCATCGTCGTCCTGTACGGCCTGTTCAACGTCTGGTACCTCTGGCTGCTGACGCGACGTGACCTCGCCGCCCGTGGGTCGGCACTTGCGCTGGGTACCGAGGACACGACCGCGGGACGCGAGGGCGACCGCCGTCTCGCCTTCTGGAGTGCGGCCGTCGCGTTGCCGCTGGCGGTCATGCTCCACTCGGTCACGGGATGGATATTTGCCACCCAGATTGGGCGTGGGAGCTGGTTCAGCCCGCTCGTCGCGCCGACGTTCATCGCGAAGGCGCTGGTCTCGGGACTCGGCTTACTACTCGTTGTGGCCATCGTTGCCGACCGCTTCACGAATTTCGAATTCGAGGCCGATTTGCGAACCCGACTGGGCAAGTACCTGGGCGTGTTCCTGGCAGTCCACGTCGTCTACCTGCTCGCGGCAGAACGACTCCCACACGCCTGGGCGGCCAACTTCGAGTTCTGGTCGATCACGAGTGGGTTCCTCGTCGGAGAGACGTCGTTCTTCTGGCTCTGGACCGTCGTCGGCGGTGCGATACCCATCCTGCTGATGGCCATACCCTCGCTCCGCGAGAAGGCGTGGGCCGTCTTTATCGCTGGGGCACTGGCGGTCTTTGGTGTCGTCTTCGAGGGCGTCCGTCTCATCTTCGAGGGGTACGAGAGCGTCAATCTCGCCATGGCTCCCGGCGTGTCGATCGGTGAATACGCCGGTATCGGTTCGAACATCTGGGCGCAGTCGGGCGTCTACACGCCGACGCTGATCGAGTTGACGATCGCGGTCGGCCTGAGTGCAATCGGCGCACTCGTCGTGACGGTCGGGCTGTACTATCTCCCGATTCAGCGACGCGATATGGTGAAACGGCCGGTTGCTGACGGTGGATCGGACGAGTGATACAAATGGCAACGACCGACCAAGTAATCGACGTCCCCGACGATCGAACGGCCGACACCGTCGCCACCATCGCGAGATGCTGGCGGTATCCGAACGAAGAGTTAGTGACGGCGATCGACTCCGGGCTATTCGAAGCCGAACTGCCGGCCACGCCGACGGTCGATGCCCTCCGAGAGGAGTATACCAGACTCTTCGTCGGACCGGGAGATCATCCGTGTCCCCCCTACGAGAGTGTCTATCGGAGCGGCGGTTCCGAGGAGAGCGCTCCACAGGTCCTCGGCGAATCGACCAGGTCGGTCGTAGACTGGTATCGTCGGTACGACCTCGTGCAAGATTCGACGTGGCGGGATTTGCCCGATCACGTCGCCGTCGAATTGGAGTTCGCTAGCCACCTCGCGGAGAACGACCCGGACGCACTACCGGCGTTCCTGAACGAACATCCCCAGCAGTGGTTACCAGCGTTTCTCACGGCCGTGGAAGACCACGCACGAATGCCATTTTACCGCACGCTCGCAGTCACGACGAAGTATCTCCTGCACCAATCGGATTGAACCAACCCTCTTTTCGGTAGATCGGTTCTTTTGCCGGCAGTTCGAGGCCGACCGCTGACCGACGAGCGTGAGACGACGGTGCGAATGCGGTCGGTCCGGGACGTCCTCCTGTGGTGACCGCCCCCGATGACGCGAGTGTCCTGCTATCGGTCACCGATTCATCCGAGGCCGAGGCGCTGGCAGAGCGGGCCGAACGCCTCGTAGTGGGGGTCGTCGCCCCGGTCGGGCGAGGTCGTCACTGCCGTCCTGGGGGTCGCCACGTCCATCTGCCAGGTGCCGAGGCCGACCGCCGGGACCGACTCGCCCGCGTGGGTAACGTACTCCATCGTCCCGTGTCGACGTGTCCGAGCGGTGAATATTCTTCGCGTGCCCCCACCGTCACGTGACGGGCAGATCGGACCGCGACCGGCACAC
>JBNJDE010000105.1:0-7254 GCA_051744605.1 Halobacteriota archaeon
GTTCCCGTTGCCGACGAGGACGTACTGTTCGCCGCTGTCGATCTCCTCGCGAGCGATCTCGAGAGCGCCTCGCAGTGGAAAGCCCATGGACAACAGGCGGGCGATCAAACCACCGATGGCGAGCGGGGGATCGTCTGACACGGTGCCGACGGTGCCGAGACCGCCGATGGCTCCGTTTTCGACCATCCAGAGTGCCTCCTCGAAGGAGTGATCCGCTTCGAGCAGGACGATCCCCGCATCGACAGCCTCGAGGGTGCCCAGCGGGAGCGTCCCGTCGGCGGTCACGATCTCGCCCGGAACCGTCGTGCCGATGAAATGCACGACGTCGTAGCCGCCGGTCAGGATCGAGCGAAGCTGGCTGGCATCGGTTTCGACGAAGGTGTCCATCTCGATCGGGAGTGCCTCGCGGACGTTGTACGCCGCTTCGAGGCCGGGATTCTCCGTCTCCGTTGCCCGGGTGGAGACGACGGCGACCTCGAGTGACCCGTTCGAATCGGTTCGTTCGAGGTCGTACTCGAACGATTCGAGCGTCCCTTTCGTCGCACCGACGGGAACGTGGTCCCCGAGCCAGACGTGCTCGACGGAGTCGTCGAAGAACTCCGGGCGGATCAGGAGGCGTTCTCGATCGCCCGCGCTCACGTAGCGTCGCGACCGTTCGTCGGGGACGCCGAGCGAGGACCGGGCTTCGCGACCGTCGATCCGCGTCCCGCGGGGATTCCTGATGATGCCGAGTTCGTTCACGACGTAGGGGAGAAACGCCGCCCCCTCGGTCGTCGGGGGGACGTACGCCGTCATCGCCCAGCGCGGTCCGACGTCCGCGACCTCCTCGGCAGGGACCGCGAGATAGGCTTCGAGCCGTTCGCGCATCGGGCGGTCGTAGAGGCTGGACGGGTCGCTCTCGAGCAGTGGTTCGACCACGTCGCCTTCGAGGACCGGCCGGCCGTACGGCCCCGCCGATCGGACCACCGCGTCGAAGAGGAGAACCTGCCGAAGGACTCGCGATATCGCGTCCTCGAGCCACCGCTCGTCGTCCAGTCGGTACTCGAATCCCTCGGTCGTGCGAATGCGGGGGGTCGGGCCCGGTTCGACCCTCGCACCGAGGTAGAACGCGAGCGAGGCCGTCGGGTAGATCATGCGTCGCGTCCGGGGGACCTCGATCGTGATGCCCGAATCCGGCATCGAGAGGCCATCCGGGATGGCGAGTGCATCCCCCGTCTCGATCAGTGGCGGATGGCCACGGAGCGTCGGGAACGAGACGTCCGGCGTCGTCGATTTCAGTGCGGAGCCGAACGCCGAGATGGCCGTCATCACGTCCTCGGGGTCCTCGCCGACCGTGATGGTCCCCGCTGGTCGTTCGTGGTACGAGCGCGCACCCAGCGTCACCGCCGTCCGGTCGGCGAGTTGGATCTCGATGAAGTCGATGCCCACCTCGATGGTAAGCGGCCCCTCGACGGCGAGGTAGAGTTTTATTGGGCCACTGATCTCGACGTGGTGGGTCCCCGCGTCGAACGAGCGCGTCTGGTGGGCCTGGACCGGCTCGGTGTCGTCCGCTCCCGCCGGCCAGACCATCACGTGATCGCTGCGGTCCAGTCGGAGCGACCCCGAGGTGATCTCGACGACGCTATCGACGGGAAACGACAGCGCGTCCGTCGGCTGCTCGACGGGGTCGGGGACGTCGTCGGTCTCGATGGTCACCCGGCGCCCCTCGATGGGGTCGAGAACGGCCAGTCCAGGGAGGGCGGACCTGACGTCGAAAGACAGAGCGACCCTGGACATGTCTGGTATCTGGTGCCGTTAGCGCGGAATGGCGTATACCATTGCCGGATTTGATCAATGGGACGGCGGGAGGCATAATGAACCTGGGGGGCCAGCCCCACTGCGTTCCAGCGGTGCTGGCTGCGAGAGCAGAGTGGTCGTGGCGGAGCTTCGCTCGACCGGTAGTCGAGCCCACGAGAGAGCACAAGAGAGATGCCGGCCGAGTTCCTGGGGGCGCCCATGCAACGAAGGCAGTTCCTCGCAGTCACCGGGGCCGGGGCCCTGGCCACGCTCGCGGGCTGTTCCAGTGCGCTCGGGTCGGTTGCCGCCCCTGTCGTCCCGACGGATCGGCTGGAAGCGGGCGGGTGGACGCTACAGGACGAATCCGAGGAAACGGTCTTCGAGGAGAGCTACGGACCGGTCACCATCGAGGCGAAATCGCACTCGCTGGTCTACAGCGACGAGGCGTTGCGTGAAACGATCAAAGAGAAGACCCTCGGTCGGGTCGACGGAGCGATGGCGATGTTCGCGGCGACACGCATCGACTTCAGCCCGAACCTCGCGGACCTCCCCGGAAGCGTCGCGACCGACCAGATCGTCGACCGGAGTGAGACCGCCGCACGCTCGCAGTTCGCCACCCAGATGGAGAACGCCGGGCTCGAGAACGTCGGGCAGGTCGACACCGGATCGCTCACCGTCGACACCGGTGTGGACGCGCGACTGACGACGTTCGAGGCCGAATTCCCCTTCGATGGGGTCTCCGTCCCGGTGACCGACGACCGGTCGATTTCCCTCACCGGGTCGCCGATCGACGTCGCGGGCGACCTGGCCGTCTGGTCCCACGACGGTTCCGTCCTCGTCGCCGGCGGTGCCTACCCCGCCACGAACGTGAACGAGACGGTGACCGAGGAGCTCTCCGCGGCCATCACCGTCACCGTCGACGTCGACCTCGGCCTGGAACCGGATCGCTACCGCGAGGAGGTCCGGTCGCTCGTGAGGGCCGTGGAATGACGACCTGGGCGGACCTCTCCGAGCGGGCGGCGACCCACGAGGTGACCCTCGACGATATTCGAGCGGCACTCGACCGACGCCGGGGTGATCGGTCGTGAGCCCTGACCCAGCGAGCGTCGTCGCGGACGCCGACGTCCTCGCCGCCGACCTCTTCGTCGACGGTCGGGCACGTGCGGCCGTGGACCTCGTCCGAGCGCACGACTGGATGACCCTCGTGGCCAGCGAGGCGCTGCTCGACGACGCGGAGTCGGTGGTCGCCGAACTGGGTGACGATCGCCTCGCCGCCGACTGGCGCGAACGGATCGAAGCCGAGGCGTCCATCGTCGAACACCCCGCAGAGGACCATCCGGCCCTGGCGGCCGCCCTCGCCGGATCCGCCGGCCACCTGCTCACCCTCGACGAATCGCTCGCCTCGCCGGGAACGAACGCGGCGCTGTCTGCGAGAGTGCAGACGAGCGTGCGCCTCCCCGACGCCTTCGTCAGCATGTTCGATGCGGCGTCGCTGTACGAGGCGGTCGAGGGCGGCACCTATCCCGGTCCCGACCGCGACCCGCGGGGGTAGTTTTTCACTCCTCGAGTAGCCAATCGGCGAGTTTCGAGAGCGCCCGCGCCCGGTGCGAGAAGGCGTTCTTCTCCTCGGTGCTCATCTCCGCGAAGGTCGTGCCGTCGTACTCGAAGATGGGGTCGTAGCCGAACCCGTCATCGCCGCGTGGGGCGACGAGCGTGCCCTGCACGCGCCCCTCGAAGGTCTCGACGCCGTCCGCGTCGGCGTACGCGACGATACAGCGGAAGGCGGCGCGGCGGTCCTCGAGGTCGCTGGCGAGGTCCCAGACCCGTTCGACCCCGAGCGTGTGCTCGACGTAGGCCGCGTAGGGGCCGGGGAATCCGTCGAACCCGCGGATGAAGAGGCCCGTATCGTCGACGATGACGGGGTCGTCACCCCCCAGGGCGTCGAACGATTCGCGCGCGCCGCGTGCGGCGATGGCCGCCAGGTCGTCGCTCTGGATCTCCAGATAATCGTAGTCGAACTGCTCGACGGCCGTCACGCTCGCCAGGTGCGACCGTGCCTCCTCGAGTTTGCCCTCGTTGGTCGTCGCGAACTTGAGCATACCGGGGACACCGGCCCGCGAAGAAAAGAGGCGTCGGTTCCCGCTCAGTCGTCGACGACGACCTCGACCGGTCCGTCGTCGCGTGCCGCCTCGGCCTCGGACTGGCGCTCGCGCCAGAGCAGGGCACCGGCGACGCCCACGACGATCCAGGACCGCCAGTTCGCGAGGTTCAGCGTGTAGCCGACCCCGAAGGGCTTCTCGACGAGCATCTCCTCGCCCGGCTGCCAGTAGGCCTCGAGGAGGCGTTTCATGCTCGGTCGTTCGAAGTTGTACGGAACCCCGAAGAGTTCGCCCGACGTGGGTTTGTCAACCATGTTTCATACTACGCTCGCACCGGATAAAATCGTTTGGGCGGGACGCTGGTGCCACATTCCCGGGCGTTCAAATAGGAGGACGATTCCAGCACGGCCCGTGACGTAGCGCATGGCCCGGAGCGAACCAGGCGGGAGTGTGGTCACCCGCTCCGGGAATCGCAGCCGTGCGCCAGCCCTCTGTCGCCATTCGGGCGATGGTGCTGGCTGGCTCGCGGCATCGCCGTTCGTACTTCGGTGGCGCCTCACGGCGCCACCCCTGGCCACCTGTTCGCTTACTGGTACCGCCCGCGTCCCTCGACGGCCCGGAGCCGATCGAGCACCACTTCGTCCCCGGAGGCCGCGTACGCCGACTCGACCGTCTCGACGAGGGGCTCGGGGTCGTCCGCCGTCCCCCGGAGACTCTGTTCGAAGACGTGCAGGTCCATGGCGTAGTCCTCGACGTCCCGGGAGTAGTAGCCGAGGCCGAAATCGATGAGGTACGTGCGTGGCCCGTCCACGCGCACGTTCCGCGTCGTCGGATCTCCGTGGACCATCCCCGCGTCGTGGAGCGTGGCGAGGTGTTCCCCGACGGCCTGGACGCGGGATTCGGCGAGCGCGTCGCGGAGGTCCCGCTCCCCGACGTACTCGAAGACGATGGTGTGCGCCTGGCGGTCCACGTCGTGGATGACCGGTGTCGGCACCCCCACCCGTCGTGCGTCGTGCGTGAGCCGCGCCTCCTCGACGGTCCGCTCGCGCCGGAGGCGCTCGTCGAGCGACGGGTGACGGTACGTCTTCTGCCGACGACGTTTGGTGACCGTTCCGTCGTCGACGGTCACGACCGCTTCGGCACCCCGGATCGCTCCCGCCGACCCCATCCCCCCGTCGACCGACTCGCCCGACCGCCAGGTGACCGGCACCTGGTCGGGGCGGAAGTCGGCGTCGATGCCAGAGTCCGCGACGTCGATAGTGTCGCCAGCGGCGGCCATCTTCGCGCCGAGGACCGCGATCATCCCCGCGTTGTCGCGGAGGAACCGTGATTCGGGGACGAAGACGTCCGCGCCGCGCTGGGCGGCCATCTCGCGGAGCATCGCCTGGAGGCGGTCGTTCTGGGCGACGCCACCACCCACCACGAGTTCGTCGCGCCCGGTGAGCGAGAGGGCGCGTTCGGCGACCTCCGTGAGCATCGCGAACATCGTCTCCTGGAGCCCGCGACTCACGTCCTCGACGGGGACGCCGTCGTCGTAGGCCTGCTTGGCGGCACTCATGATCCCCGAGAAGGAGAAGTCCATCCCCTTGACGACGTAGGGGAGATCGAGATACTCACCCGACAGCGCCGCCTCCTCGACCTTCGGGCCGCCGGGATGGGTCCAGCCGACGTGGCGGGTGAACTTGTCGATGGCGTTGCCTGCACCGGTGTCCATCGTCTCCCCGAGCACCCGGTACCGGCCGTTGCGATACCCGAGCACGTGGGCGTTCGCGCCGCTCACGTTCAGGCAGACCGGCGACGCGAAGCCCGAGCGGTGGCGCCCGATCTCGAGATGGGCGACCATGTGGTTGACGCCCACCAGTGGGACCTCGAGGGTCTGGGACAGCGCACGAGCGGCGGTGCCGACGACGCGCAGACAGGGACCGAGGCCGGGGCCACGGGAGAAGGCGACGACGTCGATGGGACCGTCGGCGGTCGAGAGCGCGCGATCGACGACCGCCGGGATGGCCTCGCGCATGTGTTCGGCGGCTTCGCGCGGGTGAATGCCGCCGCTATCGGGCTGGTACGCGTCGGTCTCGATGGCGACGTCGTCGGTCTCGTCGTCGAAGACCGCGGCGCTCGCGGCCCACGCGGTGCCCTCGATACCGAGAACGCGCACGCCTTACTTCCACTCGGTGTAGCCACAGCGACCGCAGTGCATGCGGTCGTCGTGGTCTGCGAGGAACGCGTCCTCACACCGGGGACAGCGCTCCTTCGTGGCCTCGCCGTCCTCGTAGTAGTCGCTACGAGCCATTATTCGGCGGCCTCCTCGCCCTCGCCGTCGGCCGCGATCTTGTTGCGCTCGAGCATGTAGTCCTGCTCGACGTCGGCCGCGTCGGCGGCCGACTCGTAGACCTTCGCGTAGCCGACCGTCTTGCGCATCCCGAATTTGGTGTCGAGTTTGGCCACGACGACCTCTTCGGAGTCCTTGTCGAGTTTCGCGGCGAGACTGTCGCGGACGGAGAGTCTCGAGGGACTGGCGTCCTCGTGGACGACCTCGAACGTGACGTCGGTCCGGTGGAGCATGGAGTTCGTCTCCTGCTCCAGAATGTCGATTTCCATGGTCAGTTAGTCGTGATAGGTGTCGAAATCAGTAAAAGGATTTCGAAGCGCGTACCGTCACGCCGGCGATTCGGCGCCGACCAGTTCCCAGAACGGTTCGTCCGTCTCCAGCGCCCCGCACAGTTCACGGACGTCCTCGCGACGCGATCCGGTGACGTCCACCCGCACCATCCCCTCGCCCGGTTGGCCGTACACGATGCTCGCACCCGCTGGTGCGAGGAGGGCCGCGGGAAGGGTCGCCAGGTCTTCTTCTCCCGTCACGCGAATCAGCGTGCGCTCCTCGCCCTGGAGGGCCTCGTCCAGTGCACGGAGCAACGACTCCGTGAGCGTGCCGGGGGGATTCTCGACGGAGACCTCCCTGTCGGCGGCGGGGATCCCACGGCGCACGTCCTCGCTGACCGGTTCCCGTTCGGTGATTCCGTCGATTATGGCGACGTGGGGCGTGACGCCGGCACCGACGATGTGATAGGTGACGACGTCGCCGACGGTGATCAGTGGGGTGCCGGCGTCTTCGAGGAGGGCATCGGCGTCCTGGAAGATGGGGCCCAGCGGCTCCTTGAACGCCGCTCTCGCCGACTCGGGGAGGCTCGCGACGGTGCGGACCACGGCTCGATTACCGGACCTTGAGCGCGTACTCGCCGGGTTCGTCGACCTCCATCTTCGTCGCGATCTCGCTTTGCTCGGGGTGGGTGATCACGACGTACCCGGCCCAGTCCTCGGTGAGCGTCGTCGACCCGCAGTACGGACAGGCGTTCTCGTCGGGGTCGACGATGTGGTG
>JBNJDE010000106.1:0-7081 GCA_051744605.1 Halobacteriota archaeon
TTCCCCGAAATGACGGTAAATACGACCCACGGTGAACTGACCCTACCGGACGAATACGAGGACGAATGGTTCGTCCTCTTCAGTCACCCCGGAGATTTCACCCCCGTCTGTACGACTGAATTCGTCGGCTTCGAACAGCGCCGCGAACAGTTCGAAGAGATGGGCGTAAATCTGATCGGTCTCTCCGTCGACCGCGTTCACTCCCACCTGAAGTGGACCGAATGGATCGACGACGAACTGGACGTAGAAATCGGCTTCCCCATCATCGCCGACGAAGGTGGTTCGGTCGGCGAACGACTCGGGATGATCCAGCCGAACGCGGGCACGAGCACCGTCCGCGCCGTCTTCATCGTCGACGACAGCGGGACGATCCGGACCATCCTCTACTACCCGGCCGAAGTCGGCCGGAATCTCGACGAAGTCCTCCGTGCCGTCGAGGCGCTGCAGTTCTCCGACGCCGAAGGCGTCGCGACGCCCGCCGACTGGCCGAACAACGACATGTTCGGTGACAAGGTCCTCCTCCCGCCACCGGGAACCGAGGCCGACGCCGATGCGCGTCTCGAAGAAGCCGAAGAGAAGGGCTACGACGCTCGCGACTGGTGGTTCACGCTCAAAGACCGCTAATCAGTTCCGAGCGACCTATCTAGGGCTACCACTACTACCGCTTTCTTCTTCGCGTTTGACGGACCAGCGATGGCCTCTATCAGCCGCTCGGCCGTTTACTGATAGCCGAGAGCTTTGAGACGCTTCTGTACGCCATCGGGCGTTTCGCCGGCATCGGGTTGGTTCCCGCTGGTCGCCCCATCCTCGAGCCGATTGACGTGGTCGAGGGCCGCCTCTCGAAGGACCGCTACACCGGGTTCGTCTCGGCTATCCGGCCACAGGTTCTCCTGTTCGTCGGTATCGACTATCCTGTCGTAGAGCTCGTGTGACTCGCCATCGGTGTGATGGATGTAGGTCCACTCCTCGGACCGGGCCGAAACGAGTAGGTCGCCCTCGTCGAGCCGTTTCGGGATCGGCTGCTGGGTCACCGAATCACCGCGGACGGCGACGGATACCGGAGGCTCCACGTGGGTCGATTCGTCGTCCCGCATCGTAGAGAGGATGCTCTCTCCGTCGAACCCCTCGGTGGGAAGCCCGGCGGCGTCGAGGAGCGTCGGGGGAAGGGTATCCAGGGACGTCGGCGCCGATATGTCGCTCGCGTCCATCTTCGGATGGTCGATGATCAGTGGAACGTGGGTCAGTTCGTCGTAGAGCTTGGGATAATGGGCGAGGTGACCGTGGTCCATGAACTCCTCGCCGTGATCGCCGGCGACGACGACGCACGTCTCGTCACGGAGACCCTCCGCGTCGAGTTTGTCCAGCAGTCGACCGACGCTCGCATCGACCTGGTGAACGGTGGCGTCGTAGAGGGACCGCAGGTCAGCCAGGGTCCCGTCGTTGACCTCCAGACCGAGACCCGTCCGGAGATGTGCCCGGAGCATACGGAGGGTGCTGGTCTTGTTGTTGGTCACTTCTCGGAGGTGACGGGGGGCAGGGACGTACGGTGTATGGGTGTCCATATAGTGGACCCAGAGGAAAAACGGCCCGTCGGTCGATTCGAGGAACGACGTCGCGCGCGTTTCCACGTCGATCAACCGCGATGCGTCGAGGAACTGGGGTCGGTCGTCTCCCTTTAGTCGGCCTAACGCCCGGCGAAACGGCGACGAGAGTAGTTGCATCCATCCCTGAACTGTCGGATGGGCAGCGAGGTACCGCCCGTAGAGCGATCCATTGGATTCGGTGAACGTCTCGAAGGAGTCGAATCCACGGTCGTATCCCCAGTGAGAGGTCAAGAAGCCGTTCGCGGCGTTGTACCCGGCCGTCTCCGCCCCGTGTTCGTCGAACACTTCGGCGAGCGTCGAATCCGCGGCGACGCCGATATCCGGCCCCTCGGCGAAGACTGGCTTCGACCCGAGGATACTCGGGAACGAGAACGGCGTCCAGTTACCGGACGCGAATGCGTTCTCGACGTTCGTCCCGGACTCGGCGAGTGCGTCGATATTCGGCGAGTGGGAGTTCTCACCACCGATTGCATCCGCACGCAGCGAATCGACGGTGATGAGGAGTACCCCGTCGACAGGGGCGGTGGATTCTTCAGTCACGTTATCTCACGTAGGATTAGGGGCTGTTTAAACCTTCTTAGAAATCGACACACGTAATAGCATGCCAACAATTACCCGTGGCGGTCCACCACCGAAACCGGGTGATGTGACCGTGACACGTTGGTCTTATCACGTTTGCGGCCGACCATGGTCCTAATGGACGACGTCTACGATTCGGAGGACGCGCGGGCATTCCTCCAGCAGTACATCGACCAGCACGGCTACCTCTCATTTCTCGATCTGCAGGTAGAATCGATGACCCCCGGAGAGATGGTCATGCGCGTCCCGTACGACGAAAAACTGGCCAACAGGGGGCAGGGAAACGGGAACGTCCACGGCGGCATCGCCGCTACCATCATCGACACGGCAGGTGGGTTGAGCGTTCACGCATCACTGGACGACCCCATCGACTCCGGCGTCGCCACCATCGATCTCAACGTCTCGTACCTCCGGCCTGCCAGAGGCGACCTCGTCGCTACCGCCGAGGTCGTACGGATCGGGTCGACGGTCGGGGTCGCAACCGTCGATGTGGAAAGCACGGTTCCAGACGGCAACCAGGAGACCGTCGCCGTCGGACGAGGGTCGTTCCGGATATTCCGACCGGACGATTCCTGACCCAACTACTAACTCCTCCAGTCCGTATCGGAGACGATGAGTGATTCGGCCGCCGTGACGTTGTTTTGGCATCGTCGTGATCTTCGAACAATCGACAATGCGGGTCTCGACCGGGCGACCTCCCGTGGAACGGTGGTGCCGATATTCTGTCTCGACGACGATATCCTCCAGTATGCCGGGAGCTCTCGGGTCAGGTTCATGCTCGAGGCCCTTCGAGACCTCCGCGCGCGGTATCGCGACCTGGGAACGGATCTGATCGTCGCTCACGGAGACCCGAGCGTCCAGATTCCAGCGGCCGCAGCGGAATACGACGCAGACACCGTCGTGTGGAACGACGATTACTCCGGCCTCTCCCAGGAGCGAGACGGATCGGTCGAGGACGCACTCCTCTCCGCCGGCCACGACGTCGACTGGGTGCAAGACCTCGTCCTCCACGAACCGGGTTCGATCCGGACCTCGAATGGAGACCCGTACTCCGTCTTCTCGTACTTCTGGAAGAAGTGGCAGGACCGTGAGAAAGAATCCC
This sequence comes from Halobacteriota archaeon, assembly GCA_051744605.1. Classification (GTDB taxonomy): domain Archaea; phylum Halobacteriota; class Halobacteria; order Halobacteriales; family Halobacteriaceae; genus Halanaeroarchaeum. Next base: position 3,286 of record JBNJDE010000106.1, read on the forward strand.
CGTATGCTGGTCCAGACGCCGACGCCTTCGTCTCGGTCTCTGGAGACCCGATACCAGGACTGGCGGAACTGGGATTCGAGAACCCCGACGCTTCGATTCCCGATGGAACCCGCCAGGCCGCAATCGATCGCCTTCGGACGTTTATCGAGGAGCCGATATTCTCGTATAGCGACTGTCGAGACGTCCCCGCCCAGGCGTGCACCTCGCGTCTGTCCCAGGACCTCAAGTTCGGGCTTCTGGGTGTCCGCGAGGTGTACGAGGCGACCGAACGGGCGAAGTCGTCGGCCACCTCGTCGGAAGACCGTGAGTCCGTCCGCGAGTTCCAGCGCCAACTCGCCTGGCGTGAATTCTACGCCCAGGTTCTGACGTACCACCCCGAGACCGTGACCGAGAACTTCAAGTCCTACACGAACCCGATAGCGTGGAAACAAGACCCGGAGGCTCTCGAGGCCTGGAAACGAGGGCAGACGGGGTATCCCATCGTCGACGCAGGCATGCGCCAGTTACTGGCAGAGGGGTACATGCACAACCGGGTTCGCATGATCGTCGCCTCGTTTCTCACCAAAGATCTCCTCGTGGACTGGCGCGAGGGGTATCGATGGTTCCGTGATCGCCTCGTCGACCACGATACAGCGAACGACGTCGGGGGGTGGCAGTGGGCGGCATCCACGGGGACCGACGCCCAGCCGTACTTTCGCATCTTCAACCCCATGACACAGGGCGAACGCTACGATCCCGAGGCGCAGTACATCTCGGAATACGTCGAAGAACTCCGCGACGTCGACGCTGAAATAATCCACGACTGGACTGACCTGTCTCCCAGTCAACGCGAGGACGAAGCTCCGGCGTATCCAGCGCCCATCGTCGACCACGCGGACCGCAGAGAAGCGGCGATTACGATGTTCGAACGCGCGAGGGCGGACGATTAACACAACCGATATGAAGCGAGTACCACCGCTTTCGAAACCTTCGTTACTGGTAGCAACTCGGTCTCTAACCGGACAACCACCGGTTCCTCAACCTTTATCAGGAATCCGGGAGATAATGCTACTGTAGATCCACAATGAGCGACTACGAACTTCCGCCACTGCCGTACGATTACGACGCACTGGAACCACACATCTCCGAACAGGTCCTCACCTGGCACCACGACACCCACCATCAGGGCTACGTCAACGGCTGGAACAGTGCCGAAGAGACGCTCGCCGAGAACCGCGACGCGGGAACGACCGACGGGTCCGCTGGCGCCATCCGTAACGTCACCCACAACGGCTCGGGCCACATCCTTCATACGCTGTTCTGGAACAACATGGCCCCGAACGGTGGCGGCGAACCCGACGGCGACCTTCGCGATCGCATCGAAGCCGATTTCGGCTCGTACGACGCCTGGAAGGCCGAATTCGAAGCCGCCGCATCTGCCGCCGGTGGCTGGGCCCTCCTGGTCTACGACACTCACGCCGAACAGCTGCGCAACGTCGTCGTCGACAAGCACGACCAGGGCGCCCTCTGGGGCAGCCACCCCATCCTGGCGCTGGACGTCTGGGAACACTCCTACTACTACGACTACGGCCCCGACCGCGGCAGCTTCATCGACGAATTCTTCGAGGTCGTCGACTGGGACGACGTCGCCGAGAATTACCAGGACGTCATCGCGACCTTCGAGTAACTCGACCCACACTTTTCTCGACGCGGCGACCGTGAGTCTTTAGTCACGCTGTGACGCCCATTCCAGTATGCCCGTGTCGAGATCCGAATTCGAGACCCTCTATCCCGCGGACTTCTACACGCCCGCCGAATTACTCGACGAAGACGAGATGTATACGGTCTACGAGATCGCTCGATTGCTCCAGGAACTCGACCCCGATGCCGAACTCGAACCGCAGACCGAAGACATTCTTCTGGACTGGGCTATCCCGTGGATCATGGTTCACGCGGACGACCTCGTCGTCGCAGAACCCCGCGATGACGAGGAACCCGGCTACTATGGCGTCGACACGGCCGAGTGATCTGGCGATCGCTACACTTGGGCCATCCGATACGCCATCTCGATGTCCTCGTACGGTCGGTCAGTGACGCTGGGACCGTGGCCGCTGTGGAGAACGCCGAGATCTTCGTCCAGCAGATCGAGAATTCGCTGGATGCTCCGGACGAGTGTCGGGCGATCCCCTTCTTCCAGGTCGGTCCGTCCGAACCCACCCCCACCGAAGACGAGGTCACCCGCGAACAGGATCCCTGCGTTGTCCGCGTAGAAACAGAGGTGGTCGTCCTTGTGTCCCGGTGTATGGACCGCTTGATACTCGTCGTCGCCGATCTGTAGGACGTCGCCATCATCGATCTCCTCGTCCACGTATGGATGCTGGGGATCGTATCCCCAGACGTCGACTTCGTACGAACTCGCGACCGATTCGGTGTTTTCGACGTGGTCGGGATGCGTGTGTGTAAGAACGATTGCATCCAGCGAATCCACGGTGTCTTCGAGGCGAGAAACGACGTCGAAGTTCGCGCCTGGATCGACCAGGACGGTCCGTTCGCCCTCGATGAGAAAGACGTTGCTGGTGAACGCCTGGATGTCCGCGGCGAGATTTCTGATCATAATCGGTTGTCGATAGGACGTAGGAGCGGTCCGGGAAAGAAGCTTCGCGTCGCCAGGTGAGCCAATAACGGTTTAGTGTCCCGCCACCCTCTGCTCAGTCAGCACACCAATGGACGTCACCCTTCTCGAAGCCACCCAAAACCCAGAGGAACTCATCTGTCGGGCCGCCAGAAACGACTACATGGAGGCGTTCAACCCGGAGCTATCCTTCGAAGAGACGATGGAGACCGTCGAGGGCGATACCATCGAGGAGAAAAAGGAGACGCTCATCGGACATCTCCTGCGGCACGGGCACTACGGTCCGTTCGAACACGCACAAGCGACCTTTGCCGTCAAGGGGTGCAGCAGAACCTGCATGGCCCAGATAACGCGTCATCGCCACGTTAGCTTCGACGTCCGATCGATGCGATACGTCTCTTTCGATGACGTCGACCCCGAAGACGTCGCGAACGGGGAACTCGTCGTCTTCCCGCCATCCGTCACCGACCCCGACTGGGTCGGTCGCAAGAACAAGGCCGGTTCTGTCGACGAAGCGACCGTCGAACGACGCGAAGAGATATTCGCCGACGCCGTTCAGCAATCCGTGCAGGCGTACCAGGACCTCCTCGATCTCGACATGCCACCGGAGGACGCTCGGTTCGTTCTCCCCCTCGGTACGGAGGTCAATATCGTCTTCTCGATGAACATTCGGATGCTCATGCACGTCGCCGACATGCGTGCCGCCGCGGACGCCCAATGGGAGGTCCGTGAGATGACCGAAGACGTGCTGGATCTTGCTGCGGAGTGGGCGCCGATCACTTTCGAGTACTACAACGAGAATATGCGCAACCGTAAAAACAGATTAGCCCCGTGATATGAATATGGGCGCAACGTTCGAAGTGTACGAGGACGCCGGCGGACAGTGGCGGTGGCGACTCCGACACGACAACGGGAACATCATCGCCGATTCGGGTGAGGGGTACGCGACGCTACAGAAAGCCAAACAGGGTATCGAGAGCGTGAAAACGAACGCTCCCGCCGCACCGATTGAACGAGAGTAGTGGCGGTTCGTGAGCCAGTCTCACGGTACCGCCGAAACACAACCGTTATACTTGAACCACGGTTACGAACGAGTGCACGCAGACGAGGGCTCCGTTAGTGTAGTCCGGCCAATCATATTGCCCTCTCGAGGCAATGACCAGGGTTCAAATCCCTGACGGAGCA
>JBNJDE010000107.1:0-6928 GCA_051744605.1 Halobacteriota archaeon
CCGTTCGCGGGTCTCGAGGTCCCCCTCGTCCATGGTCGCGGCCAGGTCGCGACTGGTCTTCGTCGGCCGTTCGTCGCTCACCTCGACGGCGATACTGCGGGTCTCCCGGAGGTCCTCGACGGTCCAGACCGCCTCTATCGGCGGAACCGGGGCTATCGTGGCGTCGACGACGTCGTCGACCGATAGTCCCGGATTCTCCGCGAGGGTGTGAACCTGGCCGTCCGTCACGTCGGCGAGGACGACGCTGTCCGCGTCCGCGGCGGTCACCAGGAACGTCCCCGACTTGCTGGGCATCGACTCGGGATAGACCGCTCTGGCTTTTGCGCGTTACGGAACCGAAGCGCAACACCCTATACCCGCGCGACCCGCGGTACGCCTATGCGCGTCGATATCGCCAACGCTCTCGCCGAGACGTCGCCCATCGGCGTCCCGCGCGAGGCCCTCGACCGGCTCGACGACCGTGTCGCCAGCGCCCACGAGACAATCCAGCACGGTCGCGACGCCGATTCGTTCGGGTACGCTTCGCTGAACCTCCCGGAAACCACGAACCCGGAGGCCATCCGCGAGGCCGTCGCCCCATTCGAAGACGCCAGTGCGGTGCTCACGGTGGGAATCGGGGGAAGCGCCCTCGGTGCGGCCACCATCACCGAGGCGCTGGGCGACGACACCGACGCCTACTTCCTCGACAACGTCGACCCGGCCCACGTCGAGACCCTGCTCGCCGACCTCCCGCTCTCCGAGACCGTCGTCAACGTGGTCTCGAAGTCGGGCACCACCGCCGAGACGCTGGCCAACTTCCTGGTCGTCCGCGAGGCGATGGCCGATGCGGGCGTCGACTGGCGGGAGCGGACGCTCGTCACGACGGGGTCCGACGGAAATCTGCGCGACCTCGCGACGGAACACGATCTGCCGGCACTCGACGTGCCCGAAGGAGTTCCCGGCCGGTTCTCCGTGCTCTCGACGGTCGGGCTGGCCGTACCGGCGATCGCGGGTGTCGACATCGAGGGGGTACTCGCTGGGGCCAGATCGGCGGCCGCCGACCTGACCGGGTCGCTGTTCGAGACGCCCGCGTACGCCTACGGGGCGACGCTGTACGCCCTCGACCGGCGGGGGGCGTCGATGGTGGCGATGATGCCCTACGCAGAGGCCCTCGACCCGTTCGCGGAGTGGTTCGCTCAGCTGTGGGCCGAGAGCCTGGGCAAGGACGGACTGGGCCAGACGCCGATTCGGGCCCTCGGCGCGACCGACCAGCACTCCCAGTTGCAGCTCTACCGCGCGGGGCCGCTCGACAAGGTCGTCACCCTCCTCCAGACCGGTGAGGGCCCCGACACGACCATCCCGTCGGCCGACCTCACCGGCCTGGACTACCTCGGCGGCCACTCGCTTCGAGACCTCCTCGACGCCGAGTTCGCGGCCACAGAGGCCAGCCTGGCCAGATCCGGCCAACCGAACGTCAGGGTATCGATCGACCGGATCGACGCCGAATCGCTCGGATCGTTGCTCTACGAGATGGAGGCCGCCTGCATCCTCGCCGGCGAACTCTACGAGGTGGAGACGTTCACCCAGCCTGCCGTGGAGTGGGGCAAAGAGCGGGCTCGTGGGCTGCTCCGTGGCGAGACGCTCCCGGAGAAGGACCGCCTGCTCGTCGAGTGACGTTCCGGAAAACCAGACGCTTTTAGCGCGGCGCCCGTTCGTCGAGCCATGGGTCGATTCGTCCCGTCCGTCGGGTTCGTGATCGCCGGTCTCGGCGTGGCGGCCAGTCTCGTCGAGTGGAACGGCGTCTTCGCGGCCGACGGTGTGGGGAGCGTCCCGGGGCTGGTGGCCGCGCTCGTCGCGATAATCGCGTTCGGGGCCCGTCGCTACGGGGTCGAGGATCGGCGACTCGCCATCCTGGCCGGTGTCGGTACCGGCGGTCTCGCCATCGCAGCGGCGGTGACGCTGCTGTATCCGGTCGAGGCGGCCGATTCGCTCTCGGTCGGGATCGGACTGCCGGTCGCGTTCGTGCTCGGAATCGTCGGGGTGGGGGTCGCGTACGCGGACTGGCTGGAGTTGGATCGACAGGCGTTCGTGCGGAAGGGGGTCAGTTCCCTCACCGCACTCGCCATCGGGGTGACGGGGCTCCTCGTGGGATTCGTCGTGGCAATCGCCGGCCTCACGCTCCTGCCGATAGAGGGGCTGGTCCTCCAGCAGGGCGTGAGTACCGTCCTGTTCAGCCTGGGCCTCGGCCTGGTCGCGTTCGGATTCCTCCGGATGCGGGACCTCGGACTGGACTACATCGACGTTCGATGGCCTGACCGACGGGGCTGGCTGTACGTGATCGGTGGCGTGATCGGCATGTTCGCGGTCCTCGCCGCCGTGAGCTATCTGAGCTCCCTCCTCGGGGTTCCCTCGACCGAACACAGCCTCATCGAGGCGGCGCGTGGAAATCCCGCCATCCTGCTCTGGTTCATCCCGCTCTCGTGGCTCGCCATCGGCCCCGGCGAGGAGTTGCTGTCGCGAAACATCGTCCAGAAGTACCTCTACGAAGGGTTCTCCCGCCGGTCGGCGGTCCTGGTCGGGACGCTCGTGTTCACCGCCATCCACCTACCAACCTACGCCACCGGGAGCGCGGCGGCCATCTTCGCCACGCTCCTCCGACTGTTCGCCATCTCGCTCGTCCTGGGGGTCGTCTACGAGCGGACCGACAACGTGGTCGTCGCCGCACTGGTCCACGGCACGTACAACGCCATCCAGTTCGGACTGGCGTACGTGGCGCTCACGACCGGGATGATATGACGGGCGTCTGACGTAGCTTTACGGTGTCTGAAGCGGTACCACACCCCATGCAGCGACAGTTCACGGTCGTCTGCGACGACCGGCTGGGGAGGCGGGTCGCGGCCCTCGCGAGGAAGTACGACACGACGGAGGAGGAGGTCGCCCGACAGTTGATCGAGTACGGTATCGACTGCCTCGACTAACTGGGGTTCTTTCTCGCGAGTTGACTGCCACAGATGGGGCAGCGCTCGCGGTGTTCGTCGAACTCCCGGCCACAGCCCTGGCACTGGAATCGCCAGTCGCGACGCTCTTCGATGCCCTCCTGGGCGATGACCTCGACGGCCAGCTCGAGGTCGTCCGCCACGTTCTGCATGGCGTAGTCGTCGGTCACGAGGGTCGCATCGAGTTCGAGTGCGGCGGCGAGGAGTCGGACGTCGGTCTCGGAGAGGACGGTCGCGTCCCCGGTTCGTTTCGCGGCCTGTCGGACCGTCTGGAGGGTGTTCTCGTCGGGGATCTGGATGTGCATCCCCGCCCCCTCCATGGCGTCGTACCGGTACGCCTGTGCATCGTCGAGTTCGTCCCTGACGGCCGGGATGGTCGCGACGGGCTCGTCGGTGTCGAACTCGTGGATGAATGCCGACGTGTCGAGGACGTACATCTAGCGTTCGATGACGATGTAATCTTTCACCGCCTGGACGCGACCCACGGGGATGCGAAAGTGCCCCTCGTCGTCCATCGGGAAATCGAGCTGGACGTCGGAGTCCTCGAGTGGTTCGACGAGGAGGTCGTGGAGTTTGCCGCTCTTGAGGTCCATCGAGATGTTGTACAGCCGGCCGAGCTCCGTGCCGTCGGAGCCCATCACGGCCTTTCCAGAGAGGTTCTCGGCGAGTATGTCGGCCATGTCCCGACCATTATCCGGAGAGATTAGTAAACTTTCGCACCGCGTGACACGGGCGGCTGACGCATCGACGGACGCCACCGCTGTTTCGTCGATCCCTCGCACGGACTCGATAGCGTCAACTCATCGGTCCAACAGGCCTCGGCCGAGCCGACGCACCCGTCCCCAGACCGATGCCCCCAGGGAGACGAGTCGACCGGGCAACCACGCCCATACCTCGGTGACCACACCGACGAACCACCCCATCACGAGCACCACCCCGACCCAGAACCCACCATATGCGACCGCGGTCGGGATGAAATCGTCGACGAAGAACACGGCGGGGAGTCCCCCAACAAGCCCGCTCTCGAGAATTGGACTCGCCATAATTGCGCTCACCCGCAAGAAGAGGGGCCTGGCCGACGGCGAGACGATCCCTACGACCACACTCGGCAACACGACGAGGGCGACCGTCAGCGGATACCAGAGGGCGATCCGGGACAGGACGTGATCCGCCGACTCGATATGCCGCCAGAGGACCGCGAGGGCCACCAGCACCACCAGCCAGAGCGCGGCAGTGAGGACGAGTTCCAGCACGAGTCGGACCGTCGCCGGGAACAGGATGGTGAGCCCGATCGCCGTGTACCCGCCGAGCAGCATCCGGACGATCCGAAGGCCGAGCGCCCGCCTGATGGTCCGCGCCATCTCACGCGGATCGGCAATCCCGATTCCCCCGCCCACCGCGAGTCCGGTGCCGAGCAGGGCGGTGAACAGGACGAGGTAGTAGACGACGGCGAAGACCACGCCCAGGAAATCCGCGAGCACTCCCCAGAGCCAGCGTGTGACGTCGAATCCCGCTTCGCTCACGCGTGGAAACAGGTCGACGCTCTGCTCGATCGGCGGGAGGGGAACGAACACCAGACGCGTGGGAACGGTGCCCGAAACGGCACGGATCAGCATGGCGACGACCGGGACCGTAACGACGAGCAAGAACAGGCCAGCGAGGAAGACGCGCTGGGCCACGGACGGTCCGCTGAGCGTCTCGTCTCCCGTTCGGGTCACGGCACGGCCCTCCGGCCGATCGCGGACGGCCGACCGCGAGGGATAGCAGTGTGTGGTACCATTGCTCTACGACTCGTCTCCAGTGACAGCCACCCCGGTGTATCCAGCCGACGCGCTCCGTCGGCGCTCCCCAGGGACGGCGCCGCTCGGATGGTGCGTTCGCGCGAGTGGCGGATATAGCTTTACCAACGGCGTGACCGCCTGGGCGGGAGACGACTCGCCAGGTCGCCATCCCAGGGCGATGGAACTAAATTCCCCGACGCCGCGTGTTCGAGTATCGACGGTTCTCCTCGCCATGCCCATGTCTGACGCTCCATCTCCCACCCCATCGGACCTTCGAACACCGATCGTCGCCGTCCTCGGCCACGTCGACCACGGAAAGACGAGTCTGCTCGACAAGATCCGCGGCTCGACCGTCATCGAGGGCGAAGCGGGCGCCATCACCCAGCACATCGGCGCGACTGCCGTTCCCCTCGACGTCGTCTCCAGCGTCGCCGGCAGTCTCGTCGACCCCACCGAGTTCGACCTCCCGGGTCTCCTGTTCATCGACACGCCGGGCCACCACGCGTTCACCACCTTACGCGCCCGCGGGGGAGCCCTCGCCGACATCGCCATCCTCGTGGTCGACGTCAACGACGGGTTCCAGCCACAGACCGAGGAGGCAGTCTCCATCCTCCAGGACAGCCAGACGCCCTTCGTCGTCGCGGCGAACAAGGTCGACACCGTCCCCGGCTGGAATCCCCAGCCCGATTCGCCCATCAAACCGAGTTACGACAGCCAGTCCGACCGAGTCAGGAGCCACCTCGACGAGCGCCTCTACGACATCATCGGGGAACTCTCCGATGCCGGCTTCTCCTCCGATCTCTACTGGCGGGTACAGAACTTCCGCAAGAACATCGGCGTCATCCCGGTCTCCGCCGAGACGGGCGAGGGCGTCCCGGACCTGCTCACCGTACTCATGGGCCTCTCCCAGCGGTACATGAAAGAGGAGATGGAAGTCGACGTAACCGGTCCGGGCGCCGGCACCGTCCTCGAGGTGAAAGAAGAACAGGGGTTCGGGACCACCCTCGACGTCATCCTCTACGACGGCACCATCGCCGAGGACGACACCATCGTCGTGGGCGCGAAAAACGAGCCCATCGTCACCACCGTCCGTGCGCTGCTCAAACCGCGCGAACTGGCCGAGATCCGGACGGAGAAGCGCTTCGAGCAGGTCGAGTCCATCGCCGCCGCCTCCGGCGTGAAGATCGCCGCCCCCGACCTCGACGACGCCATGGCGGGGGCGCCGGTCCGCGTCGTCGGCGACCGCGACGTCGAAGCGGTCATCGAGGAGGTGACCGCCGAACTGGCCGAGGTCGCCGTCGAGACCGCCGAGGACGGCATCGTCGTCAAGGCCGACACCCTCGGTAGCCTCGAAGCGCTGGTCAACTCCCTCGAGGAGGCCGAGATACCGGTCATGCGTGCCGAGGTCGGGGACGTCGCCCCGCGGGACGTGAGCGTAGCGACGACCGTCGAGGACGACACCTATCGCGCCATCCTCGGGTTCAACGTCGAGATGCTGGGCGATTCGGCCGACCGCGCCGACCAGCAGGACGTCGAGGTCTTCCGCAACGACGTCATCTATCAGCTCATCGAGGAGTACGAGGCCCACGTGGAGGCCATCGAGACGGCCCAGCGCGAGGCGGTCTTCGAGAACGTCATCCGCCCGGCCCGCTTCCGGATCCTCAAAGACCACGTCTTCCGGCAGAACGACCCCGCCGTCGTCGGCGTCGAGATATCCTCCGGGACGCTCAAACGGAACGTCCCGGTCGGCTACTTCACCGACGATAACGACTTCACGCGCGTGGGCGTGCTGAAGGGCCTCCAGGACCAGGGCGAAGACGTCGACGAAGCCCGCGCCGGCGAGCAACTCGCCGCCTCCATCGACGGGCCGACCGTGGGGCGGGACATCGACGAGGGCGACGTCCTGTGGGTGGACCTCCCGGAGAAGCACGCGAAGGTGCTGGAACAGGAGTTGCGGGAGGACCTGCCGGCCGACGAGCGGGAGGCGCTGAGTCAGTATCTGGAGACGCGGCGGAAGCGGGATCCGTTCTGGGGGAAGTAGCGAGGGGCCGACCGGAAGGGAGGGCCCTCGGATATGCGAGCGCTGAGTAACGCGAGGCGCGAGGTGAGCGGGGCGGGCGGCGAAGCCGTCCGGCCCGCTGAATGGCGAGCGGTGAGTGAAACGAACCGTGA
>JBNJDE010000108.1:0-6692 GCA_051744605.1 Halobacteriota archaeon
GTCGACCTGGTGGACGAGACGAAGGCGGTCGTCGAGGGGACACGCGGCCGCTACCTGACCACCGAGGGCGATTACGCCCTCGAAGACCTCGAGGAACTCCCGTGTTCGTGTGCTGCGTGCTCGGTCGGCATCGAGGAGTTCGACCGGGAGGCGTGTGTGGCGCACAACCGGAACGTCCTCGCTGGCGAACTCGGACGGGTCCGACAGCGCGTCCGCGACGGCCGACTCCGGGACTACATCGAGGGCCAGGCGCGCCACGTCGCGTGGCTCACGGCCGCGTTCCGCGAACTCGACGACCAGTGGACCTACCAGGAGACCCGCACGCCGGTGTACCGCGACCGACTGTTGCTCTCCGCGAGCGAGGACACGCTCCGGCGGGTCGAGATCCAGCGCTTTGCCAACCGCGTGACGAGCCGATTCGAACGCCGGTTGACCGACGTGCCGCTCCTGCTGGTGCCCTGCTCGGCGAAGAAGCCCTACAGCGAATCCCAGAGCCACCGCCAGTTCCAGCAGGCCGCCCGCTACCGGGCCCACGTCGTCTCGATGACCTCGCCCATCGGCGTCGTGCCCCAGGAACTGGAGTTGACTTACCCCGCCCAGCACTACGACTCGGTCGTCACCGGTCGGTGGAGCGCCGACGAGGTCGAGATGGTGGCCGACATCCTGCGCGCCTACCTCGACAGCACCGACTATCCGCGCATCGTCGCCCACGTCCCCGAACACGGCTACCGCGAGGTCGTCGAACGGGCCACCGCCGACTTCGATATCCCCGTCGAGTTCACGGTCGAGGACCACCCCACGACGGATGCCTCGCTGGCGAACCTCGGCGACGCCCTCGAGGGCGAACGGACCATCCGCGTCCAGGAGCGCGAACGGGCGACCCTCGCGGCCGTGGCGGACTACCACCTGGGCGCGGGCGCCGCCGCAGCGCTCTTCGATGACGTCACGATGCGCGGTCGCTACCCGAAACTGCAGGCCATCGCCCCCGACGGGGAGCAGCTGGCCGCGCTCGTACCGAAGTACGGCAGTATCGCGCTGACCCTCGATGGCGCCCGACGGTGGGCCGAGAGCCCGATTCCGACGAAGACGGTTCAAATCGACGACTTCGTCCCCCACGGCAGCGTCCTCGCTCCCGGCGTGGTGGCGGCGGATCGGGCCATCAGGGAGGGCGACGAGGTGGTCGTCGAGGGGCCCTCGGCCTTCGGAATCGGTCGCGCGGCCGTCCACGGTCGGGCGATGGCGGAGGGAACCCGTGGCGTCGCGGTCGACGTCCGGCACGTGACCGAACGGTGAGGTCGGGAGACCGGCGCGGGACAGGTTGATTTTTGTCCCTGGGTGTTCGATGCTCCCGTATGGAAGCAAGCACGCTCTATCTGGTCATGTCGGTCCTCGGTGGGCTCGGACTGTTCGCGGTGTATCTGCTCCTGCGACAGGTCCGCTACTGGCCGTTCCCGGTGCGGACGACGGAGTTCAGCATCGAGCGCGACCCCGCCGTCGCCGAACGCGCTGCCGAACGCGGCCCCTCCGGCGAGGAGGGCGACGTCGAGGCCGAGCCAGTCGAGCGCGGGGAGCAGTCGCTGTGGGACCGGCTGAAGCTGGGACTGTACACCTACCAGAAGCGCTGAAGACGGTCGAGGCCGTCGGACGTCGGGACTGTTTTCACCCACGGGATCCAACCGACGGCCATGGAAGCGCTATCGCTGGGCGTCCCGCGGCCGATCCTCGACGCCCTCCCCGAGGAAGGGGTGGACGCCGGCTCCGACATGCAACGCGTCGTCGCCTCGTGGCAGGAACGGATCAACGAGTCCATCGAACGGGCCGCAGACGACCGGGAGGCGGTCGCGTCGGTGGCGGACGCCATCGAGGAACTCGAGTCGCGCCGGGACCGCTACGACGAGTTCGTCGTCGAACTCCGCGCCTGGGGGCAATCGCCGATCTACGCCATCGCCTGGCGCAACCTCTACATGGACCTGCTCGCCCAGATATACGAGCACGAGACGCTGGGCGCGGAACTGGAGCGCGAGCGGAACGTCCGGCTGGTCGAAGACGGCATTCGTCTCGGGGAACAATAAGGTAAAACGGCCTGGCACCGACTACCAACCATGAACGTGGAACTTCGCCTGTTCGCGAACTTCCGGGAGACGGTCGGCCAGAAGACCATCGACCGCGAGTTCGCGGGGGATGCGACCATCGAGACCGTGCTTCGCGGCCTGGAGGACGAGTTCCCCGACTTCGAGGGGGCGTTCGTCCAGGACGGAGAGATTCTGCCGCAGGTCAACGTCCTCAAGAACGGCCGGGAGGTCCACCACCTCGAGGGCCTCGAGACCGACGTCGCGGACGGCGACAAGATCTCCATCTTTCCGCCGGTCGCCGGTGGATAGATGCAGATAGAACGCTCCTTCCGGGGCATCTCGGCCCGACTTGCTCGTCACTACCTCGCGAACCTGGGTGGGGAGATCAAAGACGACGAGACGGTGGAAGGGGCCAACTGGCGGGCCTCGCTCTCGGCTGAGACGGTAGCGATCGGTCCCTCCCTGGAACTGACGGAGATAACCCTCGTCTTCGAGGGGCCCGAGGAGACCCTGGAGCCACTCGTCGAGCGATTCGCGCAGAAAGCGATGCGCGCGGGCGGATAGGAAAAGGCTACTGCTCCCGTTTTCGATCAGTCGTCAGCCGAGACGCCGCCACGGGAGACGCCCGTTCCCGGTCCGACGTCGATGCCGAGTTCGTCCAACCGCTCGTCCGGCACCACGCCGTCGACCCACTGGCGCCCGCTGTAGTACTCGTCTTTCATCTGATCGAGTTCGGCGAGCTGGCCCTCCGCGCCGCCCTGGCCGGGGATCGCGTCCTCGTGGCCCTCCACGAACCGTCCCGGCAGGGTGTCGTCCTCGCCGTCGAAGCCGACCAGGTTGTTGTAGTAGCGCTCGAGCGTGTAGATGCGCTTGCCGGCCTCGATGAGTTCGTCTTCGCTCAGGTCGAGGCCCGACATCCCGTTGTACTGCAACACGTACTCCTCGATGCCCTCCGCGAACGCGTTGAACTTGCAGATGTCGAAGGAGTCGGAGATGGCGTGCATGTCCTGGAAGGTGATGGTGAGTTCGCCCTTCCCCTCGGGGTCCGCGGGGTCGACCTTCTCGGGGAAGCCGAGGATCTCCGCCGAGGGCGTGTACCCGCGGAGGTGGCACGCGCCGCGGTTCGAGGTGGCGTAGCCGATGGCCATGCCCTTCATGGCTCGCGGGTCGTACGCCGGGATGGTCTGGTTCTTGACGTCGAGGCGGGCGTCGTGGGCGTCGTAGCGCTCGGCAACCCCTTTGGCCCCTTCGGCCAGCGCGTCGCCGAGTTCGCCCTCCCGGTGACCGATCTTGCGGAGCAACTCGAACATGTCGTCCTGGTTGCCCCACTCGAGGTCCTCGTCGACGTATCCCTTCTCGGCCATCTCCATGCCCATCGCGAGGAGATTACCGGACTCGATGGAGTCCATGCCCAGTTCGTTACACCGGTTCATCATGACGGCGCTCTTCTCCGCGTCGTCGTTCATCGAGTTCGGCCCGAGCGAGAAGGCGGGTTCGTACTCGAAGGACTCCATCCGGACGTGGTGGTCCTCGCCGCCGAGGGTGGTCTCGACCTCGACCTCCTTCTTGCAGGCGACCGGGCAGGAGTGACAGGTCGGTTCGTCCACGAGGATGTTCTCGCGAACCCACTCGCCGGAGGTCTGTTCGGCCTCGATGTTCGGCGCCGATGGGTCGTCCTCGGCTTCGGAGTGCGTCGAGGTGTACCGACCGTTGCGGGTCGGGAGCCCGTCCATCTCCTCGGTGAGGTTCATCAGGACGTTGGTGCCGTACACCGACAGTCCCCCCTCGTTCGGGGCGGTGATGTCTGACTCTCTGATGACCTCGGTGGCCTGTTTGTGTCCCTCCTGGAAGGTCTCTGTGTCCTTCGGTTTCGGCATGTCCGTGCCGGATTTGACCATCACGGCCTTGAGGTTCTTCGAGCCCATAACCGCCCCCGTCCCGCCTCGGCCAGAGGCGCGGTCGTCCTCGTTGATGATACAGCCGAATTTGACCTGGTTCTCGCCCGCCGGCCCGATACCCATGAAGCTCAGGTTCTTGCCGTAGGACCCCTCGACCTCGTCTTCGAGGGTCTCACGCGCTTCGTGGGTGGTCATCCCCCAGAGGTGGGAGGCGTCTCGCAACTCGACCTCGCCGTCCTCCACGACCGCGTAGACCGGGTCGTCTGCCTGCCCCTCGAAGAGGAGGCCGTCGAATCCGGCCCACTTGAGGCGCGCCCCGGACCAGCCGCCGTGGTGGGAGTCGGTCACGGTGTTCGTGAGCGGCGATTTCGTCACGACCGCGATGCGGCCGCTCATGGTCGCTTGCGTGCCCGTGAGTGGGCCGTTCATGAACGCCAGGAGGTTGTCCGGCCCCAGCGGCTCCACGTCCGGCCCCTGGTCGAAGACGTACTTGACCCCGAGACCGCGTCCCCCGATGTACTTCCTGGCGTCCTCGTCGTCGATGCTCTCGTAGTCGACCGTCCCCGAAGACAGGTCGATGCGTGCCACGTGATCGTTGAATCCGCCGATGTCTGTCATAGTAACCTCTCCCATTCATATTGGGCCGCAAACGGGGTAGTTCTTGTCACAGGAATGTAACCAGTTCCGGTTATCGGCAGCCGGCGCAGGGTCTTTCACCGGTGGGAACCGAGGGGGTCCCGTGCAACGTCGACGCGACCGAACCAGGGTGGCGGCCGTCGCGTTCGGGGCGGCGCTGGTGGTGGCATCGCTCGTCCCGGGGAGTGGTGCGAGCAGCCCGGTCTTCGGCCCGTTCGGGATCGTCGGCCTCGACAAGTGGGCCCACGCCGGCGGCTTCTTCGTGCTCACCGTGCTGGTCGTCCGTGCCGTGAACGCCCGCGGGACCGTCGTCGCGGTCGCGGTCGGCCTGGTCGCCCTCGGCGGGGGTATCGAGGTCGCCCAGACGGCCATCCCCGGACGGACCTTCGAGGTGGCCGACTTCGTCGCCGATTTCGTCGGTGTGGTGGCAGGCCTGGCCGTCCACCGGTGGCTGGAGCGCTGACGGCCCCGGATACCGGGAACGAAGCCGCTTTAGGCGCACGGCGGCTTGCACTCCACTATGAGCCAGCCGAGTCCCGAGGGTCGCGAACGCGGGCGGGGGATGGACGCCCACAACGCCGTCATGCGAGCGCTCCGCGCCCAGAAAGACGAGACCTACGACCCGACCGAACCGACTCGCGTCTGGCTGGACGAGGACAACACGCCCGACGGCTTCGTGCAGTCGCTGACCATCATCCTCAACACCGGCGGGTGTCGCTGGGCCCGCGCGGGTGGCTGTACCATGTGTGGCTACGTCGCCGAATCCGTCGAGGGCGGCACCGTGAGCCACGAGGCCCTGATGAACCAGATCGAACGGGCGCTGGCCCACGAACGGCAGAACGCTGACGAGCCCGCCCCGCTGATCAAGATCTACACCTCCGGGTCGTTCCTCGACGAGCGCGAGGTGCCGGCGGAGACGCGGGCCGCCATCGCCGAGACGTTCGCGGATCGCGACCGCATCGTCGTCGAGACGCTGCCGGACTTCGTCGAGGCCGACCGTCTGGCCGACTTCCTCGATCGGGGGCTGGCCACCGACGTCGCGGTCGGCCTGGAGACGGCGACCGATCGCGTCCGCCACGACTGCGTGAACAAGTACTTCGACTTCGCGGACTTCGTCGACGCCAGCGAGACGGCCCGGGACCTCGGCGCCGGCGTCAAGGCCTACCTCCTGTTGAAACCGCCGTTTCTCGCGGAGTCGGAGGCCGTCGAGGACATGGTCGCCTCCATCGAACGCACCGCCCCGTATGCCCACACCATCTCGATGAACCCGACCAACGTCCAGCGGTACACCATGGTCGACGACCTCTACTTCCGCGGGGGGTACCGACCGCCCTGGCTCTGGAGCGTCGCCGCGGTGCTCGAACGGACCGCCGACGTGGACGCGCTGGTCGTCTCCGACCCGGTCGGTCACGGCTCGGACCGTGGCCCACACAACTGCGGGGAGTGCGACGACCGCGTGCAGACGGCCATCAAGGACTTCAACGAACGCCAGGACCCGAGCGTCTTCGGGGAGGTCTCCTGTGCCTGTGAGATCACCTGGGAGACCGTGATGGCCCACGAGACGGCCTACAACATGCCGCTGGTGCGGTGAGCCACTCCGCCGTCCCGGCATCCCTGGCGGTTACCTCTCGGTAGCTCAGTAGTTCGTATATTTCCGACCGGAACGAGAGATATGGAGACCCACGATTTCGCGGTCGTCGGCACCGGTTCGGGCCTCGACGTGGCGAACGTGGCGGCCAACCAGGGCCAGTCGGTCGCGATCGTCGAGAAGGGCCGATCGGCGGCACCTGTCTGAATCGCGGCTGTCTCACCTCGAAGCTGTTGCTCTACCACGCGGACGTCGTCGTCGCAGTGATATCGGGGTCGCGGAGCGTCCAGACTCTTCGCGATGCGGTACACATCCACCCGGCATTGTCGGAGGTCGTCCAGCGAGCTTTCTCCGGGCAGTTCACGTGGGGTGGGGAGCACCGGGAATGGCACGGACCACCCCACGACCACTGAGACGCCACCCTCGGCCACCGCGCCTGCGATAACGGCTGGGTAACCCAGTAACGTGTAGGTACGCGAGGGCTTATGCGTCCACTCT